>NZ_JBHUCX010000099.1:22022-121217 GCF_042678105.1 Alicyclobacillus fodiniaquatilis
TCGTCCTGTTGATCAGGTTTGTCGTTTAGTAGTTTGGGGATGCTCTTCAGTGTGAGAAGATCTCCCGCAACACCGAGAACAATGCTGCCGCCTTTGCCGATGGAAACGCTGTAAATGTACAACTGTTGAATGACAAGTAGAAAACCGATGATTGGATTGAATAATTTGTAGATAGGCCCGCCATTCGGCAGGGCTGTAAGTCCTGGCGAAGACGGACTGTAATTGGCTTTTTGCAGCAAGGTCGATGTTACGGAAAAGCCTAATGAATAAGGAAACGGTGCAATGGCGGTTCCTGTGATGCCAAATGTGTTTTGCATCAGTCCCCAGCCGACGCCTAGATTGAGGAGCGTGAGGATAATTCGATCAAGAGGATTGTGCTTTCTTTCCTCAAGCATGCGCTCTAACGCATGGAAGTGGAACCAATCGGATTGAATCGAATACACGATGCCAGCGCCAACGACGGTCGGATTCTTGACATATGCTTGCTTTGTAAAAAGCAAAAAGGCGAGAAGCGCCTCTATTTGCATATAGGCTTTTGCCGGAATGCTTTTTCGGGGCGAGTTGGCGGGATTTCGTAGATAACGAGGACCCCCCGCTGTCAATCTGGTAAACAAGGGACCTCGTACGACGAATGAAAACTGACTTGCTCGAAAAGTGACGACATTGATATCCATGTATCCAAGGACGAAGAGCAGTCCGAGAATTTGTCCGAGTTGGACGCGCGATACCTGTGGAAACCAGCTCATTTTTGTCTCACCGTCTTGGATGTACGTGCTTGAGTCACTTCGTCAAGCGACCGTTTCCACACAGGTGTCAACTTAACGATGGCATACAATGTCAATATGGAAACACCAGTGACAGATACGATACCAAACGCATCCCGGATCTTGTTGGTGGCTCGATTGATCTCGTTTTGATTTGCGTTGTCGATACGCACTGGTGTTCAACTCCTTTACGAGGGCATGAAAAAGAAAAAGAAAAACAACGCGAGTCCTGTAATGAGGAGGATGGCGTCGTGAAACAGATCTGATTTCGTGACTTGTGTAGACTCATTCATAACCCCACTCCGTCCGTAAAGCATCATGGATTATCTTATGTTTCACCTTGGGAAAAGCGTGTGCGGATGACGAGTTCTAGCTGCAGGCGCTTATATTTCTTTTGTCCATTCGAGCATTTGATATGCAACCGGTTGGTTGCGTATAATGGGCACATGGATAACGTGTTCAAAGCCTTGGCGGACGCCAGCCGCAGACAATTGCTTGACGCATTGTACACAAAAAATGGACAGACCCTCACAGAACTGTGCGAACACCTCAACATGACCAGGCAGGCTGTGACAAAGCACCTTGCAATCCTGGAAGCGGCCTGTCTGGTGGTGATAGAGTGGCGGGGGAGAGAAAAGCATCATTACCTGAATCCAGTCCCCATTCACGAGATTTTCGTGCGCTGGATTCACAAGTACGAGCGTGCGCAAATGGAAGCATTGCATGCACTAAAAACCAAACTTGAGGAGGATGAACCAACATGAATCAAAACACCTATCTCTATGTGACATATATTGCAACCACTTCGGAAAAACTCTGGCGCGCACTGACGGAGGGGGAGTTTACGTCTCAATATTTCTTCAGTAGACGCATCAAATCAGATTGGCAAGTTGGCGCGCCTGTGCATTACCATCGACCGAATGGAGACTTGGATGTGTTCGGTGAAGTGCTGGCGGCCAATCCCTACACGCATCTATCGTACACATGGAGTGTTCCTGGTGATGTCACGGAGCGAGAAGAGCCCACGCGCGTCACGTTCGACATTGAATCCATAGATGAGACGACCGTGAAGCTCACTTTGAAACATGAGAACTTACTGCCAGAAGATTGGTTTGAGGAAGGCCAGGGATTCTACGGATACAACAACGGCTGGCCGGCAATTTTGAGCAATTTGAAGACCTATATGGAGACCGGAAAAGCGTTGCCGCCAATTGTTGCTGATTAACAAGACAAAATCGGCGTGTCCTATATCTTTCTTTGCGAAATCTTTGACATGCAGGGCGTGGTGACGTGGCTTCCTGGTGCGCTAGGATAAATGTAATACCCCCAATTGGTTCCTGACTAACCAGAGTATCCACGTTACGACGGAGCGTCTGGCGATTCCCTCACTCCACACTTCTTTGAGCGCCGAAACCATGGATGGGCGCTTGTTGATGTTTTGGTATCTCGGCGTTTCTGGCAGAGCCAAGCGCAATATGATGGTGTACAGCGCTGGAATGGCGCCAATCAAGAATACAATGCGCCAACCTGCAGATGGGATGACGAAGAACGAAATGAGCGCTGCGACCAGGGAGCCGAATGCCCAGAACATCTCCAGAAATACGACGCGTCGCCCGCGCACGGCTTCTGGCGATGACTCCAACACATAGGTGGTTGCGACAGGCAGTTCGCCGCCGAGGCCCAACCCTACGAAGAACCGCAGGACAAAGAAAATGCCGACACCTGTGGCAAGCGCCGATAATCCTGTGGCCACACTGTAAATCAAAAGCGTCCAAAGAAAAATGTTACGGCGTCCGAATTTGTCTGCCAGCGAACCCGCAAATGCCGAGCCGACGGCCATGCCTATCATGCTGACGCTGCCGATCAGTCCAGTGGTGGTTTGCGACAAATGCCATTGTTTGGCCAGTGAAACCAAGACATAAGACAAAAGGCCTACATCAAAAGCGTCAAACAGCAAGCCAAATCCGGACGATGTCAAAATTCGGGCGGCAGAAATCTGACGAGTTGGTACGTGAGAGAGTGTTCTGCTTTGCATCGTCGTGCCGTCTCCTTTCGGAATTGTGATTTAACTCGTTATATGTGTGCATACACCCAATTGTGCATCGTGGTGTGCGACTAGAGAGCTTTTTCACATGTCTCCTAGAACGAATGTTCGTTTGAAACAAGGATTTATGTGACTGGACGTCGAAATCAACGCGAACATGTGTTTTGGTTTCGGAGGGATGACTTTGTCGCGGATTCGCTTCCTACATACGGCTGATCTTCACTTAGGCGCATCTTTTACGCGGTTGTACGAAAAGGTTCCGGACAGTTGGACGGCGATATTACAGCGAGCGGCTGACGAAGTTTTGGCGCGCATTGTGGATGTGGCGTTGGAACAACATGTCGATGTGGTCACCATTGCGGGGGATCTGTTTGATGCGCCGGATCCGCCGGTGTCGGCGCAGTACGAAGCGTTGCGCCAGTTCAAACGCCTTGCGAAGGCAGACGTTATGGTGGTTTTGACGCATGGTAACCATGACGCAAGCATGCGCGCGCCGCTCTTTGCCTGGCCGGAAAATGTGCATGTGTTGGCTGCGCCTGACAACACAACCGATGTTCAGGATATCTGCTTGCAAATTCACAGCTTAAACGTCCAATTCAGTGGCTTTAGTTATGTGTCATCAGAACTGTACGGTGCGCAGGTCGCTCAATTTCATCGCATGCCGACCATCGATGTGGCAGTTGCCCTTTATCACGGTCAGGTGGGGCCAAGTTCCGGCCGTCATGCCGCTTATGCAGCGGCATCGGTGCGTCAATTGGCCGAACAAAGCAGTTTTGACGTCTGGGCGCTTGGTCATTTGCACGGCTATGCGGAATTGCATCCACAGCATCCGTTGATTCTCTATCCCGGCGCACCGCAGGGCAGAGACAGTTCAGAGACTGGCGCACACGGTGTGGCGCTGATCGACGTCGAGGCGACGAAGCCCTGTGTGGCGACTTTTGTCCCGACCGCAGGCGTCGAATGGACGAAAATATCCATCGATGTCAGTGACAGTCAAGGATTAGAGGATGTGTGGCAGTCCATTCGCGCTTATTATCGGGGGATTGTTCCGAGCACACCGCAAGTTATACATCTTCATCTACATGGCTACACCCCGCTTCATGCGCTGTACGCAAACCCAGAGACGGGCACTGTTTTACAAGCGGCCGCCGATGACGAAGGGTGGCCGCTGTGGATTCATCGCTACACGACGGCGTGTCAAGCGGAATTGGATTGGCATGTCTGGGAACAGTCAGATGGCTATGTCGGCGCGCTTTTGCGGTTGCTGGAGCAGATGGATGCAAACGCGGAAGATTTCATCGCTGAGATCCTCACAGAGCTGGACTCTCCAGAAGCAGAGCTGGTCATGCAAACACTGGCGAGCGGGGCGGAGCAAAAGGCAGATGTGATCATGCAGACCAGACAAATTCTGTTAAGTGCGATGAATGCGGAACAGCCGGTTTGAGAGCTGGTAGAATGGAGGAAACAGCATGCGGGTAAAATCTGCGCGGATTGATCAAGTAGGGCCATATCACGGAACCACGCTCGATTTTTCCACCTTCGGGCTCAACGTGCTTTACGGCCCCAATGAAGCGGGAAAGACGAGTCTGTTGGCAGCCTTGCGCGGCGCTCTGTTTGGCCAGGTTCACTTGGCAGAGGGGGGGCCGTCGCTTGACACAGGGGCGCACGTGATATTGCGTTTGGCACAGGAAGATGGTTCTTTGCTGACGCTCGAACGGAGTCTTGCGCGGCGCCGTCCGCCGCGACTGACGTTTGCGGATGGAACACAGGCGACCGGACAAGCTGAACTTGTTCGCGCTTTTCCCGAATTGGCCAGTGTTGAGCAAGTTTTATACGAAACGTTTTTTACCGTGCAATTGGCTGATTTGGTGGATTTTTCAAATGCGCCTTCGACACTTGCCAGCCAACTGTTCGGCTTACAGGCGCCGCTTATCAATCCGTATGCGCTCGAAAACGATTTGGAGAAACGCGCCAAGGAAATTTACAATCCGAGCAAGCGGGCGAGCAAACCTGTGCTGAATGCCCTGCAGCGGAAGCAGGCCGAATTGACTCGGCAATTGCGTGAAAGTCACGATCACGCAAAGTGGTACAGACAAACGGTGAATACCAAGCATGCGTTGACGCTGAAGTTGACGGAACTGACGCAGGAGATGAAACAGGTTGACATCGCTTATCGCTTTGTCTGCAGTTCGCTTCAGTTGTGGGACACGGTCTTGGCGTTTGTGGAGTTGGAACAGGCTTTGGCGGCGTTGGGGGCATGCCCGACAGGCGCATTTTCGCTTTGGTCGGAAGCCGCGGTGTGGCTTGTGGAATTGGAACAGGCAGCTGTGCTGGAAAAGGAGCAAAATGCACAGTTGGCGGCGATGAATGAGCAACTTGAAGCGCTGTCCACACCGGCTTTTTGGATAGACGTGCGCGGTGATCTTGAAACGTGGAATCAGCGGTTGACACGCATGGAATATGTGTTGACCGAATGGCGTGAGATGCAGCAGGCTGTCGATGAGGCGGAACGGGAGCTCATGCGGGTGCGGGGAGAGGTGCCCGGCACTTGGACAAACGAACAAATTTTGTCTTTTGGCGGACGAGACGAGTTGCCGGCTGGGCTCTTTGAGGCTGCGCAGGCGTGGGAGACGCAGGTGCGAGAAGTGCAAGATGCAAAACAACAACTCGATTTTGCCACTGCGTGGGAACAACAGCAAAAGCAGCAGGCAGAAGACTACTGCGCAGCGCAACGGGCAAATCGGCCTTTGGAAACGCCAAAAGACTCGATGCAAGCACTTTATCAGCAGATGAGTACAATCAAAGAACGGCGAGAGGCCGTGCAAAGAGACGCGCAGCGCGTGACAGACTGGTTGGCGGATGTGCCGTCTTTGGCTGGAAACGCAGGCGGGGTAGCGAAGGCGAACATGGGAGTGCCTGGTGCTGCTGTGCTGCTCTTAGGCGCCGGTGCTGCCGTGGAGGCGTTCCAACGGGATTGGCTGCTCGTCAGCGGGTTTTTGACAGCCGCGTTGGCGTTGCTCGCCTGGCTCTTATGGCAGCAGTCTAGGCATGTGCGCAGCAGTGTGCAAAAACAGCACCCCACGCCGCGTCTCTCGACCATCCGCTGGCAGGACTGGTCGGAAGAGGGGGCGAGATCGTTATTGCAACGCCTGCAGCAGCAAGTGCACACTTCGACTGACGAATTGCACAAGGTCGATCACGCCTTGGCCAGCGTATCCTCTTGGCGAGACGCGTTGGCGCAACGGCGCTTACGTGAAACGGAGCTCGAAGCACTGCAGCGCCATTTGCTGTCGTATGAACAGACGTACAAGGCTTCATTGGCTCAACACGGCAGTTCGGGTATGCTGTGGACAACGGCGCAATTGCGGCAAATCTCGGAGGCTTGTCGAATGTATGTGAGGTGGCGGGACAAGCGTGATTTGGCGCGAAGAAAAATGGACGAGGCCCAACAGGCTTGGACGGGATTTAGCGAGGCGTTTGCAGAGTGGCTGCGCAAACAGGCGCAGCCACCGTTTGACCTTGGTTTGATGGATGGCGCCTTAGTCACACCGGATGTATCGGAGGTTGCCGTTGATATACTCGCTCAGTTACACGCACATGTACATCAATGGATGGAGTTGGCGGAAAAGGCTTTGCAGGAGTCGATGCGACGGCAATCGCTTCAGGCAAATCTCGCGCATTTGCAGACAGCCATTGACAATCGCTGTCTCGTTGAAGTGGAATTGCGAGAGAAAATCACGTCCGTGTTTCGGCAGTTGAACGTTTCTGATGAGCAGGCATTTCAACAGGTTTTAGAGCGTGAAGAGAAGCGGTTGGACTTGCACAAATCGCTGGAAACTGTCCGCAACCGCCTGTTATCCGCTTGTGCCAGTGAAAGGTTTGCAGCCCGTGTTGTCGCGCATGTGAAGTCCAATTCACATCGCGTGATACAACTGGAGCAAACATCACTGCAGAACAAACTTGAGCGACTAGAGGCCGAAGTGAAGGAGACACAGGAGGCGTTGTGGCAGGTCAATCACGCCTTGACCACGAGCGAGACGAGCCAAGACGGCGCGTCCTTGCGCTGGCAAATCGCGCAATTGTCGGGGCAAGCGGAAGGATTGAAGCAGTCGTTTGCAGCGTTGACGCTGGCCCGCGCGTTGAGCCGGGCCGCGCGAAGGCTGGTTGAGGCAAGGGAAAACTCGCCTGTGTTCACCAACGCCAGTGAATTGTTGTCGCTTATCACTCACGGCAAGTACAGACGAATCGGCGTTCCGCTCAGCAGTGATGGATTGCAGAATCTGTACGTGATTGATTCATTTTCACAAAGCTGGGCCTTGAATCGTTTATCAAGAGGCACGCGTGAGCAGATTTTTCTGGCCTTGCGCTTGGCTGTGATTCGTCAATATCGAACACAAGGCGTTATTTTGCCTGTTATCTTGGATGATCCACTCGTCAATTTCGATGATGACCGTACAGAGCAGATGCTCGAAGTATTAGCCATGGAAGCTGAACAACAGCCGATTATTTATCTCACTTGCCACAAGCGGTTCTTAAAAGACAGGTTTCAATCTAAGGTGGTTCACAATGTGAGCATCGTGAACGAAAGCGAGGAATTGGTTTGACAGACGTGCGCGTTTGGCTGGGGCCCACTGGGAGCGGAAAGTCATGGAAAGTTGTCGAAGAAATGCGTGTCACAACAGCAGAAAAACCGTTGGGAGCGCCAATCTTTTGGGTGGTGCCGGATGACGTTGCATTTGCCGCTGAACAAATGCTGATGGAGCAAGTTCACTCTGTACTCCGCCCCGAAGTGATTACCATGACCCGCTTGGCGGAACGCGTGCGCAGCAGCGCCGGTGTCAACCAGTTGCAATCCATCAATGCCGTTGGCAAACGACTGTTGTTTGCCTCGGTGTATCAAGAGGTGCGTGATGCGCTTGGACCACTGAAGCGCGTGCAAGCGAACAGCGGCTTTCATGAGATGGTCCTGGCAGTGTTTGATGAAATGACTCGTTTTCAAGTTGATTTAGATGCGCTTCAGGGCGCTTTGGAGGCAGCGGCGGCATCTTTGGAAGCCGACTTGCCGACAATGCGGACAAATGCAGGGCGTTCGCTCATCGGCAAACTGCATGACTTGTGCTTGCTTTACGTCCGCTACAGAGAAGCGCTCGACGAACGCGCTTTTTTTGATCCCGCTCGTTGCTTCCATGATGCGGCGCAAGTGGTCGCATCGATTCCTTGGCTATCGGAGGCTGAGATTTACATAGATGGGTTTATGGCACTGGAACCGCAACAGTTCGCTTTGTGCATCGCGCTTGCTCAACATGTGAAGCGAATGACGTTCGTACTGCCACTGTCTGAACCCCTTGTGTTGCAAGCGCGCGACAACAAAGCCACTTATCTATCCAAACAAGTTGTCATAGAACCGCTTGCGCGTTTGTTGCCTGCAATTTCAGATTCGCTTGCCGCACATGTGCCAACAGCCGCCTACACGTACCTGCAATTGGTGGAGCGGTTAGCGGAAGCAAACTTGCCATTTGAAGTTGAGGTGTTTTCGCAAACACAACGATTTAAGACCAAAGCGCTAGCCGAGATCGAAGCGAATTTGAAACGTGCTGTCGGCGTGGTTCACAGGTCTGTGCCAGCGTCCGATGATGTCGCCAAAAGTGTCCGTTTCTGGCAGGCGTCCGATGAACAAGGTGAAGCTGCAGCCGCGGCGCAGGCGATTTTACAAGCGGTTGCGAACGGTGAGATCCGTTACCGGGATATTGCGGTATTGGTGCCATCCCTTGCTGAGGATGGCCCGCGTTTGCAGGAAGCCTTCACGCAGTGGGGGATCCCGCACGCGATAGATGCATTCCCGCCGCTTGCGGCTCACCCGCTCGGTCAGCTTTGTCTTGCTGCCATGCGCGTTATCATTGACCAATTTTCGGCGGATGCCATCGCGCGGCTGTTACGCACTGAATATTGTCCGCTGTCCGAGCGGGATGCGGATTGGTTGGATATCTATATTCGGAGATATAACGTGTCTGGTGAGTCAAACTGGTTGACAGATACATCCTGGCGCTTTACGGCGGATCAAGCAGATGAAGTTCGGATGGCCTATGCAGTTCGCGAGGATGCGCGCGCGATGGAGTTGCGAGACGAATTGCGCGCAGTGCTGGAACCATTCGCTCAAGCGTTGGCTGGTGCGATTGTCACGCCAGCCAAGTTGGCGCATGCGCTATGGGATTTGCTTACAGGCGTGGGGGCGAAGGAAAAGGTCGCCGCTCTGGTCGTCAGTGAGGACGGTGAGCGCAACCCGCTGTTGGCCAGCCAACACGAGCAAGCGTGGCAGCAGGTGGTCGCCCTTTTGAACGATTTGTCGAGCGTGTATGCAGATGCGTCTTTTTTGCGTGAAGAGCTATTTGAGTTTGTGCGCGACGCGTTTGTCGGTGAACGGCAAACAAGTATTCCGAGCGGTGTGGATCAGGTGTTCATCAGCACATACGCGCACGCGCATATGTGGACCAAACAGCACGTATTTGTGCTGGGGTTGGACGAGCGCGCCTTGCCTGCCAAAATCTCGCCGAGCGGGTTGCTGCAAGACGAGGAGCGTGAAATGTTCCATCACTTGTTCGGGGTGCCATTGGGATGGACGACAACGGAGTTGATGGCTGCAGAACGCGCCGCTGCATACATGTTGTTTACGCGCGCATCACAGCGCTTGACCGTCAGCTTTGCGTCGATGAACGGCGGTGCACAGCGGCAGCCGTCGCCGTACTATCTACACCTGCGCGACATGCTTGGCGCAAACAGCGAAATGGTCGACACGGGGGCCATCATCGGCGTGGAAGACGAGGAAAAAGTCTCTGTCATTCGCGCCTCGACGGCGGTTGAGTGGATGATTCAACAGTTGGCGCAAGACAAATCACCAGCAGTTGTGTCACAGTTGCTTGGCAAACCGCGCATGCGAGCCATCGCACACTGGTTTACCGCGACAGAGGCGCGCCAAGCGGTGTTAAAAAGGGCATTGCAGGGATTCTATCATCACCTGCCGACAGGGTGTATCGACACAGCGCGAGCTGTTGCGTTGTACGGACAGCCGCTGCGCACCAGCGTACACCGTCTCGAGACATATGCGGCGTGTCCATATCGCTACTTCCTTCGCTATGGCTTGAATGTTGAACCATTGCAGTTAAATGGCATGCAGGCGTCCGATGTCGGAAATTTGCTGCATGATACGGTATTTGCACTGGTGGACCAGGAAAGAACGGGAAATGTGCAGTTTGAGACACTGACGCGTGATGAGATGGTCAATTTGGCCAAGCAGGTGTTTGAAACACAGTTGGAGACACCAAAGCATGCATTGTTTCAACAGCGGCCCAGTCGCCTGGCAAAAGCGCTCGATTTGCGGTTGCAGTTAGAGGCGATTGCAGAGGTGCTCTGGTTGCACGCGTGTCACAGCAAATTTCGGCCCAAGCAGTTGGAATGGTCGTTCGGCATTCAAGGGGATGACTTTCATTATTCGCTCTCATTGGAAGATGGCGCAGAAGTTCAACTACGTGGTCGGGTGGATCGCCTGGATACCTATCAGGACGGTGCGACAACGTGGTTTCGCATCATGGATTACAAGAGCGGGGCCAAGCAACGCCTCGATGCCACCCGTATGTTTTATGGCCTGCAACTGCAACTGATTTTGTACACTGCGGTTGTTCAAGCCTACTTGGGCAAAGACGGGGCGCCACAGCCGGCTGGCGCGTTTTATATGCCGTTGTTGGCCAAATTGCCGATTGCACAGACGCCGCTTGCAAAGGATGCAGCCTTGACGACACTGCGACGCGCTTTGCGCGCCGAAGGTTACATGCACCTGGATGGAGACGCCATCGAAGCGATGGATGATACGCTGCAGGCAGGGAAATCAGATCTGTTCGCAGAGGTCTACAAACAGGATCAGACGTTGCGCAAACAGGCCAAAGTTTGGACACAAGCGCAGTGGGAGCAAGTGATCACGCTGACATTGACGCGCATACGCGAAATTGCGTCACGCCTGTTGGCTGGAGAGATCCCAGTTCGACCATATCTGTACTCGCACCAAGACACTGCCTGTAGGACATGTCCGTTTCAAGGTGTTTGCCACTTTGAGTCGACAGATCATCGAGCGGTGTACAGGTGGCTTCAGCCAAAGCGGATGGACGAAATTGTGTCTGAAACAAAGGAGGGATCCTCTTGAAATGGTCTAGTGCGCAATCGCAAGCCATTGTGACGCAAAATCGCAATTTGGTGATCTCGGCTGGGGCGGGATCCGGCAAAACAGCGGTGTTGGTGGAACGTGTGCTGCAGTTGCTGGAGGCAGATGCCACACTTCATATTGAACATTTTCTGGTCATGACGTTTACGGAAGCGGCGGCAGGGGAAATGAGACAGCGCCTCGCCGATGGCTTGCATGCGCGCATGGCAGAAGCCCAAAAACGGCAGGCGTCATCGGAACTCGCCCGCCTGCGCCGTGAGATAGAAGCCTTGTGGCAAGCGCAGATATCCACCATTCACAGCTTTTGTCTGGATATCGTGTCACGCAACGCGCTTTTGCTCAATTTGGCGCCAAATTTTCGCCTGTTGGACGAGAATGAGCGCCGTGTGCAGTTGATCTCCATTGCAGAACGGATTGTGGAGCAATCGCTCGCGGGTGAAGCGAGCCATGCGGTGCGTGAGATGATGGTCCAGTTGCGGTTGACTGATGTCCGTCACTTGGTTCGCGTCTTGCTGCGTCTATATGAGTTGGCTCGCAGCCAGGTTTCGCCTAATGAATGGTTGCATCAAGTCGCAAAAGCGTATCCTGCAAATCCGGATAAACTGGCGGATACGCCGCTGGCGGTTCCGTTCTATGCGTGGATAGACGAGAATCTCGAAATGGCGGATCAATACTTCACACGTGCCGCTGAGATCGCCTTCCACATTGAGGAACTTGAGAAATACAGCGCGTGGCTGCAGGAGGCCTGTGCGCGGTTGCAGCAAGCGAAGACCGCCGTGAACGCGGCGGATATCGATGCGGCAGCGGATGCATTGTATTTCTGGATTTCGGGCAAATCGCCAAGCACTCGTTACAAAGGCAGCGAGGCACAGCAAGTGAAGTCATTGCGCGAAGCAGGCAACAAAATCATCAAAAAAATTGCGGCAGTTGTCGTGCGTGGCGAGTCGGCGCTGCTTGCCGACGTGGTGCAGTTGTCACCACATGTCGACATGCTATGTCAGTTGACAAGTGACTTGTTGACTGAAAGCGAGGCGCATAAACAGGCGCATGGGGTGCTTGATTTTAACGATTTAGAGCATTTGGCATTCGCTGTATTGAAGCACCCGGACGCTGGAGAGGCGACGCGGTTGCAGCATGTCTTTCGCCATGTGTTTGTCGATGAGTACCAGGATACCAGTCCGATTCAGGATGCATTGGTGGACATTGTGACACAAAACCAGGACAATTTATTTGCCGTTGGCGATGTAAAACAAAGCATCTACCGTTTCCGCATGGCCGAACCTGGGCTGTTCTTGCGCCGTTACGGGGCGTATCAGGCTGGGCAAGGCGGATTGGCGATAGATCTGATTGAGAATTATCGCAGTCAGCGCGAGATCGTTTCCTTTATCAATTTTACATTTGCTCAGTTGTTTCGCGAAGAGACGACCGATTTTGCTTATGATGATCACGCACGCATGGTCAGCGCAGCGAGCTATCCCAGAGCCGCTACAGACGATGCTGCTTTGGTAGAGGTTCACCTGATGGAAAGATCTACGCGTGATGATGAGGTGGATGATGAATCATCCGAGACGAACGAACAAGTAGATCTGTCCGCCATTGAGCGTGAGGCCCAAGTCGTGGCTCGACGCGTCAATGAGATGTTGGCGCAGGACAACGTTCAAGTCTGGGACAAGTCGCTCGGGCTCATGCGGCCAATTGTTCCGAAAGATATCGCTGTATTGTTGCGATCCGGCAGAGGCGCGCTCAACACGGTGTTAGATGTCCTGCGCGCACGGGGGATTGATGCGACGGCCAGCACGTCCACAGGATTTTACGACGCCTTGGAAGTCAAATGGCTGTTGGCGGCATTGCGCGTCATCGACAATCCACAGGACGATGTCGCGGTTGTCACATTTTTGCGTTCCCCGCTGTGCGGATGGGATGAGAACATGTTGGCTGCGGTTCGCCTTGTACATCGGGGGTCGTTTTGGGATGCACTGAATAAGCTTCGGCGTCAAGCTGGCGAAGAATTGGAAACGTTGTTACCCTCCGTTTCGAAAGATGCGTTGGCAGCGTTGAAGAGCGCGGCAAATGTGGTATGTGAGCGTGTCGCGCTTTGGCGCGTGAAATCCCGTCGTGTCGGTGTTTGTGAGCTGTTGCAGCAAGTGGTGGTGGACACCGAATGCCTTCAATACTTTGACGGCATGACCAGGGGGCAAGCCCGCCGGGCGAATGTAGCACAACTGCTCAAGGTGGCTCGCGCGTATGATGAGCGAACCGGCTATGCGGGTTTGTTTGGTTTTGTCCAGCAATGTGAACGAGAGGATGCGGCTGATTTAGACCTTGGCGCAGCCACGCCAACCGTAGAGGACGCTGTGCAGGTGATGACCATCCATCGCAGTAAAGGGCTTGAGTTTCCGGTGGTGTTTGTCATAGACCTAGGCAAACAGTTTAGATTGACACAAGAGGACATGTATTTGAACCGCACGTACGGTGTGGGCATCGTGGCTTATGATCAAGCCACGCAACAGCGCTGGCATACCATGTCTTCCATTGCTGTCTCGCACGCAGAACGGCGTGCTACACTCGCGGAAGAGGCGCGTATACTCTATGTCGCGTTGACCCGTGCGAGGGAGCGGCTGATTTTGGTAGGGTCGGCGCAAGATCTGGTTAAAAAATTGGATGTGGCTTTATATGCGCATGACCAGCATAGACAGGCGCTTTTGCCTGGCGCGTTCATGCAGGCAAAATCCTATATGGATTGGCTGTTACCCGTTTTTTTGCGCCACCCCAAGGCACAATCGGTGCATCGCCTGCTGGATGGTTCTGTTTGGGACAGGCATGTGTGGTCCACAGAAGCGGGGGACGTTCATTTTCAGGTGTATGTCGACGATAACGCACAAATGCACAATCCGAATTTGCCAAATGTGGAGCGCGAAGACACATCGGCCGCGGATGAGGCCATTCAGGATTGGTATCAATTGATCGCCGATGCGGCCGCAGTTGCAACAGATGTGTCGTCCATTCACATCATCGAGGATGCAGAAGAGGCGGTGCAATCGCTGTATGGCAAGGTATCGGCAACAGACATGCGGAGGTTGCATGTCGCCTTGATGCAAAACGACAAACAGCGTCCAGCGCGCGGCGCCGCTGCGTCTTTGCTGGAGGATCCGGTTTTTGTCCGGCCAGACACCACGACGCCGCGGGAAGAAGGCGTAGCATTTCATCAATTTATGCAGCGTGTCCCGCTGCCGATTGGCGACACGCCAAGCGATGTGATGGCAGCATTGGCTGACTTGGTGAAACGAGGGGTGTTGGCCGAAGAGACAGCTCGTGTGGTCAACGTGCAGCAAGCGACGAATTTCTTGCAATCGCCATTAGGCAAACGCATGCGGGAAGCTGTGCACATTTATCGCGAGCAGCCATTTTTTCATCGCATTGACGTGCCTGTTCACCAACAGGATGGAACAATGCCGATTGTGGTGCAAGGGGTGATAGATTGCCTGATAGAGGAGGAGCACGAGTGGGTTGTCATTGATTACAAAACGGACAATGTCAATCAGCTTGAGGCGGTCAATCAGGCAAACGAGTACACCGCGCAAGTGGCGACGTATCTTGAAGCGCTGAAGCCTTTGACAAGGACCAAGCCCGTCCGGGCATATCTGTACTTTGTCCGCGCGGATACAGCCATTGAAGTGCCACCGATGCGTCTGCCAGATGTGTTTGTAGCATTGCAACGCAAAATGACCACTCATCAAACGGAGATTTGAATGATGAGCGGCTAGTTTGATGATTTCAGCACCCACATGAAAGCCCTGCATCGCCACAAGCGATGCGGGGCTGATGACTTAACATCACAGCGCAGCGAGTTGACTGCGAATGCGTTCATCTGAAAGCCATCCACGGATTGACTCCGCCAGCTTGGGTTCTTCAAGCGCAAATGAAAGATTGGCCTTGAGCCATCCTTCAAGATTGCCGATGTCGTGTCGGATCCCGGTAAATTGGTACCCATCCACCAAATTTTGCGCCGCCAATTTTTGAATTGCATCTGTCAGTTGAAGTTCGCCCCCATGACCAATGGGTGTCTCTTCAAGTGCATCAAAAATGGAGGACGGCAACACATAGCGTCCAAGCACAGCCAAGTTTGACGGTGCTTCTGCTTCGCTTGGTTTTTCAATCATCCGTTTGACCTGAATGACCTCATCTTGCTTGGCATTGGGCTCATTTGACTCAATGATGCCGTATTTCGAGACATCCGCGCTAGGCACAGGTTGAATGCCCAGTAAAGCGCGTTTCTCATCGCTGTACTGCTGCATCAATTGACGTGTGACAGGTGCGTTCGATTGGATGATGTCATCGCCGAGCAGCACGGCAAACGGCTCTTGTCCAATAAACGATTTGGCGCACAGAATAGCGTGACCTAAGCCGAGCGGCGTTTTCTGACGCGTGTAGTGAATGTCGACGAGATCGGAAATCGCTTTGACTTCTGTCAACATATTTGCCTTGCGGCTTTGTTCGAGATGCAATTCCAATTCAGGCGATCTGTCAAAATGATCTTCAATTGCCTTTTTGGCGCGACCTGTAATGATTAAAATTTCCTCAATGCCTGCGTATACCGCTTCTTCGACGATATATTGAATACAGGGTTTGTTGAGGATTGGCAACATTTCTTTTGGCACAGCTTTCGTGGCTGGCAGCATACGCGTACCGAACCCGGCAGCCGGGATGACCGCCTTGCGCACTTTCATATGATTCACCCCTGGCGTATTTCACTTACAGATTATGTTACTGTTGTTTTCACATATTAGAGATTATACACGCACTTGCCGTATTCTGCATAATCATAAACCAAAATGCCAGCTATGCCAAAGCGCGTGGCATAAAGTCAATTGAGTCGGCAAATTGAAGAAAGGCGCCATGGGTAGGCGCCTTCAAAATCATATCGATGGTTATGCCAGCAGTGTTTCGATTTCAGCGATGATACTGTCGTCCAGTTTCACACCCGACGCCTTTGCGTTCTCCGTGACTTGTTCTGGTTTGCTTGCGCCAATCAGCGCGCTGGAGATGTTTGGCAAGCGGAGAATCCACGCCAATGCCAGTTGCGACAGACTCAGTTCAGCTTTATTGGCGATCTCGCTCAAACGTTCTACTTTATCCAAGGTTTCAGGAGTCAAGGACCTTTCAAGGAAATTTTTCACCTCAGGCGTAGCCGCGCGCGAACCTGCTGGCGCGGGTTGTCCTTTGCGGTATTTTCCGGTCAGGATGCCTTGGGCGAGCGGCGAGAAAACCACTTGACCGATGCCGGCGTCTTCGCAAATTGGAATGACCGCTTTTTCGATATAGCGGTTGAACATGTTGTAAACAGGTTGGCTTGCAGCGAATTTACGCAAGCGCAGTTCCTTTTGCAATTGCACACCAGCCGCAATTCGATCCGCTGGCCACTCGCTCAAACCGCCGTAAAGAATTTTTCCCTGGGCAATTAAATCGTCCATTGCGCGCAGTGTCTCTTCTAAATCTGTATTTTCATCGTAACGATGGAAATAGAAGATGTCGACATAGTCGACGCCAAGTGCTTTGAGGCTCTGCTCAACTTGCGTAAAGATATGTTTCCGGCTTAACCCTCTGTCATTTGGGCCTTGACCAACCGGCCAATATGCTTTTGTCGTAATGATGTAACTGTCACGCGCATAAGGTTGCAGCGCTTCTTGCATGACCGCTTCAGCGGCGTGTGGTGCTGAACCGTATACGTTTGCGCAGTCAAAATGGTTGATACCGAGATCATACGCTTGTTTGACACAGAGAATGGCCTGTTCCTTCTCTGTGACGGTGCCGTATGTAAGCCAACTCCCCAATGCGATTTCCGATACTTTGAGTCCACTCTTGCCAAGTCTGCGATACTCCATATTGGTTCCACCTCCTAGGCCATTGTACTTCTTCGCGCGAAATGTCTGCAAGCGCGTACATGGCGAGGGCAACATGCTTGTGGTAAGCTAGGAGCACTACAGGCCGATAGGGTTCGGCGACAGATAGAGGTGTTGTGATTTGGCAGAGAACAAGCAGTATGAGAAAGCGCCAGAAATGCAACTGCAAGCGGGCGCGCGCTATGAAGCCATCGTACATACGGATCAAGGTGACTTTACAATAGAACTGTTGGCGGATAAGGCGCCGATGACGGTCAACAGTTTCGTTTTTCTCGCCCGTGACGGCTTTTTTGACGATGTGATTTTTCACCGCGTCATCAAGGAATTTATGATTCAAGGCGGTGATCCGACAGGCACGGGTCGCGGCGGACCGGGGTATCGTTTCAGGGATGAATTGCCCCCGGCTCATCCGTATCAACCAGGCATTGTCGCAATGGCGAATGCTGGTCCAAATACGAACGGATCGCAATTCTTTGTCTGTACAGGCGAGCACAGCAAGGGATTGAATCAAGCGCCGAATTACACCGTATTCGGCAAGGTCAGCGCTGGGATGGATACCGTGTTGGCGATTGCTGGGCAACCTGTTGAGCGGAGCGAAATGGGTGAACAGAGCAAGCCGGTCAAGCCGACGGTTATTCAATCGGTGGAAATTATCGAGTACGACGCCTAGTTTCTCACAATCAGTACAACTGTCCACGCGTCCCCTCGCCTTGCGCCGTAATGTAAAGCAAATGCGCAGGGAGGGGGCTTTTACTGATGTCTATTCGATCTTTGGCACACCAGCACATTGGGCGGCCGGTCGTGGTTCGTTCACGTTACGGTGTGCATCGCGGCATTTTGCATCATGTGGACGACAATGGCATGTATTTGCGTCTGGCGAACGGCAATCAACTCACCAGTGCGGCGCAGCAGGCAACGGTCCAGACGCTTGGTGAGGCTGGTGGAGAGCTGGACGCGGAACATGTGTTTTGGCCGTTGTTTTTTATTCCTTGGGCTTTCGCGCTGGCTTTAAGTCCTTGGTATTATGGTCCATATTGGTGGTAAATGTTCATGGTATGTGAAAGGGAACTGGCTGCGTGAGTCAGTTCCCTGTTTTTAAGATATGGCTGGGACAGGCCTGTTCGTCGTGATGCCGGCGGAGCGCGGCACATGCAGCACGGGCAGGCCTAACACCGGGTTTTCTGCCGATGGAGGAGGAAGAGCGAACATGTCACGTGTGGCATTGGTCACCAGCGCAGGTAAAGGGCTCGGGCACGCGATGGTGATGGCACTTGCCCAAAATGGCTGGGATGTGTGTTTTACATATGGCAAGAGTCAAACTTCAGCCCAGGCGCTCGAACGCGACGTTATCGCGCTTGGCAGGCGTGCGCTGTCATTGCAGTGTGATTTGTTTGATCAAGCGGCGGTGTTGGAGACGGTTGCCATCGCAAAGGGCACATTCGCGCACGTCGACGCACTGGTCCATAGCTTTGGGCCATTTGTATTCGAGCGGACAGCGTTGGCGGACTATGATGACGATATGTGGCGGCGCGTGCTCGACGGCAATCTGACGAGCTTTTTCTGGCTGTATCGCGAACTGGTGCAGGAGATGCGCACACGGCGGTTTGGCCGTTTTGTGACGCTAGGTTATGAAGGCGTGGGCAGCGCGCGCGGTTGGCGGTATCGTTCGGCGTACGCGGCTGCAAAGGCCGGGCTTGTCAGCTTGACGAGAACGGTCGCGCGCGAAGAGCGCGATTATGGCGTTACCGCCAATATGGTCTGCCCTGGGGACATTCGCGGCCAGAACAAAATGCGTGCGTTTGCCGATGTGAGGGGTGAAGTGACAGAGTCGGGATTGCGTCCGCCAGTCGGTGAGGATGTCGGACGGACGGTGGCCTGGCTTTGTCATCCAGATAGCCAAGAGATAAACGGCACGGTCATGGAAGTCACAGGGGCGCGTGAAGTGGTGGCAGAGGACGATATGCGCGCAAAAAAACAGGCGGAGAACTGATTCTTTGTTCTGCCGCCTCTTGTCGATCCCGCTTATTCATCTGTCTCGTCATCCCGAACGGAGCGAGGCTGTTTCATTGTTTTGCGAAATGTTCCTGTCAGACGCCAAGTCAAGAGTGCAGCAAACAAAATGGCGAGGACAAAATAGAGTTCAGAAGTGCGCACAGTCCATCCTCCTTGGTCTTATATCGCCAAATTGGAATTACTGCACGGTAATATTCCCATTCCTTGTCTCCAAATATACAGAAGTCACAGGTTCGCTGAACAGCGTGTCATCATTCGGCTTGAACGTACACGCATTTTTGCGATGCTCCTGCTCGTAATATGCGGTATACCCTGCGTGCTTGACATGGACGGTGCCGATGCTCGTTTTCGCCTGGCCGTGCACGGCTGTGAATGTAGGCAAACCGCGCAACTTGATGGCGCCATTTTTTGATTCCGCGTGCAACTGCTGTGTGAAGTCGGCAATGGTGTCATAAAGGTGGATTTCGCCATTTTGGGTCTTTGTCCGCAATGTGCGCGCATGGGCGGCCTGAATGTGAATGGTGCCATTCAAGGTGTCGAGTTCAATGCTGTCCGCGCGGGTGTGATCGATAAAAATGGAGCCGTTCTTTGTTTCGAGTTCCAAGTTTTCAATCTGTTCCGGCATATAGACGTCAATGCGGCCGCCATGGATGCGCGTACCCTCCCATCTATCGAGAAAACGAATGTTGGCATCGTGGTCAGTGTCGGAGATTTGGACGGCTTGCGTGAGAATATCTTTCGCCCGATTTTGCTCGTCTGCGCGCACATCAGCTTGCACATAAATGCGAATGTGCGGCTGTGTCCATTGTTGGACGCGAATGCGGCCATTTTGACTTTCAATGCGCAGCGACTGAACGGTGGGTGCAAACTCATGCTCGTACGAGGCGGCGATATGTTCGCGAAAAGATAGATTGTTCAAGTTGGTTTCCAAACCGCGTCGCAGCTCGGACATGCTTTGCGCCACAACGCTCGACATTTGCGAGCCCAGTGTCTTCAACTCTGCCGTCGCCTTGTCCCAGGCAATTTTGCTGTCTGTTTTCGGCGGCGCGTTGTCTTGTAGCGCTTCAAGGAGGAGTTCTGCTTGTTCGGGCGTTAACTTTCCTTGTGCCACCAGTTCGAGGATCTTACGTCGTTCGTGCATAGGATTCAACCCTTTCTCAATTTATCCAGTGTTTGCTCGAAACTGAGCTCACCGTTTTCAAACTGTTGAATGACGTCGATTCCTTCCATCTCTGCCGCTGTCGTCTGATAGCCGAGCCCTTGAATGACTTCGTCCAGACGGGCGCGCACGGTTGGGTAAGAGATGTTCAGTTCTCGTTCCACCTCGCGGATGTTCCCGCGACAGCGAACAAACACTTCGACAAAGGCCAACTGTTGTGCGGTCAGATGCAGGAGCGGGCTGACAGAAAAGTGTCCTTGCACGCGTGTGTCACAGGTTGTGCAGGTCAACTCTGTGACTTGCATCATGGAATCGCAAGCAGGACAACGTAGTGGGACTTGACGTTCCATTAACTCACCTCTAAATAATATTTAGATTGATATTAACATATCTTATTCAATAATTAAATATATGTACGATCCGTTGCGTGTAAACGGCGGTTGTGAATTTTGTCTTGCCGAATTTTGTTCGTATGCGGCATACGGAGAAGCGCGTGTCAATGTTATATATGTGTGCGGTGAACAGCGGTCAGTAATTTTCAGGATAAGACTCCCGTCCAGACCTGTTTTTGTGACATAATAGTGAACGGGGAGGGATGCCCGTGAAAGTTTCAAATGTCGGCATTGTCGGTGCTGGTTTAATGGGAAGCGGTATAGCGCAAGTGGCGGCTGTAGCAGGCTACAACGTCATCTTGTACGATGCGAACGCTAGGGTGATGGACGACGCCCTGTTTTATATTGGTCAACGCCTGGCCGGATCGGCGCGGAAGGGGTTTATCAGTCAGGACGATAGTGAGGACGTCCTCAAACGGATTCGCGCGTGTGATGATATTCATGCATTGGCGAAAAGCGATTTGGTAATAGAGGCTGTGCCTGAACGGATGGAACTGAAAAAACAGGTGTTTGCCGAGTTGAGCGCCATTTGTCCAGAAGGCGTTGTTTTTGCGAGCAATACCTCTGGTTTGTCGATCACGGAAATTGCCAGCGCGACCAATCGACCAGAGTTGGTGGCTGGCATGCATTTTTTTCATCCCGCGGCCATGATGCAGTTGGTGGAATTGGTGCCTGGCAATCAGACCAGCGAAGAGACGATGGATATCATTCGGGCAGTGTGTCAGCGCATGGGCAAAGAGATCATTGAGGTGAAAGAGTCACCGCTGTTTGTCGTCAATCGCATTTTGGTGCCGATGTTAAACGAAGCGATATTTGTGTTGCAGGAAGGGCTGGCGACTGCTGCGGACATCGACAAAGGGATGCGTCTTGGCGCGAACCATCCGCTTGGTCCCTTGGCCTTGGCCGACATGGTCGGGCTGGATACCCTGCTCGCAACGGCGGAAACGCTGTTTGCGGAAACGGGCGATACAAAGTACCGCCCGCCCCAATTGTTGCGCCAAATGGTTCGGGCCGGAAAATTAGGGCGCAAGACCTGTATTGGCTTTTATATCTATTCAGATTGATGCTGTCGCCAAGTCTCATACGCTTCTGTCATCGCTTGGGCAGAATTGCGCAATCGTGCGATTTCTGTCTCTGTCAGGGGCAATTCCATCACTTGTTCAACGCCGCGAATCGATAGCTTTGTCGGCAGGCCAATGAAGACATCTTTTGCGAGTCCGTAGGCGCCCTGGCTTTGTGTCGAGATGGGGAGCAATTGCGGCGTTTGGGAAGAAAGGGCGTCCACCATGGCAACGACGGCGTGCGCGGGTGTGATGGCGGCGCCGTGCGTTTTGAATTTGGCGAGGATTTCCCCACCGCCAAACCGGGTGTGTGCAACTGCGGTTTGCCAGGCATCCTCGGACAAGAGGTCTGTGGCGGGGACACCGTGCACTGAGCAGAAACGGCGTACAGGCACCATATGATCCCCGTGACCGCCAAGGACCATTGTGCGCACGTGCGTGCGCGAGACACCTGCCAGTTGCGCAATCCAATAGGCCAACCGGGCGCTGTCGAGAATACCGCCTTGCGCCATCACGCGGTGCGCGGGAAATTGGGTCGTATCAAGGACGATACGGGCCAATATGTCCGCCGGGTTGGTGAGCACAATGACAAAGGCGTTGGGTGCGAGAATCTTGATGGCGCGGCTGATTTCTTGCACGACATCTGCGTTGGTTGCCAGCAGATCTTCGCGGTTTAGTCCAGGTTTTCGTCCGATGCCGGCTGTGATGATGATGACGTCCGAATCTTTGGCGAGTTCGTGCTCTTCCCCGGCCAATAAGTTTGTGTCACTGGCATACAGCGTACCAGATTGGGCGATGTCGATGGATTTGCCGATGGCGAGATCCCCAGCAATGTCGATGAGCGCCACAGCGCTGTATTGCCGCATTGTCAGCAACTGGGCAATGGCGCCACCGGTTCCGCCGGCGCCAAAGATGCTGATTTTCCGTGTGTTTGACACCTCTTTTTCAACCTCCTAAAAGCCGTCTTGCTGGCACGTCGATGCGCCAACAGAACTGTGCAAAACAAGCCAATTGAGGAGCGCGAATAGCGCGCCGCGATGGTGTCGACTTGATTTTTCAGGATAGACCGCCATGCGTGATGCATCCCGCACCAGCAGAACCATGAAAATGCCAGTCAATCGGAGCATCGCGGATGGCGCAGCACCAGGGTATCGACTTGATTTTCAGGATAGTATTGCTCTACACAGGAAATGCAGCATCGTCAGAGAATTTCACTCCCCAACTGCCCAGAACTGCGCTTTTGCTTTACGAGCGCCTCTCGTTTTAGGCGTTTTAGATTAGATGACTATTTCGCCATCCCTTGGGATAAAGATTATTGAGTCGACCTGCAACTGCTTTGACCCACCCTAGGACAAATCCCTCGTATGCGACCAG
This sequence comes from Alicyclobacillus fodiniaquatilis, assembly GCF_042678105.1. Lineage (NCBI taxonomy): Bacteria > Bacillati > Bacillota > Bacilli > Caryophanales > Alicyclobacillaceae > Alicyclobacillus > Alicyclobacillus fodiniaquatilis. The sequence goes on from NZ_JBHUCX010000099.1 coordinate 44,939, forward strand.
CGCATAACCTCGCTGTTCGCCCGTATAAGACAGTGCGTCACCGCGGATGTAAGCCGCTGCGGCTGACGCGTCCAGTTGAATCACTTGTTTTGCTTGTTCTGGGCGCAAGCGCAAGGCCAACGCCTGTTGTGGGATATAACGATTGTTCTGCTTGGTCGCCAGTGGTGTGCCAGCGCGCAACACCCGTACGCCTCGTAGCGGCAAATGGCCCAACTCGTTGCTGAATAAGACATTTTTATGTTCGATCGGCGATAAGCATGGCGCAGGTATTTCATGGAGTTGCGCAGTGAGCCAGTCTAGCCATGTTTTATCGTTCCTTTCGCGCGTTTGCGTCTCTTTTGCGGCAGGTGTCGCAAGGTGCCCTGGTTTCGTCAAACATGCGACAAAATGTCCTTCACCACGCGCAAGATGCGGCCATAGACGGCGGGTAAAGGCAAGCGACGGGCGACCGTCCGCCCAATCCGGGCAACCGCTTGTCCAACCTGGCCAATCCGGCAAGTCGATGAGGGTCAGACCATGTGCGTCCTCCAACCAAGCCATCATCTGTTCATTCTCTTGTGGATTAAACGTACAAGTGGAATAGATCAAGCGGCCGCCAGGTTTCAATAGCTGGACCGCCTGATCTAAAATTTCGCGTTGACGTCGCGCGCAGATTTCCGGGGCATCAGGTTGCCAGGCGGCAATCGCCTGGGGATCTTTGCGAAACATCCCTTCACCAGAGCAAGGGGCATCCACGAGTACAGCGTCAAACGCGTTCGGCCAAGCGCGCGCCAATGTGTCTGGCGCATTGTGGACGACAGCCGCTGAGACGCCCATGCGCTCGATGTTTTCGGCCAGGATGCGCACCCGCGCAGGGTGGATTTCATTGACGACAAGCGTTCCTTTGCCGGACAATTGATCTGCAAGCGCCGTACTTTTGCCGCCAGGCGCGGCGCAGAGATCGAGCACATATTCGCCCGGTTGCGCGTTGACAGCGGCGGCCACGGCCATCGCTGAAGGTTCTTGCAGATAAAATGCGCCCACTTCGTGGAGAATGGTTTTGCCCAGAGGCGCAGTCAAATCGATATAATAGCCTGTGTTCGTCCATGGGACGGGCTGTTCCAACAATGGGACGATGGAAGGCGGAATATTGGCTTTGATCTGTGTGGCCAGTTGTGTATCTACAGTGTGTTGTTTGAAGCGCACGCCGCGTGTGTGGGGTTCATGCATTGCCGCTTCGAACGCGTCCCAAGCCTCGCCTAAGCGTGGTTTCATCTGTTTGATAAAATCGTCTGGCAGATGCAAAAAAGTCTTCCTTTCTCGAATTGCGTCTCTGGTCATGCCTTATGTTTGAGGATAGCATACCATCAAGCGATCAAGCGACGCAGGCTTGATACAGGGTGAAACTGCACGCTGGCCAAATTTTAAGCGTTGCGCACAGATGACAAGGTCTGTATATTGGTACGAGGTAACGACGATTTTCAGAATGAGGGTGATACAACCATGTTGACGCAGCCAACCAAGGATTTAATCACAGTGCCGAATCCTCATCCAGATAGAGTTTACACAGTGGAAATGGATTGTGCGGAGTTTACAACTTTGTGCCCAATGACAGGCCAACCGGATTTTGCGACCATTTACATCGAATATCAGCCAGCGGAAAAAATCGTTGAGCTCAAGTCCTTAAAAATGTATTTGTGGAGTTTTCGCAATGAAGCGAACTACCATGAGGATTGCATCAATCGGATTTTAAACGACTTTGTCAGCGTCAGCCAACCGCGGTACGCCAAAGTCGTTGGCGACTTCACAATTCGCGGCGGCATTCACACCAAAGTCACCGTGGAACATCGGGCGTAAACAAGCAGGCGGATTGCACCGCCTGCTTGTTTATTTAAAGATAGCTATTCCAGAGGCATCTCTTTGGCAGGCCGATGTTTGACGACTGACGTAATGTGGTTCTCCTCATCTACAAACACCACACTCGCCTCCAACGTTGACCACTCTTTGTCATCCATCCATCCGAGTGACAGGACAATGATGGTGTCGCCTGGCTGAAAATGCCTTGCCGGTGGCCCGTTGAGGCAAACTGCGCCACTGTTTTCACCACCAGGAATGGCATATGTCTGCCAGATGACACCTGTGGCCAAATTTGTGATTTGGACCATCTCATACGGATGGATGTCAGCAGCCCGCATGAGCAGTGGATCCAACGTAATACTTCCCATGTAATTTAAATCGGCTTGTGTTACGGAGAGTCGATGTAGTTTCCCCTTGCATATTTTTCTCAACACAAAGCTTCACTCCTCTAGACATGTACACATGCTCTCTCTCTTGCCTCCAACATATAATGTGCTGGGTTGTGCATGGAGGTGATGGGAATGGCAAATGGACCGGTGAAAATAGGGGTAGCCACGACGGTGGTCCCGAAAAGAAGGACCACTGCAAACGGGAAAGTGATTCGTCCAAGTGTGCATTATGTGCGGTTGGCCACAGCGGCGGCTCGAGAAGGCGCGATATTGTATTTATTTCATCCCCATGCCGTGAATTGGTCACGTGGATATGTTGATGCCTGGCTGCCAAGAGACTCCTCGCGGCCAAGTGGAGACTGGGTGAAACGACGTGTCGAAGTGCCAGATGTCATTTACGAAAATGTGTTTGTCCATTTGGCGATAGCAGGATACACCGCTTCACTCCGGCGTGCGGCACAAAGTCGGAACATCCCGCTTTTTAATCCATTGCTTCCCGGTAAATGGAGGATGGTGGAGATCCTCAAAAGACAAAATTTAGCGGACTACTCACCGCAAACCGAGCGCCTGCAGGATGCAGAGCAAGCCATGGCCCGCATTCGGGCTTGGGGGACCGCTTATATTAAGCCGAGCGGCGGCTATGGCGGCATGGATGTCGCACGAGTTGAACAGATGTCCAATGGGCGTTATCAAATTGCATTGGATCGAAGCAAAACAAAAAACGGGAAAGTGCGCTTGCATCTGAGCGAAGCTGAGTTTCGGCGCTGGATCAACCAAAGATTGAAGCGCGCGCATTTGATTCAACGCGAGTTGCGTTTGATCACGGTGCGTGGACGAAAAGTTGATTTTCGCGTTGTCCTGCATCGGGATTTGCATGGAGATTGGCAATTGATCGGCATTGTGCCAAAGATGGCTGCAGTCGGCGGCGTTGTGACAAATCTCATCGCGGGCGGCGAACTGTTGGATATCGAATATGTGCGCAGGCTGGCCCAAGTCGAGGGAAAGTACATTTCGCTGGAGTTATTGGAGCGCCGAGCAAAGGAGGTCGCGCAGATCATCTCCAGACGTTACCCCTACACTGGGCATGTCGGGTTTGATATGGCAGTTGAAGAGGACATGAGTGTGTCCATGATTGAAATGAATGCAAAACCATCCCGCAAACTTTTGAACAAACAGATGTTGCAGCGGTTGGCCACACATACGGCAGGATTTGCAATTTATCTAGCACGACGGAGAACGAGTCAACACAAGCAGCAGACAAATCAGGTGGTTACACGTTAATTCAATCTTTAAGTGGTAAAGTATGCATGTCTGATTGACATCATACTTTACCCACCGATTTGTCGCGAATCTCGTTTTCTTCTTTTAAGAAATGGTTTGAATGGGCGGCTTGTTGATGTTGGGTTTGCGCGAATCAGCGGAACCAGTACAATAAGGTCATCAAAGCTCAACGTGATGTGACAATACATCAGCAGGCAGGATATACGACCAACATGGCGTTCTGATTGTACCGTGCAAAAAGGAACACTTCGCATGCAGGGAGTGGACGCCAAAGTACATAAATGTGGCACCGAAGGGCCTTTGAAGGGAAGATGGCATGAACGCTTTGTTGCGGCAAAGAGCGCAGTTCAAGCGGCAGATGCGTAAAGGTCTGTTTCGTAGATTGTGGGTGCTCTTGATGGCTGCCGCTTTGATGTGGTTTGTTCCTTGTTTGCAGACAACGTCTTTTGCCGCGACCAAGGACAAGCCGACGACGCAGATGAGCGGTGAAGTTGGGTATGGTGGTTATTATAAAGAGGATGATTGGGTGCCAGTGACATTGACCATTCATCATCTGGGGGCTGCTGTGTCAGCACAGTTGAAAATCCGTGTCAACCAGGTGCTGGTATCTGGGCGGCGCGTCAGTGGCTCGTTGACTTGGTCCGTCAGTCTGCCCAAAAACGGATGGACAAAAAAACAGATTGAGGTTCCAGGCGCCGCGCTCAATGAAGGGGTCACCATCACTTGTAATAGAGCGGGCAAGTCGCTGGCTGTGGCAGATGTCTCGGGAAATGCGGTTAGCCATGTCGCCCTGGTGGCAGTGCTGTCAAATAGCCATCAGGCGACGCAGTTCTTGACCGGATCGAGCACAAGTTCAAATCCTGTGTTGCCGGTATCGGTCGATCCAGCGTGGTTGCCTTCCTCGGTCAATCTCTTGCATGGCTTGGATGCGGTGGTCGCTTCTGTGCCGACGCTCGACGGATTAAATGCGGCGCAACAGACGGCGCTGCAGACGTGGGTGAAATTGGGCGGCATTTTACTGGTGACGGGCACTGGCGATGCGTCCGCGGCTTGGCAGCCTGATTTGCCATTTCGATCCGGTCAACCCAAGCGCGTAGATGCCAGTTCATTGGCCGAGTTTGCCCAAAGCAGCACGCCGTTTCATCAAACGTTGGCGGTGGAAGCAGGCAGCGCAGCACCAACCGCGCGTTTGTGGGCGACCGCCAATCACACACCTCTCTTGGCCAGCGCTCAAGTTGGACGAGGTGTCGTTTGGCAGACGACATTTTCACCGTCGGATCCGAGTTTGCTTGGTTGGACAGGCAATCCGTTGATGTGGACGGCTTTGTTTAAACACAGCGCGCAGACCACGGCAAATGGAATTCCTGGTTTGTTCAACCCAAACGGCGCACTGGATCTCACTTCGGTGGGCGACGCGTTAGCGCCGTTGAAAGTGCCGTCATTGCGCGTGTTTGCTGTGGTCTTTGCGCTATACATCTTCATCATTGGTCCGGTTGTGTTTTTTGTTCTGCGCCGGTTCCACAGAGCGCATTGGGCGTGGATTTTACTGCCTGTCGTGAGTTGTGTGACGACAGTTGGCCTCTATGTGTTTGGTGGCGCAGAACGACCGAATGGCCTGTTGGCGGATGGGGTTGGCGTGCTCGAATTGACGGGAGATGGCAGTGCTGAATCGTATGCTGTACAGGCGTTTATGTCCCCCTATCCGGGTGGACTTGATTTTCAAATGCCAGCGACGACGTTGGCCATCCCCATGTCGGAAAATGAGACCGTGGCCCAAGATGATGCTGTCGTTTCCTATGGAAATCATACAAATGTCCGGTTTCGCGATGTCGGGCGCTGGCACGTGCGTTACATGTATACGGCGGACGCCGGGGTGAAACAAGGTGAATTGAAGACAAATTTGACGAGCGCGTTTGGATTGCTGTTCGGCAGCGTGACCAATCAAACACCGTATTTGCTGAATCAGGTGGCGATTGTCTGGCAGGATCACATGTATCAGATCGGCAACTTGAAATCTGGACAAACGGTCCATTTGGATGCCATTGCAGCCAGCGACAGCACACATTGGATATCCGATTACGGCACTTACAACCGCGAACTGACGCACGGCATTGGGCGCACGCTCGGTGCCTACTTGACACAATTTCAGTCTGAACCAGTGTCAGCCAATGATCGCAACCCGGAAGCGATGCTGATTGCGACGACAGAGGCGCGGACGCCGACACTTGCGCGCCCATTGCACAAACAACACATCACCAGCGATAAAACGCTGGTGCTCGTGCGCCAGTATGCCAATGTCGAGCCAGGGCAGGGGGAAGCTTTTCCATGATTCTGACGCAGAATTTGACCAAGCGGTATGGCAGGATGATCGCGGTCGATGAATTGAATCTATCAGTGCAAAGGCAAACCGTGTTTGGTTTGGTCGGAGAGAATGGCGCAGGGAAGACTTCGGCCTTGTCGATGTTGGCGACCCTTTCGACGCCGACATCGGGTCGCGCTTATATCAATGGGCACGAAATCAGTCGCTATCCGCGGGAGGTTCGGCAATCCATCGGCTACATGCCGGACTCGTTTGGCGTTTACGATGGCCTGACTGTCACGGAATACCTGCGGTTTTTTGCCGACTGTTATGATGTGAACAAGCGAGTTGTTCAAAGACGTACGATGGATTTGTTGGAGCGCGTTCAATTGACAGACAAACGCGACACATATGTCAATGCGTTGTCTCGAGGCATGCAGCAGCGTTTGGAAATTGCGCGGTGTCTCATGCATGATCCAGATGTGCTGATTTTGGACGAACCTGCTTCTGGGTTAGACCCAAAATCTCGGTTGGACATGCGAGGCGTGTTACAAGGGTTGCGCGATATGGGCAAGACCATCTTGATCAGCACCCACATTTTGCATGATTTGGCCGAGGTGGCGGATGAAATCGGCATTTTGCGCAAAGGCGAGATGGTGGCGGTCGCCGCCATTCAGGTGATGCTTGAACATTCGAACGCGTACCGAACGTTGCGCTTGCGCGGCGACGTTGCCGATGAATCGCTGGAAAGATTGCTCGCCCAAGATAAGCAAGTGCTGCAGGTCGATAAAAAAGAGAATGGCTGGGAAGTCCTGTACGCCGGGACTGCGCGTCAACAAGCGATGCTGTTGACCAGCATTGTGCAAGCAGGCATTCATTTGACGGAGTTTGCCGAACGACCTACAGATATTGAACAGCTTTTCTTGCGTTTATCGGCAGTACAGGAGGGGATGTAGTGGCGCGTAATCCGTTGTTGGCCAAAGAGTTCCGCCAACGCATGCGAACCCTGCGGGCACCCGTGATTGTCACAGGATACGTCCTGTGTATGGTGAGTCTGACCTTTTTTCTGCTCTACGAAAACGTTCAAGGGCAGCTATATCTCGTGCAGCCAACCAAAAGTCAGCAAGTATTTGTCGGTTTGAGTTTGTTGCAGATGGTGGTCATCGCGTTTCTGACGCCAGCATTTGCGGCAGGCTCCGTGAGCGGCGAGCGAGAGCGCAAAACGTTGGCGGTCTTGTTGACTACGCCCATTTCTCCATTGGGCATTTTGGTCGGAAAAGTATTGTCCTCCAGCGCGCTGATGGTGTTGCTCGTCGTCGTGACATTGCCCATCTACAGCCTGGTCTTTTTGTACGGCGGGGCGGTTCCGCAGGAAGTGGTCGCCGTTTTGGCCTTTCAGTTGTTCACCATTGTCGTCATCGCGGCTTTATGTGTGCTGTTTTCCACCATTGCATTGCGATCCACATGGAGTACGGTGCTTTCATACGGCTCTGTGTCTTTTATGATGATTGTGTTTGGTGCATTAGGATATGGGTTAAAAACGTTGTATCAGCAAAATCCGATTGATTTGTTCAGCTTGCACTGGTCCAATTTTCTTCTGGCGTTAAATCCGCTTTATGTAGAAGCCGCGCTCGAAGGCGAGGTTCAGGCCGAGTCACACACCTGGCTGATTTTTGTCTGTTTCTATCTGATTGTGATCGCCATGTTGATTCTGCCAAGTCTGTGGCGATTGCGGCCGCAGTGGTTTGCCAAATTGCCGTTTGCCAAGCGGGGAACGGAAAAGCAATATCAGTGACATTCTGGTAGAAGAACGTCAGGCGATTGTAAGATTCAGATGGACAACGGCGAGACGAATCTTCTAGAAATATTCATATTGACTTCTCTCTATGCGTACGGTGTAAGGACGGGCCGTGCGGGAGGGATAGCATGTTACTGGCAGTGAAAATGATTTTTTCTTTGGTCATGATCCTGTTTGGCGCGGAACTGTTTACAAACGCCATCGAATGGTTGGGACGCAAACTAGGGTTAGGTCAAGGCGCCATTGGGAGTGTCTTGGCAGCGGTGGGGACCGCGCTTCCAGAAACAGCTGTACCTGTGACGGCGATAGTATTTGGCGGATCGCACGAAGCTGAACAGGTGGGCATCGGAGGCATTTTGGGTGCGCCGTTTTTGTTGGCTACACTTGGCGCGTTGGTGATGGCCTGTGCGCTGGTGGCTTTCCGAACTCGCCAAACTGGATATGTGTTAAATATCAACCATCGCGCTTATCGACGAGATATCATATGTTTCATCGCTGCGTACGGACTGGCGCTGTTCGCAGGCGTGTTTCCCCTGCCATGGATACATCGTATCGTTCCGTTGTTGCTCGTCATCGTGTATGTGATCTTTCTTGTGTTGACGGTTCGGGATAAATCGGATCACGTGGAGAGCGAAGAACTGAAGCCGCTATATATTCAAAAGAAATCGGATGAACCGACCATCACGCTCGTATTTGTCCAATTGCTGATTGCTTTGGCCTTGATTGTCGGCGGTGCTCACACACTCACAGGCGGGGTCGAACAGATTGCTGTAAAATTGGGCTTGCCGACCTTTATGCTTTCGGCGTTGATCATTCCCCTTGCGACCGAATTGCCGGAGACCTTAAACAGCGTCGTGTGGATCCGGCAAGGAAAGGACGGGCTGGCCAGTGGCAACATCACGGGCGCCATGGTGTTTCAAAGCACACTTGTTCCAGCTTTAGGCATCTGGATGACACCGTGGAATTTGACAACGGACGCGCTGCTCACGGCTGGACTGACACTCGCCGCTGCACTGTTCACATTTTGTCTCTACCGGGTACGTGGTGAAATTCAACCATGGATGTTGCTTATCGCGTCCTCGACCTATTGGGTGCTGCCGATGCAAACCATGGCGTCTCGCTATAGAACCTCGAATGTTTACCTCATTTTTGGTGGCGTGATCGTCTTCATCTTCGTGTTCGCGATGCTGTCCGCCAGGCGTTCGCCGCACATTCGGATATAGTTGTCCGTGTGTACTGCGCCTTCCTGAAGCCGCATTTGGTTCGTTGAATGCGATTTAGGATTTGACTTGGTATTGTGGTACAATACCAGTGGAGTTTTTGCAGAAGGGGAGATGTGACATGGCGACACTGAAAGTGACGGACAGTGATTTTCAATCATTCATTCAGTCCGATAAGCCTGTTCTCGTAGATTTCTGGGCGACTTGGTGCGGTCCTTGCAAAATGATGGCGCCCGTGTTGGAAGAAGTTTCTGAGGAACTTTCTGACAAGTTGGTCGTGGGGAAGATCGATGTGGATGAAAACCCAAATACAGCTGGCCAATTTGGGATTATGAGTATCCCTACATTGCTGTTGTTCAAAAACGGAGAAGTGGTCAAGCAATTGATTGGCTACAAACCGAAGGATGATTTGCTCGCGCAGTTGGCGGATGTCATCTGAAGTAAAATTTGATTTGAGCGCTGCCCCCAAGCTGGAGGCAGCTTTTTTGTGCCTCTATTTAACGATTGCAGGGGAATGTTTGGCGTTCGTTCACATCCACCTGTGTTCAAACGATGTATATTGAAAGGTGGAACAAGCGTCAGGGAATGAATGGTCAGGGGGATTGAATTCGTGCATTATCTGTTCTGGTTTTTTCATATTTTAGGACTGGCTGTCTGGTTCGGGTCCTTGTTGTTTATGGGCATCTGCCTGCCGCTTTTAAAACGAGGTGGTTTGGGCAAAGAGATTCGTCATCTGCTCAATCAAATCCGGCGTGTCATGACACTGGTGGGCAATATTGCCGCAGCGGTGATGCTGGTCAGCGGGGGACTCCTGTTGGGCACGCAGCCTTCTGGACACGGAAGTTCGCTTTGGGTTCAACTGATGACGCAAATTGGCGGCGCGACCATCCTGTTCTCCATCATTGCCCTCACTTGGCAAGGGAGAAATGTGGCCAATCGCTTGGCAAACGAGGGGGCGACAGATACACAGGTGCAGGCGAGCACAAACGTCTACCAAGTGTTTCTGTGGGTGATTGTCGCCGCGATTGTCGTTGTGTTGGGCATTGTCAGCGCAAGAGTCTAGGTATACAAGACGCAGTTCGTCGCTTGGCCATGTTGCCGTCTGTTGCACAACATCGCCAAGCGTCCAAAACTGCGTTTTATAAACTCCGTATTGTCTAATCCCTGACAATCAATTGGGCCAATAATCAAAAACCAACCGAGATGAATTGAACCCAAGGTTCATTTCCGCAACCTTTAATTTGTCCTTGGCATTGGTGGGGACAGGCATATTTCGGCCGTATTTTTGCAGCTCATTTTCCTGCGGCCAATCGCTGCCAAGTTGCTCTAGGTTAAACCATTCCCCCGTGACATTTTGGAAAAAGTTGATACCAAAACAGGCTTGATTGGTCGCATAGGCCATGTTGTCGGTCATGGTCTGACGGGCGGCGGCGCTTTGCGTGATGGGAAAATTATTCAAGTAAGCGTTTACGTCATAGGGCTTCCCGTTTAGCCCCGTCAGGTCAACCTTCGGTTTGCCCGTATCCTGTCCATTCTTCATGACGTCCGAAAACCCAATTTCTTGTTTTGGTGTGCTCCAATACATATAATTCAGAGAATTCCAAGAGCTCGAGAAGCCAAATGTCACATCCACCCAATCTATCGACATATCGTACTTCCCGTTTTGCGCATTGGAAGGTTCGATGCTCGCGTCAGCTGCGATCAAATTCGTCGGTATGCCAAAATCGGTCAATTGCTGCGCTGCGACCTGTCCGCTTAGCACCCCAGGCATCCATGTCGTATTGGCGCCGATGATGAAATGAGGAACTTTGCCACTGGGATCGTGCCACTTTCCATTTGTTTTTTTCCAGCCGAGTTGTTCCAACATCGTCGCTGCTTTTTGCGGGTTATACGTATATTGCGTCATCCGGGCGAGCGTTGGCGCAGAGACCGCTTGGTTCAATGTGCTGGGCACTAAGCCGGTCATATTGTACTTTGGCACAATGCCGTAAATGTTGCCGACGTCACGGATTTTGTTGCGATCAAACACATAAGCCAACGCTTGCCGGAACTTCTCATTGTCAAACGGTTTCTTGCGAATGTTGAAATACATGCCAATGGATGCCACATCCGCCATCTTGAACAACGCGATATCTGGGTTGCTTTTCAATGCGGCGTTCAACACGTCCTGTGGCGGTGTTCCCGGGTAATTGTCGAGCTGCCCAGATTTGAGCATGGCCCACTGCGCAGGAACCTGTTGCACCTGTTTGATCCAAACCTCTTTAAATTTCACATCTTTTCTGTCCCAGTAATATGGATTTTGCGTCATGATCAAATCCGTGGTATTGACCTCTTTCACCACAAATGGTCCAGAACAAATTGGAAGTTTTGGCGTGTCAGAGGTGAACGCTGCGTAATTCTTTGTATACTGTGTCTGCAAATCGGATGACAGATTGACGCCAAACCAGGTATTCGGCGTCCAACCTTTCGATTCTTTCTTGGCTTCCTGCAATATTTGATACGCTTTGTCTGCGAACTTGCCATAGATGTGATAAGGAATCATGCCCTGATTGTCTTGGGCAATCAGAAGCAATCTCATTTTGCCGAAAGGTGCGGGCTTATTCCAGTTGAACACAACTGTGTACGGATCTGGCGTTTGAATGCTGGTTAGGTAATTCGTGACCTGGGTGCGCTGGAGCATGTAATACGCCCATATGTCTTTGCTGGTCAAAGGGGCACCGTCTGACCATTTTGCATTTTTGCGAAGATAGACGATGGTTTGTGTCGGCGTATTTTTATACGATTTTGCCAAGCGGTTCAGAATTGTGTTTGTAGAGCGAATGCTTTGGAATAACCCCTCATACGCAAACTGCTGTGCACTGCCTTGGCCGCCTGCTGCATATGGATTTCCTTGAAACTGTGGCGGCATCGGCCAGGAGCCATTGAAGGTGAAGGCGCTATCTAGGTCATATTTTGGCTGGGCAGGCGGTGAGGATGAGGAAATCTTCGCTAAGTCCACGTTCTGAGGAGAACCGCAAGCCGTGAGTGTAATGGACAATCCCAAAACCGCCGTAGTTAATGCAAACGTTCTTTTCACAGAGTACGTTCACCTCACTCTATACACCACCGAGCATATTGAAGGATGAAAGTGATTGGAATCGGTCGATATCCACCATTATTGAATTTGCACGCGCAACCTCCTTTCGCAATCTCTTGCTCACCATTACCGTAACATGAAACAGAGATAGATCTTTACACATACCAGACACATATTTGTACTTTCAGGACAATCCATTAAATGACTATTGTGGCGTGCGGTGTTCTTTACACAGGATTCCAATTGAACTGTAGCATTTTTAGAAGGGGATCAAACATAGAGGGATGGGGCGTCTGTGTTGCAATCGTACACGACGCCCCCAAGCCATTTAGGCGTTTCCATCGGCGGCAACGCCTTTGCCGTGCGCGGGGGGAATGTGTGTGTTGGCAATCAGTTCTCCCAAAGGCAAGGATGACGTACTGCGTTCTGCCAAAGGCAGATGTTCAAAGACCAATTCTGCAAAACGATACGCCTCTTCCAAATGGGGATAGCCGGACAGGATAAACGTGTCGATCCCAATGTCCGCATAGGCTTTTAGGCGTTCTGCGACGGTTTTTGGATCCCCGACAAGCGCCGTCCCGGCCCCGCCGCGCACCAGTCCGACACCGGCCCATAAATTGGGCGCGATTTCTAGGGATTTTCTGTCGCCGTGGTGCAATTGGCGCATTCTTTGCTGACCAACGGAATCGTAGCGGGAGAATACAGCCTGCGCTGCTTGAATGGATTCGTCATCTACATAGCGAATCAAGTCTTCAGCGGCTTCCCATGCTGCGGCTTCTGTTCTGCGGACTATCACATGAAGCCGGATGCCAAATTGGAGTGTGCGGCCTTGAGTGGCGGCCAATGCCTGTGCACGTTCAATTTTTTCTTTTACTTCGGAAATGGGTTCCGCCCATGTCAAATATACATCGACATGTTTGGCTGCCACATCTTGGGCTGCATTGGATGAACCCCCGAAAAAGAGCGGCGGATAGGGCGTTTGGATGGGCGCGTAGACATTTTTACCACCCTTGACTTGCAGGTGAGTCCCAGTGAAATTGACGATCTCACCAGACAATAACTGCCGCCACACCGTCAAAAACTCGTCGGTCAGTTGGTAACGCGCGTCGTGATCCAAAAACAGACCGTCTCCTGCCAGTTCAACCGGATCTCCACCTGTGACCACATTGATCAGCAGCCGTCCATCGGACAATCTGTCGAATGTCGCCGCCATTCTTGCTGCTAAGGTGGGCGACATTAAACCTGGCCGCACAGCGACGAGGAATTTCAGTTGTTTGGTCGAGGGGATCAATGTGGAGGCAACAACCCATGCGTCTTCGCAGGAGGTGCCAGTGGGCAGCAACGCACCTGTATAGCCGAGTTGATCGGCCGCTTGCGCCACCTGTTGCGCGTAACCTAGATTGAGTGTCCGTGCACCTTGTCGGCTTGCTAAGTAGTGACCGTCACCATGGGTGGGAATAAACCAAAAGATTTTCACGGATATCCACGCCTCCTACATTGAGTGTTATGCAATCATGGGCAGCGTTTAAACGCTTTGCCTAACTGCTTTTTGGGAGAGCGGTTGTGATTGTATATGAAACAATTCTTCGCCAAACGCGATCGCATTTTGCGCCAAGCGTTGTTTGATTTGGCTGTCCAATTGAAATTCGCCGTCATCGGCACGGACGACCTCAGATTCCAACACGTAGACACCCTGCAACACGTTTCTCGAACCGAGCACGGCGCACAGTGGCTTTAACGCGTATTCCAATGCGAGCAAGTGTGCTGGTGTGCCGCCTATCATCAGCGGGAACACGACTTTTCCGGAGAACGCGTCGGTTGGGAGCAAATCGAGATAACTTTTGAGCAGACCTGTGTAAGAAGCCTTGTAGACGGGAGAAGCGACAATCACACCATCCGCCAAAGCAATTGCTTGATGCACGTCCTGGATATGAGGGCTGTTGAATTGCGCGTAGATGAGGTCTTCTGGCGGCAGATCGCGAATGTTGACCCATTCCACGGCGTGGCCTTGTACAACGAGTTGTTGGTGGACGAAGGTTAAAGCGCCTACCAGACGTGATGAAGCGGAAGGGCTTCCAGATAAGATGACAATTTTTTTCATGATGATGTTCTCTCCTTGTCTCGTCACTGAAGCAATCGGGTAACTTAAAGTGACTTTGTACACGACAAAAGGCGAACAAGCCCCATGCTTGTTCGCCTCTCTACGTAGAGTCGGCAACAGATGAAATTCAACTGTTCCGATTTGATTATTGGAGAATTATAATAGGTGAACGTTTTTCTCGTCAATCATTTTTCTGAAAAATGGGTTTTGTGGGCTGCTCATTTTCCGATTCCCAAATTGACTTCAGTGTATTGACAAACCGAATATTTTGATGTTAGCTTTAACCTCATTAATCCGATAAACAACGCCGGAAATGCGCTGTGGTTCTTGAATACGCGTGATGAACCGACCAGTTAGCTGGAGGTCCTCGTACTTGCATCGACAAGTACGGGGACCTTTTGTTTTAGGAGACACAAAAGGAGCTGAGTAGATGAGCACGCAACGCACAACAGACGTTGAGTTTGGGTGGTTTATACCGACGACAGGAGACGGCGAATTGATTGGCGTCCCGCCTGAGAGAAAATCGACGCTGGATTATATGATTCAGGTGGCGCAAGCGGCAGAGCAAGCTGGGTTCACTTTTGCCTTGATACCGACTGGCGGCGCTTGTACGGACGCTTGGGTGGTCGGGTCCGCGATTGTCTCGCACACACAACGGCTAAAGCCACTTGTCGCCATGCGCCCCGGTCTGATTGCGCCAGTCTTGGCGGCCCGTATGGGCGCTTCGCTCGACTTGGTGTCACAAGGGCGAGCTTTGATCAACGTCGTCACGGGCGGATCGCCCATTGATTTGGAAGCGACGGGCGATCCGTTAGCGCGCGATCACGATGCAAGATATGACCGAACCCTCGAATTTCTGAAGATTGTCAAATCGGTTTGGACCAATTCCATCAATGCTGCGACGCCAGAATATCGAGGGAGAAATGAAATTTATAAGGACACGGAGAAAACCCGTTTTGACGGCGACTACTACCACATAGAGAACGGAGCCAGCTATCCTGCGCCGGTGCAGCGGCCGCATCCGCCGCTCTACTTCGGCGGCAGCTCTGCAGCAGGCAAACGGGTCGCGGCTGAGGTGGCAGATGTTTATCTGATGTGGGCCGAACCGTTGGCTTGGATTGAAGGCCAGATTGCTGAAGTCGAGCAATATTTGGTTGAGCTAAAGCGCGAAAAAGGTGTAGAGCGGGCCGTTCGCTACGGATTGCGCGCACAAATTGTCGTTCGCGACACAGAAGCGGAAGCGTGGGCAGCCGCCCATAAAATCATCAGCAAAGTGGACGCGGATGGCTTCGAACGTGCCAAAACGCGCGTGACGCAGACAGATGCGACCAATCAAAAGCGGCAAAATGAGCTGTGGCATCAATCCGAGGATACGGATTTTGTCATTGGCCCAAATCTTTGGGCTGGATTGTCCGCTGTGCGCGGAGGAGGCGCAGTGGCTTTTGTGGGGACACCTGAACAAGTTGCAGACCACATCATCGAATTTGTGGACATCGGGATTTCTTCGTTTGTCCTCTCTGGGTACCCGCATTTGGAGGAGGCGCTCAACACCGGCAAACATGTTTTGCCATTGGTAAAAGAGAAATTGCTGCAGAGACAAAGCGGCGTCTCGGTGGGGAAATGAACATCAGCCATTTATGAGCGGAGGTGTCATCTTGTCAAAGTCGGGTGAATCACTTTTTGTCCAAAAGTTAAATAAGACGTTTCGTTCAGAAGAAAAGCCGCTTCACGTGCTGGATGATATCAATTTGGAGATTGAACAAGGCGAATTCATCACCGTCATTGGTCCGAGTGGGTGCGGCAAAAGCACACTTTTAAAGATCATATCGGGCTTAGATGCGGAGTACGACGGTGTTGTGCGATTAGGTCAGCAGAAAATCGCCAAGCCCGGTGTGGATAAGGGGTTCATTTTTCAGGAACATCGGCTTTTTCCTTGGCTCACGGTGGAAGAGAATATCGCTGCGGATTTATCGTTCAAAAACCGAGAGGTGCGTCAGAAAGTCAACGAGTTGATTGCGCTGGTTCATCTGACTGGGTTTGAGAAAGCTTATCCCCGTCAATTGTCAGGCGGGATGGCGCAGCGTGTCGCCATCGCTAGGGCGTTGTTGCGCGAGCCGAAGATACTCTTGCTTGATGAGCCGTTCGGCGCGCTGGACGCGTTTACGCGCACGCACATGCAGGATGTATTGCTCGACATCTGGCTGCAAAACCAAACGACCATGGTGTTTGTCACACATGATTTGGATGAAGCCATTGTGCTCGCCTCGCGGGTGGTCGTGATGAAAGCGCGGCCTGGCGCAATTCGCACGGTCATACCGGTCGACTTGCCTTATCCGCGGAAGCGAACGAGCGCGCCATTTCAAGAATTGCGGCGGCGCATTTTAAGCGAGTTCGAGACCACTGTGAACACGGATGAAAATGAGGGTGAAGCCGTGACCCAAGCGCCGCGATAAAGGGGCGAACAATTTTTCGGAATAGAGGTGGAAGACATGAAAAACTTGGACATTCAACCAGCCAACACTTTAGAACTGCAACGGTTGGAGGAAGAAGACACGCCTATAAACGGGCGTTTTGCCGAACGGCGTAAGCCCAAACCGTCGAGGGCATGGGCGTCCCTCCGCGGCGCGTACCTGCCGATTGCCGTTGTCGTGGTGTGGCAGTTCGTCTGCAGTATGCAGTGGGTTCCCGCAACCATTCTGCCATCACCTCTGCAAATTTGCGAGTCTATCAAACAACTCGCACAGTCAGGGGAGTTGTTTGGCGATATTGGCATCAGTTTGTTGCGCGCAGCATTGGGTTTTGCGCTTGGAGCAGGCATCGGTTTGATAACCGGGCTGTTGGTCGGCTTGTACCGCCCTTTTGAGCAGATTTTGGATCCTTCTGTTCAGATGTTGCGAACCATTCCGCATTTGGCCATCACGCCTTTATTCATCCTGTGGTTTGGGTTAGGCGAACTTTCCAAAGATCTGTTGATTGCGACTGGCGCATTTTTTCCCATGTACATCAATACATTCATGGGGGTGCGCTCAGTGGACGCCAAACTGTTTGACGTGGCGCGTGTTTTGGAATTCAGCAGGCGGAAACAACTCTTTAAACTGATTTTGCCCGCAGCATTGCCAAATGTGTTGTTGGGTCTTCGTCTGGCCATTGGCATCGCATGGCTCGGTTTGGTTGTCGCGGAGATGATGGGGTCGAGTTCAGGTGTCGGGTACTTAATTCTCAATGCCGAACAATTTTCCCAAACCGCCATTGTCTTCGTCGGATTGATTATTTTTGCGGTGATTGGGAAAGCGTCTGATTCACTGGTTCGCTTTTTGGAGCGCAGACTGCTCCGTTGGCGAGACAGCTACCGTGGATGATTGTAATGATGTTATACCAATGTTGACAAAAACAGTAGGAATAATGAGAATGGAGTTGTGAATTGAAATCAATCCAGTCAGGGGGAATTTTTGGATGAATAAAGTGGGGAAAACAAGTGATGTGTGGGTTCATCGTATCCTGAGTGCGCTGGATAATTTGAAATATGGCACGGTGGAAATCGTGGTTCACGAAGACAGAATTGTCCAGATCAATCGCGTAGAACGAAATCGTTTTGATCATGAAAAAGCGTAAATCCCGATGTTGTCAAAGGCAGCGTGTAGAAGAGCCGAGGTTGTGGATGGGTTATATTGGGCATTCATCACCTGTATTCAGGAGGATGAATGCCTTGCTTGAGCCTAATAGGTTATGGAAATACAGTCCAGTCATCATTCTGCGCTTAGCATAAGGGCTGTCGGGTTGGGTGTGGGAGATGGGGCAGTTATAAAATTTGTAATGAAACATGTGAGATGTGTGCGCGTCGAGATTTGAGTCGAGTTGTCAAAATTTTTTCATATGAAGTTTATGGATGATTTTAATTGAGGGTCCAATCAACATTTGGACACTGCCAATGACAAAGAGCCACGTTCCCCAGTATGTCCAGTGTTTATAAAAAAACATAATGCTACCACTCAAAAACCAAATGCCTAACAACAAGTCGCTTAAAATACGCAGTTTCTCGTAGCGTTCATGAATGACGACTTTCCGCTGCTCGAAATTGACATCGATGATCTCGTTGCCGTTGTGAATTTCTGTTTTCACCGTCTGTCTCCTTCCTTCCTGTTCACACTAGCGTACCTGTTTTCATCAGTCATTTGCAAGGATGGGGAGAAAAGGATGGTTCAGCGCGCAGCGAGCGATGGGCTTGACAGATGATTTCATGGGGAAACGGTTTTGCAATTTGGTGCAGGAGCGAAAAGAGAAACTGCAAGAACCCACATCAGTCGAACTGCTTCTGCGGGTCCTGCACGTTCAATTGCTTCACATTGACGGCTGTTCCGTCAATTGTAAAGATGTTGTCGCTTCATGGACTGCAAGCGAGATCGCAGATTGCCAAAAATCAGGCTTGTTCTATGGTTCCAAGCTCCTGAAAAACACGCTCGACGGCAGCGCATGTGCGCTCGATGTCCTCGTCCGAATGCACGGCGGACACGAACCATGCCTCGTATTTGGACGGGGCGATGAGGATGCCGTTCGCTGCGAGCAGATGAAAGAAGCGGGCAAACATCGCGCTGTCAGTGGCAACGGCTTCCTGGTAGTTCGTCACTTTGTGTTCGCCAAAGTAGACTGTGAACGCACCGCCGATGCGGTTGACAGTAATGGCGACGCCCTGGGTTTTGGCGGACGCCTCAATCGCTTGAACGAGGTGTGCTGCTTTTTTGGCCATGGCGTCATATGTCCCTGGTTGGCGAAGCACTTCCAAGCAAGCGATGCCCGTACGCATGGAGAGTGGATTGCCAGCCATGGTTCCGGCCTGATATGCAGGGCCCAACGGTGCGACCTGTTCCATGATGTCCTGGCGACCGCCGTAAGCGCCGATGGGCAACCCGCCGCCGATGATTTTGCCCAATGCGTACAGGTCCGGGTGAACATCGTATATTTGCGCCGCGCTGCCGTAGTGGAAGCGAAATGCGGTGATGACCTCGTCAAAGATGCAAAGCGCGCCTTTTTCGTGGGCGAGATCGATCACGCCTTTTAGATATGTCTCCTCTGCGGGGGCGACCATGCCAAAGTTGCCGACAATCGGCTCCACGAGCACTGCGGCCACATCGTCGCCGTATTTGGCAAGCGCCTGTTCGAGCGAGGACAAGTCGTTGAACGGCACCGTGATGACTTCTTCGGCGGTTGCGCGTGTGACCCCAGCACTGTCGGGAATCCCCATGGAAGATGGGCCAGAACCGGCTGCCACGAGCATGGCGTCCGAATGGCCGTGATAGCACCCCTCAAACTTGATGACGCGGGTACGTCCCGTGTATGCCCTGGCGACACGCAGGGTCGTCATCACAGCCTCTGTGCCGGAGTTGACAAAGCGCAGGCGTTCCAAATCCGGTATGCCTGCGCGCAGTTGTTCGGCAAATTCGACTTCCCATGTCGTTGGTGTTCCGTAGAGGATACCATCGCCCGCTGCACGTACAATCGCCTTGGTGATGTGTGGGTGCGCGTGACCGAGAATGGAGGGGCCATACGCCGCCAGATAGTCGATGTATGTGTTGCCGTCCACGTCGTAAAATTTTGATCCCTCACCGCGGGCCATCACGATTGGTGTGCCGCCCCCGACTGATTTATAAGCGCGCGATGGGCTGTTGACGCCGCCGAGAATGACCGCTTCCGCCCGATGAAACCAAAGGTGAGATTGTGCGTTGTTCATCGCCATCTTGCAAGCTCCTTTTTACTGCTTGATTTTGCTATATCACAGCGTACCAAAGTGTCATTTTCCGTCAAGTAAATGAAAGGTGTATGTGCGCGTCAGATAAATGGCAACTTAAGTGTGTTAGAGATGATGGCAGTCCCGAGGTACGTACTAGGAAAGAGGGATGGAAGTTGCGCCAATCAACGGGTGTGATGTTGACCAAACAAGCGGCGGCGACTTGTGCGTTGGGGACTCACCGGCAGGAATTGTCCCTGTATCAGACTGACACAATTGGTTCCGGGATGCATCGCGAAAATCTGAATGTGCTGAGACGCACAAATAGAAGCATTGACACAGGCACGCACAGTTCCGTATAATCTCCTTCAAACTACATGATAGAAATTCGTTGACGAAGACGAGTACAAGTGGCAAACAGCGGTCAAGAGAGGTTTTGCCGTGGCTGAGAGCGAACCCTGCTGGCACTTGGAAGGACAGCTTCAAAGAACCGGAACGAGCGCGGGTTCGCGTGAAAATTCGGCGCTGGTGCGCGTTATCACCAACCAAGTGGAACAGTTTTGTTCAAACAGGGTGGCACCGCGGAAGCGCTCTTTCGTCCCTGTCGGTTTAGACCGGCACAGACGAAAGAGCGCTTTTTTGCTTGGCGCGCGGTTCGCCGCTTGTACTGTCTTTGTCAATCAAACTAGGAGGGGATTCAATGGACATTCAACGCCCGCGCGGCACGGCGGATTTGTTGCCAGGCACGGTTGAAGCTTGGCAGCGCTTGGAGTCGATTGTGCGCGAAACGCTTGCAACCGCCAATTATGAAGAGATTCGCACACCTGTGTTTGAACATACAGAGTTGTTTGAACGGGGCGTTGGCGATACGACCGATATCGTCTCCAAGGAGATGTACACGTTCCAGGATAGAGGAAATCGGTCCGTGACATTGCGGCCGGAAGGCACCGCTGGCGTCGTGCGCGCTTTTATCGAAAACAAATTGTACGGCACAGGCGCTGTGAGCAAGTTGTATTACGTTGGTCCGATGTTTCGCTATGAGAAACCGCAAAAAGGGCGCTTTCGCCAGTTTCACCAATATGGCGTCGAAGTGCTCGGGTCAGAAGCGCCTTCGCTCGATGCCGAAGTGATTCAATTGAGCATGACCATTTTGCAGCGGATCGGGCTGCAAAACCTGACGGTGGAGCTCAACAGCGTTGGTTGCTCCGTCTGTCGGCCGCGTCACCGCGAAGACATGGTGGCCAGATTGCTTCCGCGCAAAGAGGAGCTGTGCAGCGATTGTCAAGAACGTCTGGAAAAAAATCCATTGCGGATTTTTGACTGCAAGCACGAGCATTGCCAACGCGTGCTCCGCGAGGTTGGCGCGCCTTATATCGCCGATGTGCTCTGTGAGGATTGCCAAACGCATTTTGCATCTGTGCAAATGTATTTAAAGGCGATGGACGTGCCGTTTGTACTGCAAAAAAACTTGGTCCGAGGGCTTGACTACTACACGCGCACCGCGTGGGAATTGACGTCGCCAGGGTTTACAACCATCGCTGGCGGCGGCCGCTACAACGGACTGGTTGAACAGATTGGCGGTCCGCCGACGCCAGGCATCGGTTTTGGCGGCGGCATCGAACGGGCGTTGTGGGTTCTGGCTGAACAAGGTGGCCGTCTGACAGATGAAGGCGCGTTGGATGTTTTTGTCGCCGTAGCCGATGAAGCGGCTGAACGCACGGCGATGGTCGTGCTCAACACGCTGCGGGGCCGCGGTGTCAAGAGTGATCGCGATTATCAAGGGCGCAGCTTGAAGTCGCAATTCAAGTTGGCGGACCGAACAAAAGCAAAATTGGTCGTCATTTTGGGCGAAGCCGAGATGGCGTCTGGGCAGGCAACGGTGAAACAACTGGAGACAGGTGTGCAAGAGAATGTGCCATTTGCTCAATTGGCTGATTATGTTCAAACGTATTTGCAAGAGATACATGAAGGAGGAAAACAGGCATGACGCAAGCGCAACATTTGGTTCGCACGCATTCGGTGGCGGCGACATTGTCGGTACAAACGGGCGAAGAGGTGATTTTGGCAGGCTGGGTGCAGCGGCGCAGGGATTTTGGCAGTGTCGTCTTTGTCGATTTGCGCGACCGCTCCGGCATTGTCCAACTCGTGTTTGACGCAGGGCGAGGCACGTCGACAGAAAGCATGGTCATCGCCGATAAACTGCGCAATGAATATGTGGTTGCAGTGCGCGGACAGGTGGTCGATCGCGACGAGGACGCCATCAACCCGAAAATCGCCACAGGGAAAATTGAGGTGGTCGTGACCGACGCAGTGATCGAAAATACGGCGAAGAATCCGCCATTTTACATTCAGGATGGCATTGAGGTGGATGAGTCGGTGCGTCTGCGCTACCGTTACCTCGATTTGCGCCGCCCCGAGATGCAGCGGATGATGATGTTGCGTCATCAGATCATCAAGGCTTGCCGCGCTTACTTGGACAATCAAGGTTTCGTCGAGATGGAGACGCCAATTTTGACCAAGAGTACGCCGGAGGGCGCGCGTGACTATTTAGTGCCTAGTCGTGTGCAGCCGGGTGAATTTTACGCGCTGCCGCAATCGCCGCAGATTTTTAAACAGTTGTTGATGTTGGCGGGAATGGAAAAATATTATCAAGTTGCACGCTGTTTCCGCGATGAAGACCTGCGTGCTGACAGACAGCCGGAATTTACGCAGTTGGACATCGAAACCTCCTTCATGACGCAAGAAGCGTTGCAGACGATGATGGAGGAAATGATTCAAAAAGTGTTCCTGGAGGCAGCTGGCATTCATGTGGAAACACCGTTTCAGCGCATGCCCTACGAGCAGGCGATGAATCTGTACGGTTCAGACAAGCCGGATCTTCGCTATGATATGGCGTTTGTCGATATTGCCGATATTGTCGAGCATTCCGAATTCAAGGTGTTCAAGGATGTCATTGCCGCTGGTGGTGTGGTGAAAGCATTGGTTGCGCCAGGCTTGGCCAACTACAGCCGCAAACAAGTCGATGATCTCGTCTCGTTCGTCCGCGCGTATGGACTGCGGGGGTTGGCCAACATCGCGGTGCACGAGGACGGGCCAAAATCGCCGATCAGCAAGTTTTTCACTGAAGAACAGTTCGCGCAAATTGTCAGCGCCTGTCAGGCGAAAGCGGGCGATTTGATTCTCATCGCCGCGGCCGAGCCAAAGGTGGCTTTGCCCGCCTTGGGCGCGCTGCGCGTCAAATTGGCGCAGGAACTGGAATTGGCTGATCCGAACGTGTTTAAGTTTCTTTGGGTGACCGATTTTCCGCTCTTGGGTTACGACGAAGAAGCAGGGCGCTATGTCGCAGAGCACCATCCGTTTACGATGCCTTTGTGGGAAGATGTGGAGCGTTTGCGCACGGCGCCAGGCGAAGTGCGGGCGCAGGCGTACGACATGGTGCTCAACGGCTTTGAAATCGGCGGTGGCTCCATGCGCATCTACCGTCGCGACATTCAGGAAGACATGTTTGCCGCGCTTGGCTTTTCACCGGAAGAAGCGTACGACAAATTCGGCTTCTTGCTGGATGCGTTCGAATACGGCACACCGCCGCACGGTGGCATCGCTTTTGGCATCGATCGCATTATCATGTTGTTGGGGAACGGCAAGTCGCTGCGGGACAGCATTGCGTTTCCGAAGACGGCCAGCGGCACGGATTTGATGATGGACGCGCCGTCGGAAGTCGCCGATGCGCAGTTGCAGTTGTTGCACTTGCAGGTGAAGCAACCGCAAAAGAAAGTTCCATCAAACGTGAAATAACGTAAAATACCCCAGTGTTGCCAGTTTATGCTGTAGCGCGCCCTGCGGTTTTGGATGTGCGCCAGCTTGCGAGCGCGCTCGAATGGTGTTAACATAAAACGCAAGCAGTTGATGCCCTGCGGTGTTCGTAAGGCCCGCAGTGTTTTGTTCCAACACTTTGTTTGATACGGGCGTCTGGGTCACGGTGAAAGTAGCAAAAGCCCGAAGGCCGGGACTTGCGAAATCAGTTGTGCAGGACACCCACCTGCGAGAGCAGGATCAAAACCTTGGGTTGAACGGCAATGGCGGGGCGTCACCGGAAAGCATGCGCGGTACTCATTGATGGGTACCGCGTTTTGTCGTGTGTAGCCGAAGGTGTGGCAGGATCTACAGCGAATGATGTAAGCGATAACGAGACGAAAAACGGCAAACACTTAAAAAACTAGCAACTATGTGACGATTCGTTGCAAAATGAGTAGACTATCTCAGAAAAACACTCATATAATGAAGATAGCGGTTTGTCCAGCAGATAGATCGCCCCATCCAAATTTTGTAGGGATTGAAAGGGGTTTCGCAGAAATTGTCTATTCCTATCGGTACACGTATTCCACCGCGTCTTGGCAGTCAGGGAATTGAGGCAGTTGCGGCATTTGCCCAATCCAGTGGATTGACAGCGCTTGATTTACCATCATTGAGCGATGAAGCTGCAAAGGCTTGCCAAGCACACGGTTTGCGCATTGGCACAGTGGATGCAAACGGTGCAGGACAACTGCTCAGCAAGGACGCTGGCCGTCGGCAAGAGGCAGTTGACCGCATCCAATCACAGATTCGGCAACTGGCGGAGTTGGGCGGCAAAGTGGTCTTCATGTGCCTCGTCCCGGAAGATCACACACAGCCAATCCGCGAGTCCTTGACGTATTTCACCGAGACGTTCCCGGCTATCGCGGAGGAATGCGAGCGCTCTGGTGTGAAAATCGCGTTTGAGGGCTGGCCTGGTCCAGGTCCACACTATCCGACTTTGGGTTGCACCCCGGAAGTCTGGCGGGCGATGTTTGCCGCGGTGCCATCACCCGCTTTGGGACTTTGTTTTGATCCGTCACACTTGGTTCGCATGGGCATTGACTACTTGCGCGTATTTGCCGAGTTTAAGGATCGGATTCACCATTGCCACGGCAAAGACACGCAGTTGTTGGCTCAGTCGCAATATCTGTATGGACACATGTCTGCTCAATTGGACAAAGCGCCAGGCTTTTCAGAGGGATCATGGCGCTATTGCATTCCGGGCGATGGAGAAGTCGACTGGCGTCGCGTCGCTTTTGAGCTTAGCAACATCAATTACGAAGGCTGCGTCTCCATTGAGCTCGAAGATGCTCGTTATTGGGGCACGCTTGAGAAGGAACAAGAAGGCATTGCCAAGGCGTTCGCGCATTTGTCTGAACAGTTGGCGTGAATTGAATTGATCGGTTGTTTTGTCAGCAGTGACGCAAAATGATCTCGTTTTTTAAATGGGAGGAATCATCATGGCGAAGGTTCGATTCTTGATGATGGGCGTCGGCGGCATGGGCCGCGCTCATATCGACAACATCTTGAATGTAGAGGATGCGGAAATTGTCGCGCTGGTAGATCCATCAGAAGCATCGATTGAGGCGGCGCGCGCGAAATCCGACCGCTTGGCAAATGTCCCTGCTTTCGCGGATTACAAGGAAGCTTTGCAAAAGGTCGAGGCGGATGCAGCCGTGATTGTCACACCGCACAGCCAACACTTTGAACAAGGGATGGCTTGCCTGGAAGCGGGCCTGAATGTGTTAATGGAGAAGCCGTTTGTGGCAGGCAGCGAGAACGCGAAAAAGCTGATTGCTTTTGCAGAGGAGAAGAAAAAGCACCTTGCAGTCGGCTATCAACGCCATACGCAGGGACAATATATGTACCTGCGCAATCTGATTCAGAGTGGTGAACTTGGCGATATCTACTTCATCACTGCATATCAGGCACAGGGATGGTTGGAAGGTTGTCGCGGCACTTGGCGGCAAAATCCCGAACTGTCTTGTGGCGGGCAATTGAATGATTCTGGTTCCCATTTGCTGGACGTCATTTTGTGGATGACCGGTTTCCAACCGCAGGAAGTCTCCGCGTACATAGACAATCGCGGGACACAGGTTGACATCGACAGCGCATTGACGGTGCGTTTTGAAGGTGGCACCATCTGTACGTTCAACGTCGTTGGCAGCGCAAACATCGGTTGGTGGGAAGATGTCTCCATCAATGGCAGCAAAGGGACTGCATTGTACAGAAACGGTTCCTTGATGGTTTCCAAAGGTGGCAGACATCAACCGCTGGTCGAGGTGCCAGAGAGCGAGTTGCCTGCATCGAGCACCCCAGACCAAAACTTTGTCGATCTCATCTTGGGTCGCGTACAAGAAGCGGCAGCGCCTTCATCATGTGGATTCCGCGTGGCGCGGCTCACCGAGGCGGCTTGGCAGAGTGCGGAAACCGGGAAAGCCGTGCAATTCTAATTGCTGTCCTTAGGCTTTTGTTAAGAAGGCTTGACACAAATAACCCCCGTTGATTGCGACGGGGGTTATTTGTGTCTATTCAAAATTTGACTACTCATGGTTAACCTTAAACCTGCGCCGACTTTGCCGCTGCCGGATCGTACTTTTGCCTACATCAATCATGCAGTGACAAATGAAGAATGGAAATTGGTTTAAGTACACAAAGAGGTTCATTTCAATCTAATTTTGACCTAAAGGGGGTATCCTACACAATGTAAATAACCCCTAGGCAGCGGGGAAATAAGATAAGGAGGTAAGCAATATGGGCTTTTATAAATCCCATATAGAAAAACAGCAAGCACCTCATAACAATCGCGCGGGCGGTGCATCTGTCAAATTCATAGCAACAGTGGTTCTCTCAGCACTAGTCGGTGCCGGCGCGACCATGGGCGTCTTCGCTTTAACAGGCCGATTCACCCCCAGTTCCACGAACAGTGTTGCGACCGTACCACCAGTGACCACAACAGCAACCAATCTTTCCGGAAATAGCAACGACTGGATCTCGAATGTGGTCAAAACTGTGGAACCGTCTATAGCTGCTGTCGTGAATTACACTGAGCAGACAAGTGGCTACGGTGGCTCGTCCACGTCTGCGGCTTCAGACGTAGGTACCAGCGTTTTGATCCAGAAGACCGGGCAAGTTGGCTACTTCGTCACCAATAACCACGTGGTTGTAGGCTCGACAAAAGTACAGCTCGTCTTGTCATCGGGCAAGAAAGTGCCTGGCAAAGTGGTTGGTACCGATGAATACACGGACCTTGCTGTCATTTCGGTCCAAGACAAATACATCAGCGGCATCCAACCATTGCAATTCGCGAGCTCCAAAAATCTGCAGGCAGGACAGCCTGTGGTAGCCATCGGCACGCCCGAAGGCTTGAATTTTGCGGACTCGGTCACATCTGGCATTATCAGTGGTCCAAAACGCATCATGCCCGTTGAAGATCCGAATAATGACAACGTCATCTACGATTATCAGTCCGTGATACAGACAGACGCTCCAATCAACCCTGGTAATAGCGGCGGACCGTTGCTCAATTCGAGTGGTCAGGTGCTTGGCATCAACTGTAGCAAAATCGTCGCGACTGGTGTCGAAAATATGGGTTTTGCAATTCCTTCGGAAGAAGTCACACAAATTGCGAATGAGATTATCCAAACAGGCCACGCGACGCACACAGCGCTTGGTATCTCAGCGGAGGACGTCGATCAAATGGTACAGCAGTATGGCGGTCCGACCCTGCCAGTCAACTACGGCGTCTATGTCGCTGCTGTCGATTCATCAGCCGCGAAGGCTGCGGGTTTAAAGCGGGGTGATGTCATTGTCGACATCAACGGCCAGAAGATCCAGAATTCAGCGGATATGCGAACAATTCTTTTCGGATCTAAGTCTGGTTCAACCGTTACCCTAAAAGTCTATCGTGGTAGCAAATTGCTGACGCTGAAAGTAAAACTTACTTCACTCCAATCGCCAAACGATACAGGAGCCAATGCGGGCACCAGTTCAGGTTCAAGCTCATCAGGTTCAGGGGACGGGTCGGGCA
This sequence comes from Alicyclobacillus fodiniaquatilis, assembly GCF_042678105.1. Classification (NCBI taxonomy): domain Bacteria; kingdom Bacillati; phylum Bacillota; class Bacilli; order Caryophanales; family Alicyclobacillaceae; genus Alicyclobacillus; species Alicyclobacillus fodiniaquatilis. Next base: position 72,525 of record NZ_JBHUCX010000099.1, read on the forward strand.
GCGGTTCTCCATTCGGAGGCAATCCGTTCAGTTTCTTTGGCGGAGGATTTTAAAAAATACAATTATATGTCAGCGGGACCGCTGTTCAGTAGCGGTTCCGTTTTTTGGCCTCGGAAACAAGTGTAGAGTGTATATTCTCTTTAGTGCCGGAGGAAGGTAGCCTTCTACAAGAGAAATGGGTACCACGTAGTGAACTTGTTCAAAATTTGAAGTAACATCAATTCCTCGAATTTGGACCAGTCCTGAATCATACAGCACCGCAGGTTGGCCCCGTAGTAGCCCTACCACAGTTCCTCTGCCCAAGAAGCAGTCCCACATCGGTGGATTGTCAGGATACCCTTTTTGTTACGAGATACAACTGTTTTGCCACAGAGTCATTTGTTCTGTAACTCTACAGCAAAAACATCAATATTAATTACGCATAGACAGCTTTTATTCCGACTTCTTTACTTGGCATTGGGCTGCTGGTATGTTAAAATGTCACAGTATATGGGAGGAGTGATCGGTTTGAAAATCTCCACAAAAGGTCGTTACGGTCTGATGTTGCTCGTGGATTTGGCACAGCAGGAAGGCTCGACGCCAATTTCATTAAAATCGATTGCCGAACGACAGAATCTATCCGAGCATTACTTGGAACAATTGATTGCGCCGTTGCGCAACGCCGGTTTTGTGCGAAGCATTCGCGGTGCGTATGGTGGTTACGTATTGGCGCGCAGTGCGCAGGACATCGTGGTGAAAGACATCATTTACACACTGGAAGGTCCCATCACCATTGTCGACGATGATTTTGAAGATGGACTGGGCGTGCTGTGGGACAGACTGCGCAACGCCATCAGTGATGTGCTCACGGAAATTACGCTAAAAGACCTCGTGGAAATGCGGGGAAACAGTGAAAACAACTACATGTTTTACATTTGATCTGTGTTCCAGAATGTCCAACAGGAAGGGTGTGACGAGTGCAATGATTTATTTGGACAATGCTGCGACTACACCGATGAGTGAGGAAGTTCGCGCTGCGATGGCGCCGTACTTGGATTCGGTGTATGGCAATCCGTCGAGCACACACCAAGCAGGTCGACAAGCGCGACAAGCTGTCGATCACGCTCGCCGCATCATCGCTTCCTGGTTGTGCGCGCCGTCGAGCCAACTTGTCTTTACGAGCGGCGGCACCGAAGCCAATGCCATGGCCTTGGTCGGAACGTATCTGGCGCGGCGAAAAACGCGCCGGCATATCGTCACGACACAAATTGAGCACCATGCAGTGCTGCATACGCTCGATTTTCTCGAATCGTTAGGTGCCCTGGTCACACGTTTGCCGGTTGACAAGTGGGGCTATGTGGATCCAGACGAGGTCGTCCGCGCGCTGCGCCCAGAGACTGGGTTGGTCAGTGTGATGGCCGTGAACAATGAGCTTGGCACGATTGAACCACTTGCGGCCATTGCCGCCCTGGTCAAACAGGCAGACGCCGAAGTGTTGGTGCATTCGGATATGGTGCAAGCACTGCCTGTGACACCACACCCGCTGTCGGATACTTTGGTGGATTTGGCTTCCTTTTCGGCGCACAAGATTCATGGTCCCAAGGGAATTGGGGCGTTGTACGTTCGAGATCGGATCGCTTGGCAACCGATTCAACACGGTGGGCAACAGGAGCATCGGCGGCGCGGCGGCACAGAGAATGTGGCAGGCATTGTCGGTTTTGGCGCGGCGGTTGCCCAACTGGAGCACAATTTCGTGGAGCATCAGATCAAACTACAGCAGTTGCATGAAGGATTGTGGCAAGGGTTGGCGATGGCCATTCCCGACATTGTCCGCCTCAGTCCGCCTGGTGGCGTGCCGACCATTTTAAATGTAGCGTTTCCTGGCGTGCGCAATGACACGCTGCTGATGCGCTTGGATATGGCAGGTATCGCGTTGTCGGCCGGTTCTGCCTGCACTGCTGGCAGCCTCGAACCAAGTCATGTGCTGGAGGCTTGTGGACATGTGCCATGGTTGCAAAATGCAATTCGCTTTAGCTTGAGTGAACAAAATACATTTGCTGAGATGGATGAGACCGTCCATGTGGTTGCCACCATCGTTGATGAACTTGTAAAGCGCGTATAAATCAATGATTGCCTGTTGTTTTGTAAGCGACTTTAATTTTCTATCCATATTCTGCATTGCAAAGTCGCTTGTGGAACGGTAGTATGGTAACAGGGTTCTTGTTTGACATGTATTTCGTAACCGAAAATATTTTCATTTTGAAGCGTTGACACTATTTTCTGTGATTTGGTTTGTATAAATGGAATCTCGGGCATGCTGTAATAGAGATACATATCAAATGAGAACTTGGCGCGTGGTTCATCCGCCGAAGATATTGATGATGCAAGGGAGTAATGAAAATGGGATGTCCAAGCTGCAAGAGTCGGGATACCGGAAAAATCGGAGCAAATCAGTATTACTGCTGGAGTTGCTTTAAGGAGTTCAACGTATCTGGCGAGGAAGTTCGCGTGTACGATGTCGCTGAAGACGGCTCGTTGGTCATCACAGATGCGATGACAGACGAAATGGAATATGGTACTGGCGCGTAAGTTGACGCGTGAAAAGCACGAGTGTTGATTTCATGAAGAGGAATATTTCAGGACTGATCCACGTGCGTCTGCACCTTTTTGGAACGGTCCTTTTTTGTTGCGCCGTTTATTTCGGCAGTCCATACAGCCCAATCGCCGACAGGGCAAAGCCGCCGACACAGGAGAGCACCACGTAAAAGAGCGCCGTCCATTCACGATGCTCGCGAAACATCATCACCGCTTCGTATGAAAAGGTCGAAAATGTGGTATATGCGCCGCATAACCCTACCCCAAGCAACAAGAATGGCGCTGATCCCAGCGTTGGGAAGTATGTATGTAAATCCCGCGTAAACCAGCCTAACAGGAAAGCGCCAGTCAAATTGACAAACAGCGTCGGATAAGGAAAAGCAATGTCTACATGCCGATTCACAAAGCGCGACACCTGATAGCGCAGGACAGCGCCTATCATGCCACCAATGCCGATCAACAGCCAATTCACGCGCGCAAGTCTCCTTACACCCCAGCACGTCTGCTAAAGAAACGCGTCGTGGCAATTTTAAATCCAAGGTAAGTGAACAGTAGAGAGCCGAGCACAGAAAGCAGCACATAGGCCAAAGATAAACCGATTTGCCCATTCTGAAAAAGTTTCCACGCGTCGACGGTGAATGTGGAGAACGTCGTGAAAGCGCCAATCAAACCTGTGCCCAGCGCGAGACGGACATGGGGGTGAATGGGCAACTGTTCGGATGTCACTGTGTTCAGCCAGCTTAGAACCAAGCAACCACACCAATTTGTGAGCAATGTGGCGATGTTTAAGCCATTCCAGGTGCCCAGCCACTCACTGACGCTGAAACGTAAAATCGCACCGAAAAAACCGCCAATGGCAACGGCTACATACGGCATAAACGCGTTCACCTCCATGTGGTGGGTGTTCGGGGACAAGCATGTCATTTTCAGTATAGGGAATCTGCGTTTTGTGCGCAAATATACGGCTTGGACAAATGATGCAATGGACAACTGCATATACTGTGAATGTTTTTGAAATCAGCATGTTTGTCCTCGTTATGCAACCTGGTTCCTGGAGGTGGTGCGCCATGTGGCCGTCGAGCCGTTATCTCCGGGCGACGCTGTCCGTTTTATTGACGCTCGTTTGCGTGTATTTGATCGGTCAATTACGCGGTTTTTTCGACGATATCTGGTCTGTCTTAAGCGCGGTGATCTATCCGTTTATCGCGGCTCTAATTATCAGCTATGTATTGCAACCCGTCGTCGAGTTGCTTGTCCGCCGCAGGTTGCCGAGAAGCGCAGCCATTCTGCTCATTTACTTCACCTTTGTCTTGATCATCGTGATTGCTGTGTTAAACGCCGTCCCCATCGTCACACGGCAAGTGACACAATTGACGCAAAATATGCCGTATTTGATCGCGCAGGTGAACCATTGGATCGAAATGGTCAACAGTCGCAAGCAATATTTGCCTGATGCGGTTCGGCTCGGCGTGGAGCATGCTTTGAATGAATCAGAGCAGAAACTGACTGGTTCTTTCTCCAATGTCTTCACTTTTATCACCAACGCGGTCAATGTGATTTTCATCGCGTGTGTCGTTCCCTTTCTGGTGTTTTACATGTTGAAGGACGCGAAGGCCATTGGCCGCACCGTGATTCAACTGACGCCATCCAGGCGAAGGCATCAGGTTCGGGCGCTGTTGATCAGCGTGGACAGGACGCTTGGCAGCTATATTCGTGGTCAGTTTTTGGTGATGTTGGCCATTGGTATTCTCGCGTTTGTGGGGTACTTGATTGTCGGTATGCCCTATTCGCTGCTGTTGGCGCTTTTTCTGGCCATTGCCGATATTGTGCCATATCTAGGGCCGTTTATCGGTGCGGCGCCAGCCGTTTTACTGGCGTTCTCGGTCAGTCCGGTCATGGTGATCAAAGTGTTGATTGTCAATGTGATTGTGCAACAGTGTGAAGGGAATTTGATCTCGCCGCAGATTATGGGGCGCACGCTGAAACTGCATCCGATGGCCATCGTGGCCGCTTTGTTGATTGGCGGCGAATTGGGCGGATTGCTGGGGTTGATTGTGGCTGTGCCGCTTTTGGCTGTCATCAAAGTGGTGTGGATGAACCTGTACGGGGAGCGGTATCGGAAGAAGACGTAAATCGCCATTTGACAGCGATTGTCGTCCTCGTTACAATCGAAACACAAGAAAAACGATGCGGAAGCCGAGTACATTGATGTCCTTTGCACAGAGAGGGAGCCCAAGGCTGTGAGGTTCTCCAAAGGTTCGATGGAAGCTACTTCTAAGTGCGTGTACAAACCCATGCCGGGATTCGCCCGTTAGCGCGAGGAGAGGGACAGTGCATTTGTCATGCACTGTAACCAGGGTGGTACCGCGAGAAAAGCTCTCGTCCCTGTTGGGATGAGGGCTTTTCTGTGTCTTGAGGCGCATCGTCATTGAGGAGGACATGTGAGATGAAGAAGTTGTCGGGGCAGGCGCTTCGCCGTGCATACAAGCAGTTTTTTGCGGACCGCGGACACAGTATTTTCCCGAGCGCGAGCTTGGTGCCGCACGATGATCCCACTCTGTTGTGGATCAACGCGGGCATGACACCGCTGAAATCGTATTTTGACGGCCGAGAGATTCCGGAGAATCCGCGGATTGTCAGTTCGCAGAAGTGTATTCGCACCAACGATATCGAAAACGTGGGCCATACGGCGCGACATCAAACGTTTTTTGAAATGCTGGGGAATTTCTCTTTCGGCGATTACTTTAAACAAGAGGCCATCACTTGGGCATGGACCTTTTTGACGGATGTTTTGGAGATGGATCCGAGTCGTCTTTCGGTGACGATTTATGAAGATGACGATGAGGCGTTTCAGATTTGGCACGAGCAGGTCGGCTTGCCGGAAAACCGGATTTATCGCGGGAAAGAGGATAATTTCTGGGAAATCGGCCTTGGCCCTTGCGGCCCTGATTCCGAGATTTTCTACGATAGAGGCGAAGTGTTCGGGTGCCATCAGGCAGATTGTCAACCAGGATGCGATTGTGATCGATATCTGGAAATTTGGAATTTGGTTTTCACGCAATTTAACAAGGAGGCAAATGGGGAATATACGCCTTTGCCGAAGAAGAACATCGACACAGGCTGTGGTTTGGAACGCCTGGCGTCGGTTCTGCAAGATGTGCCGAACAATTTTGAGACAGACTTGTTTTTCCCCATCATCCAGGCGACAGGGGATATCGCTGGGCGGGCGTACGGGGACGATCCGGCCGCTGACATCCACTTTAAGATTGTGGCGGATCACCTGCGCACGGTGGCGTTTGCCATCAGTGACGGCGTTTTGCCGGGCAACGAAGGCAGAAGCTATATCATCCGCCGCCTGTTGCGGCGTGCGGTGCGCAGCGGCCGTCGGTTGGGCATTGAAGCGCCGTTCATGTATCGCTTGGTCGCCGTTGTGGACGACATCATGGGGGCGGACTATCCGGAGTTGCACGAAAAGCGGAGTTTGATTGAGCGAGTCGTCAAAACCGAGGAAGAACGTTTCCACGAGACATTGAGCGAAGGGGAAGCACTTCTGTTTGACTGGATGGAAGGGCTGAAGCAACAGGGTAGTCAGGTCATTGGCGGGGCGGACGCTTTCCGCTTGTATGACACGTATGGCTTTCCCATCGATTTGACGATTGAAATTGCGTCGGAATCCGGGTTTACGGTGGATAGAGACGGTTTTGATGCGGAACTCGCGAACCAGCGCGCACGCGCACGCGCGGCGCGGCAGGCAAACGAAGGGATGAGCAGCCAGCGCGGCGTGTTGGAGACGTTCACCGAGGCGTCTACGTTCGTTGGGTATGACCAGTTTACCGTCGACGCGCGCGTCATTGGTCTGGTGCAGGACGGCAAGTGGATTGAGGTGGCCGACACGGGCGCAGAGGTGCAATTGTTGCTCGATGTGACGCCATTTTACGCCGAAAGCGGCGGACAGGTCGCCGACAAAGGCGAAATCGTCGGGGAACTTGGCCGGGCTGAGATCATCGACGTGAAGAAAGCGCCCCATGGTCAGCATCTGCACACCATTCGGGTCGTCAGCGGCAAGATTGTGCAGGATGAAGCAGTTCGGGCGCATGTGGATACCACACTGCGTAGGGACACGGTCAAAAATCACACGGCGACGCATCTTTTGCACAAGGCGTTGCGCGAAGTATTGGGCACACATGTGGCGCAGGCTGGATCTTTAGTTGAGCCCACACGGCTGCGCTTTGACTTTTCGCACTTTGGTCCATTGACGGACGAAGAACTCCGTGCAGTGGAAGCGAAGGTCAATCACGCCATCTGGCAAGATTACACGGTGCGCATTGAAGAGATGGACATCGACGCGGCCAAGGCGATGGGCGCCATGGCGCTGTTTGGCGAAAAGTACGGTCAGCGCGTGCGCGTCGTGCAGGCTGGGGATTACAGTGTCGAACTGTGCGGCGGTTGTCACGTGGCCCGGACAGGGTTGATTGGTCAATTCCTGATTTTGTCGGAGACGGGCATTGGCTCAGGGATCCGGCGGATTGAGGCGGTTACCGGCCAACACGCGTACGACGTAGTGCAGACGAGACAGGAGACCATACGCACCGCTGCGACGCTGCTGAAGACCAATGAGACCAGCGTGATCGACCGGTTGAATCGCACATTGGATGAAGTGCGTCAGTTGGAGCGCGAGTTGGAGTCGGCGAAAGCGCGGCTGAATCACACACGCGTCGATGAACTGAAAAACAGTGAAGAACAACTGGCGGGTGTGCCGGTGACGCGCGCGGCATTGACCGACATCGACATGGACGGCTTGCGGCAATTGGCTGACGAATTGCGCAAAGACAAGCAGACATACATTGTTGTCCTGGGATCAGTGCACAATGATAAAGTGCAATTTGTGGCTGCCGTATCAAAAGATCTCCAATCGCAAGGATTTCACGCTGGCCAAATCGTCAAAGCCGTGGCGCAAGTAGCGGGCGGCGGCGGTGGTGGTCGGCCTGATATGGCGCAGGCGGGGGCGAAAGATCCGAGCCAATTGCAGGCGGCCATCGAAAAAGTTGCGGAGATTGTCGCGAACTGCGCAGGAAAAACGGCTCTTTAAGCAGAAATAACGGATGATGGGACTAACGCGTCGGTAGGCGCACAAGTGAGGTGGCGGACTTTGACCGGCCGCGAGTTTGATCAGACCATGCGGTTTGCAACAAAATCAGAAAACACTGAAGCGCGCCATGCATTTCAAGTGGCATATCGCGCGCTTAAAGAAAAAGGCTACAATCCGATTTATCAGCTTGCTGGTTATCTGATTTCGGGAGATCCGGCGTACATCACCAGTCATTTGGATGCGCGCAATACGATTCGGCGCATCGAACGTGACGACTTGATTGAAGAGTTGGTGCGCGCGTACGCGGATTTACACGGCGATGCGAACGCTGGCGATTGATTTTGGCCAGCGCCGCGTCGGACTGGCATTGAGTGATCCGACTGGCTTTTTGGCGCAGGCGTTACAAGTCATTGAGCGGCAGTCGGATGGCCAAGTCGCTGCGGATATCGCTGTCATTTGTCGTGATCGCGAAGTAGAAGAGATTGTACTTGGTCATCCGCGTCTATTGAGCGGGGAAGTGGGCATGCGCGCGAAGCAGGTCGAGAAGTTTGCGCAACTGCTGAAGCGACATGTCGATTTGCCCATTCGGCTATTTGACGAGCGTCTGACCACAGTCAGTGCAGAGCGTGTCCTCATTGAGGCCGACATGAAGCGCAAAAAGCGCAAGCAGGTTATCGATGCGGTCGCTGCGACGATTCTTCTGCAAACCTATCTGGATGCACAATCGCACTGAAGTCACCTTCGGTGCGATTGCTTTATGTTGTACGTGTGATATCAAGAGGGGGTGCGGTGTCTGAACGGGAAACAAGGGCGTCGGTTGCGGATATTGTGGATGATACTTGGCGCCGTGATACTGTGTATTCTAATTGTGATTTTTGCCGTGGTTGGCTGGTACCGCCACGCGCTGAAGCCGGTCGCTTCGACAAAGCAACCATCGGTGCATTTCACTGTGCAGCGTGGCGAGAGCGTGAGCGAGGTTGCTGCCAATTTGCACGATAAGGGGCTGATTCGCAGCACAGCCGCCTTCTTGTACTACTATCGCGGCCACCATCAGGGGGGTGGCATCCAGGCGGGAAACTATCTGTTTTCGCCGACGATGACGCCAGCGTTGATGATTTCACAGATGGTCTCCGGGAAAGTCATTCCCAATGCCATCACGGTGACCATTCCGGAAGGATTTAATGTGAAAGACATCGCCAATCGCTTGCAAAGCGCGGGTGTCTGCAAAGCGTCGGCGTTTATGGAGGCTGAGCAGCACGGGCAGTTTAAGCAGGGGTTTGTCGCGCAGCTTGCCGGCCGCGCCCATGTGTTATATCGGTTCGAAGGGTTCCTGTTTCCAGATACATATGATTTTCAGCCGCACGAAAAAGCGCAGGACGTCATCAACGAGATGCTCGATGACTTTCAGCGGCGTGTGCTGACCAAATCTAATCTTCAGGCCATGAAGAAGCAGAAGATCACGCTCAACCAGCTCATCACCAAAGCGTCCCTGGTGGAGAATGAAGCGCAGGTCAACAAGGAACGGCCGCTGATTGCCAGCGTCATCAACAATCGCCTAAGCATTCATATGGAATTGCAAATTGATGCGACAGTCGAATATGCGCTGGGCCATCACGTCGATGTGGTGACGGATGCAGATACGAAAATCAAAAGCGTATATAACACATATATGGTCAACGGCTTGCCGCCAGGACCCATCGACAGTCCGGGGCTGAAGAGCATTGATGCGGTGTTGCACCCAGCGCACACCAAGTATCTCTACTATGTGGCAAAAGGCGACGGCAGTGGGGAGCACTATTTTGCCAAGACATATGCCCAGCAGTTGCACGATGAATCCTTGTATGAAGAAAATTTGGCGAAACACAAATGACAGTTTTGGTATTGCCGATTCTTTTAACAGCAATGAATGCGCGTAACCGATGGAGAGTTAGGGCAAAATAAAGCAACTTTGTCATCTGTGTCCGGCAGTTTTGTCCGAAGGAGTCTGGTGTGCGTGCGACCGACTGTGAACAATGTTCGTCGCCATTTCATGCTATATGGATTATGGTTATTTCTTTTGGCCGTCCTCATTGGCCGGCTTTTGCTGTTGATGGTCTGGCAGCCTGTTGTGGGGGGCGGACACATCGGCACTGTGCGCTGGCGGATGGATGAAGAGCACTTTCACGTTCGGATGACGGATGATGGACGGGGACACATTTTGTTTGCCGACGGAGCGATTTGGTCACCGCCGTCGACTTTGCAGGCAGGGCGCGTCCAACAAGCGCCTGCCGCGATTGGGCCGGAACTGGTTGGGACGATTGGCCAACCGGATGTGTGGCCGAGTGGCGCGCGTGTTTTGCCGGAAGCAGGGAGAACGGGGCTGGAATATGCGCTGGACACGCTCTTGATGAGCAAGCGGCCCAACCTCGTTGGCGATTTGCGGGTCGCTGCAAATGGGGGGGCGCTTGATAAAGCTAAATTGCCGGTGACAAAACAGCCGTACACGATTCGGGCAGAACGTGGTTCTGATGTCATCACCACCATTGATGAAACAGATGAGCGCCGGGCGGAGGCAGTCTTACAGCGCGTAAAAGTGGCGCATGGCGCCATTGTTTCCCTCGAGTTGCCCAGTGCCAAAGTGCGTGTGTTGGCGTCAGCCAATCATCGACGCAGCGATGCGCTTGTGGCGGCCACACCGGGGTCCATTTTCAAGATCATGACTGCTGCTGCAGCGCTGGATACACATGCGTATCCAGAGCAGGCGAGGTTTTTTTGCGATGGACAGGTGCATTGGCCGCATGTGCGCATGCACTGCTGGCGAGCGCACGGCAAGATTTCATTTGTGGACGCCATTGCCCAATCGTGCGATGTGACGTTTGCGCAAATTGGCATTCACCTGGGGCGGAGACCACTGGAAGCAGAAGCGAAGCGGTTTGGCTTGTTTACAAGTGGGATCGAAAATTTCAAGGGACATGCGCTGTTGCCTGGCGCGAACAGTGGGGTGCTTTATCGCCAACGCGGGGCGGATGCGGGACTGCTTGCCAATACAGCCATTGGTCAGGAGGATGTTCGCATGTCGCCGCTGCAAGGGGCGCTTATGGCTGCTACCATTGCTGAACATGGCCAGTATCGCAAAGCGTCGCTCATTGATGGGGTGCAAAAGGGGCGGCATCGAGAGACGTATGTTCCACAGTTCCCCAGCGCTGCCTGTGATGCGTTTACCGCCGATGTCATTAGTCAAGGCATGTGGGCGGCTGTACATGCGCCAAAAGGCACAGCGCATGCGCTAAACGCTTTGCCCATCGCCGCCAAAACAGGGACAGCTGAACTGCCAAACGGAAATGTAAACGCTTGGTTAATCGGCTACCAAGTGAATGAAAAAGACGAGCCAGTTCGCGCGTTTGCGCTGTGTGTGGAAAATGAAGCAGGGTGGGCGGCCCATAAGAAGCTGTTCGAGATGGCGCAGGCCTGGTTCGGAAACTTGCCTCACGTAACAGCGCCTTGATGGGATGACTAGCGGCGAGATCGAAAAATGTGGATGTCGCTTTATCTGTATAGAAACAGGGTGCGTGGCTGCAAGTGCTGCGCTATGATGAGCGTATGAACAGATACCTAGAAAAGTGGAACCCGTTTTTGGATATGGACGGCCCATTTTACGTCTGGTTGCGTAAAGTGGTTCTTTGCGGTGTATTTCTGTGGGCGTACTTGTCTTCGGAATACGGAGATACGATGTCGATGTTGTTGGTCGGCAAATACGTGCTGTTGCTCATTCAGGTTGTGCTGTTTCTGCTGCCACGAGCGATTGTCAATCGCTATGTGATGGTCATTGGCACCTTTTTAGCGCTCGTGGTGGTTTGGTGGCTTGTGTTGCACGGAGGCACATTCAGTGTCTTGCTGCGCAGTGGTCGATTGAGTGATACAACCCAAATGCTGTGGCCATTGCTCGTCTGGTTGCCGACCAACTCCAGGCGGATTGATCCAGTGACCGTCATTCTCATCGCTGTGGTTGCGGCGGTGATTGTGCTCACGAGCCACGTCGAGCCGGTTTACATGGTGCTGCAAGGGCTCGCCGTCGTCTGGCTGTGCCTGGGGATTCGCTCTGGTCGCCTGCGGCGTGAAGCGCATCTGCAATTGCAGCAAGCGCATCGGGAATTGGAGCAAGCGACCTTGGAATCGATGCGCCACGCCGCGATGGAAGAGCGTCTGCGCATTGCACGCGACATGCACGATGGTGTCGGTCATCAGTTGACTTCACTCATCGTCCAACTGCAGGCGACCGAGTTTGCCATCGGACAGGACGATAAGCGCGCCGCGCAAATGACCGGCGAGGCGTTGGCGACCGCGCGCGAGTCACTGCAGGCGTTGCGCATGACCGTGCGCCAGTTCGAATCCACGGATGATCGGCTGACCTTGACGGCTTTTCGCGCGCTCGTGCGGTCGGTTGAGGAGAAAAGCCAGGTGACCTGCGCGCTGGCGATGGATGTGGACATGGAGGGGTGGTCGGCGCAGTCGGTCATGGTGCTGTATCGTGTGCTGCAGGAGACGCTGACGAACGTCATCCGCCATGCGACTGCCACGCACGTCGATGTCGAGATCCACACAGTTGAAACAAATGTCGTCTTGACGGTTGGCGATGACGGCCGCATTGACGATATCGCCGCAATTGCCCACGGATTTGGCATGCGGACGATGCGCGCGCGCTGTCAAGCCATCGGCGGCGAATTTACACTTTCGCTCAACGGGGCGCATGGCCTTAAAGTACAGGCGGTCATTCCGCAACGTGTCGAGGAGGATCGTTGATGAATTCCCCAACCGAGACAAAAATTCGCGTCTTTATCGCAGATGACCAGGACATGATTGTGCAGGGGTTGCGCTATATCATTGATGCGCAAACGGACATGATGGTGGCCGCGACCACCAATACAGGGCAAGCGGCGCTGAACGCCTTGCAAACCAGCGAGATCGACGTTGCGCTGTTGGACATTCGCATGCCGGAACGGACAGGCATCGAGGTGAGCGCGGCATTAAAAGCTGACGGATCTCTGTGCCGGGTGGTTTTGTTGACCACGTTCGATCACGCTGACTACGTGGCGGAAGGCATTCGCGCAGGGGCCGTGGGTTTTCTCTTGAAGGATGCGCCGACAGAACAGTTGTTGGAGGGCATCCGCCGCGCCGCGAAAGGGGAAGTGTTCTTTTGGACGGCCAATGCGCAAGACGCGCTTGCCAATCTGCACACAGCGGGCAATGTCAACGAATCGCCCGGCCTGACCTTGATTGAACCGCTGACAGAGCGGGAGCAAGACGTTCTACAGTGCATGGCTTACGGTTGGCGCAATCAGGAGATTGCCGAACATATGCATGTTTCCATCGGCACCATCAAGACACATGTGCATCGGATCATTCAGAAGATGGATGTGGAGGACCGCACACAAGCGGTGATTCGTGCCATCCGGGGCGGACTCGTGGATTAAAGCCTCTATCGCTGGATAGAGACGAATCCCTCCAAAATCGTTCTTGCGACAGATTCGCGCAGCGCACAAACTCGGTATGCTGTTGCTAAATCGAGATTGTTGTTTTGGAGGTCGAGTTTATCAAATGAGTACACATGCGTTAACGACAACCCTGATTGTCCTGGCCATTGTCGTCTTTGTGATTGTCAGACAGTTGCGTCCACGGAAATTATCGCGTTTTTCCTTTATCGGCATGCCGATTATCGCTTTGATTGCGGCGTCGCAAAATCTGCCGCATCCGACCATACCACCGATTGAAGTGTTGGAGTGTGCTGTGACCATCGTGGTCGGCATTGCGTGCGGAGCGGTGCAAGCCTTTTTCACACGGGTGTTTGAACAAGATGGCGAATGGTATGCCCAAGGCGGCTGGCCTTATCTGGCCACATGGGTTGTATTGATTGCCGTTCGCCTGTTGATTTCGTTGATTTTCGGCTTGGTCGCACACGTGTCGATGCACACGACGTGGATCATCTGGGTGGATATCGCAGCGGCTTGGGGCATGCGCGCCTTTGTCCTCTATCTGCGTCATCCGCACTTGGGCGCCGTTATCGCACGTTCAAACAGCCGGCGCTTGTGATAAGCGATTTGGCGTGGCGTGTATCTCGCCACGCCAAATCGCTGGCGTAAAGAATTCACAGGCAGATTCGTTGTCCCCTCCGCATAAAGTAGGCCGTGTAACAGTCAGTGCTGTTGACGGAGGTGACGCGTTTGTCTGGCATTTTGACGCTTTTAGCACTGGTGCTCAAAGACGTTTCCGTATTTGTCTCGTATGTCCGCAATGGGGCGTTTCCCAAACCCCTGGACGCCGCGGAAGAACGTGCCGCACTTGCTCGCCTGGCTGAAGGGGACGAAACTGCGCGCAACTTGCTTATTGAACACAACTTGCGTCTGGTGGCGCACTTGGTCAAAAAATATGAGTCCTCAGGTGAAGATCCGGAAGACCTGATTTCGATTGGCACGATTGGTCTCATCAAGGCGGTTGAAAGTTACAAGCAAGGCAAGGGCACGAAATTGGCCACGTACGCGGCGAGGTGCATTGAAAATGAAATTCTGATGTATCTGCGCAGCACAAAGAAGCATCGGCGGGACGCATTTCTGTCTGACCCGATTGGCACAGACAAGGATGGCAACGAGATGACACTGGCTGACTTATTGGGTTCCGATCCCGATGAAGTGATTGATGTCGTCGATTTTGCCTGGGAAAAACAGAAGATGTATGAAAGTCTGCCAGCGCTTGCAGCGCGCGAGCGCGAAGTGTTGTGCAAGCGATTTGGTCTGCCGCACGGCGAGGAGCGCACACAGCGGGAAATTGCCGCCGAACTCGGCATCTCCCGCTCTTATGTCTCGCGGATAGAACATCGCGCTTTGACCAAACTATACGAAAACATGCGGCATGCGCCAAAAGGGAAATAGTGCTTTCATCGCTGTGATCGGGTGCGAGGCGTCATCGAACAGGTTGTGCGCGATGATGGCCTATGCGCTTTCAATGCGCAGAAGGACACAATCCTGCAGGAAGTGGGATTGTGTCCTTTTGATTTGTCTCGTGATGGTCAATGCCAACGGCTATGCAGTGCTTGTTTCCTGTGCTATGATGGTCTACCGTTATAGGTAAGTTCTACATACACGTATTTTCCCTGCGTCTGTGGTTTCACAACAACATGGTTGGCGCAAGCTGAAAAGGATTGGTGAAGCGACAGTGGGTTTATGGCAGTCCTTAACGCCAAATGAATATGTTGCATCCATTTACGACATCGACTTGGAGCGCCTGTGGCGCGATGGGAAGCGGCTCATCTTGACCGATCTCGACAACACGCTGGTTCCCTGGAATCATCCGCATGTGCCCGAAGCGCTAAAGACGTGGTTGGAAGCGGCGCACGCGCGCGGCTTTCACGTGTGCATCCTGTCCAACAACTCGTCGAGCCGCGTGGATGACTTTGCCAAAATATCCGGCTTGCCAGCGATTGGCGCTGCGCGCAAACCCAAAGCGACAGGGTTCAGGAAAGCGTTAAAGCGATTTTCGATGCAGCCCGAACAAGCGATAATGATCGGAGATCAGCTCTTTACCGACATCCGCGGTGGAAACCGGATGGGGCTGTATACCATCCTGGTTCTGCCGATTGACCCAACCGAGTGGTGGGGAACGCGCATTGTCCGCAATTTCGAGCGCATCGCTTATGCAGGTCTGCGCAAACGCGGTCTTCAACATCCTATCCATCAGCGGAGATGATTCAATGAACGAAATGGTCACACCTGCTTGCGTGGGCTGCGGGTCATTGCTCCAGACCACAGACGAAACATTACCTGGCTATGTGCCGCAAAGCGCACTTTTACAGCCGGAGTCTCTTTGTCGGCGTTGTTTTCGCATTCGCCATTACGGCGAATTTACGCCTGTCAGTGTGACGGAGAGCGACTATCAGGCGCAAGTGGCGCGCATTTTTGACGAGCCTGGTCTCGTGCTTTACGTGGTCGATGTATTTGATTTAAGCGGCAGTTTGGTGCCGAATCTAGCACGTTTTATTCTTGGAAGCGAAGTGGTTGTCGTCGTCAATAAAGCGGATTTGTTGCCGCGCGACGTTCACCTTGAAGAGATGAAGGAATGGATTCACACGCAAGTTCAACTCACAGGGGTGCAGGTCTCTGACGTTCTGTTTTTGAGTGGGCGCACGAAACAGGGGCTTGACGCATTGACAAACCACATTATCAAGGAGACGACGCGGCCAATTTATGTGGTCGGCATGGCGAATACGGGCAAGTCGACATTGCTCAACGCGCTTTATGAGCAATTTGAGGCGGGAAAAGAGCCGTATACGGTGTCGCGCCGTCCGGGAACGACATTGGCCATGTCGCAGTTGCATGTGACAGGACCAGAGGGGCCGCTCACCTTTGTGGATACGCCTGGACTGGTGCATGGCACCCGCGTGATCGACCGACTTTGCGCCGATTGTTTGGCTGAAGCGGTTCCGGAAGACCGCATTCGTCCGCGCATATACCAGTTGAACCCTGGACAGACGCTGTTTCTTGGCGGCATGGCGCGTCTTGATTTCGAAGCGGGCGCGCGTCAGCCTGTACTCTTGTACGTCAGCAATCGCCTGCCCGTGCACCGCAGTAAATTGGAACGTGCTGAGGCCATTTGGACAACGCATCGCGAGGATATTTTAAAAGTGCCTTGCGCTTCATGTCGGGCCGCTTTTGATCAATTGAAACCGCGTCCGGTTCAAACCAAGCGCGCGCGGGAGCGTGTGCCGGAGGGAACCATCGCGATTTCCGGCCGCGGTCGAGATCTGGTGATTCCAGGTCTGGGGTGGATCACGTTGTCTGGCAAACCTTTTCGCGGTCGTCTGTGGCTGCCGACTTGGCTGGAACCAGCGTATCGCCCGCGACTTGTTGGGGAGTTGACGAAGCGGCCGTACCATGAACGCTCGTATGGCTCGTATGAAGGAAGGTTCTCATGAAACTGTTTGGCTTACTTGGCTATCCGGTCGGCCATTCAGCATCGCCCGCGATGATGAATGCCGCCTTTCAAGCGCAAAATGAAGCGGCAGTTTATCTGCCTTTTGCCGTGCCGCCTGAACAAATTGAGGTGGCTTTGAACGGCTTGCAGGCGCTTGGCGCCGTTGGCGTCAATGTCACGATTCCACATAAGCGCAGCGCTTATGCTTGGGTGAAACAGCGCACGGCGGAAGCCGAATTGGTTGGTGCGGTCAACACTGTTCGTTTTACGGCAGATGGGGCCATCGGGCACAATACGGATGTGAGCGGTTGGTGGAAGTCGGTGGCTCCGTATGTTCAAAGCAACCAGCCGCGCGTGGTCATCATCGGCGCGGGCGGCGCGGCGATGGCCATTTTGGCGGCCATCGCCAGCCAGCGGCCATCTGCCCATGTCGTCATGGCGGCTCGCCGGGAAAACGCGGTCGACGATTTGCGACAACTTTTTGCGCATCGGTTGACGATTCATTACGCAACTTGGGAAGCGCGTGCGAGCGAGATCGCACAAGCGGATTTGATCATTCAGACTACACCCATCGGCATGTGGCCAGCAATAGCGCAAAGTCCGGTAGAGGACGCGGGCGTGTTCTCGGCGGGGCAGGTTGTACAAGATATCGTTTACCGCCCGCGTCAGACCCAATTCATGCGTCTTGCCGCAGAACAGGGTGCGACGGTCGTGGACGGTGTATCGATGTTGGTTTACCAAGGCGTCGATGCCTATGAATGGTGGCTTGATAAAAAGGCGCCCGTGGATACGATGTTTGCTGCTGTGAACGACAAATTGGTTGCGGAGCAAACTGAACATGAGTGAGCAAAATCGCATGTGGTATACTGGAGAAATCAGTGGAGATGGTGGACAACGTCCTATCGGTCTGCCAGCGACGGAGGCAAAGCGCGTGCTTTTGTTTGGCGGTACGTTTGATCCGCCGCACGTTGGCCACTTGACGATGGCGCAATTGGCTTTGGAACAGACTGGTGTGGATGAGGTATGGTTTTTGCCAGCCCCGAACCCGCCGCACAAACAAGAGATTGGCGATGATACGTTCGGTTGGCGCGCGGCGATGGTCACTGCCTTGCTCGAAGGGCGTGCAGGGCTTCGGACAATGCCCATTGAGGAATTTCTCCCTCGCCCGTCGTACACCGTGGATACCGTTCATGCTTGTCAGTTGTGGTATCCGGATGTTGAATTTTCGTTTTTGCTTGGCGCCGACAGTTTGGAACAACTGTTGACTTGGCACGGGGTGGACGAGCTGGCAAAGCGTGTGCCGTTTTATGTCGTGGCGCGCAGTGGGACGTCAGCCTTGACGCAAGTGGTCAATACCCTGCGGGAGCGCTTGCCCGAATTGCGTGCGACTGCAATTGAAATGCCCTTGTTGGATGTGTCGTCCACGTGGTTGCGCGAACGACTGGAGGCTGGCGCTGACATTTGTGGCCTCATTTCGCCTGCGGTGCTTGACTTGTGGCATAAGGGTCCGCAAAATGAGGTGTGATTGGGAGGAAAATCCATGCAGACAGAGGATTTGGCACGCGATGTTGGGGCGACGCTCTCCAAGCCGCGTTTCAAACACGTCCAAGGCGTCGTCACGACGGCTGTCAGGCTTGCAGTTCAGTATGGCGAATCTGAAGAGCGAGCTAGGACAGCGGCATGGTTACACGATATCGCTCGTGAATGGCCACGCGACAAATTGTTCGAAGCGGCGGAGAGCATCGAAGTGCCTGCAGGCTTCGCATCCATTCCTGCCCTGTTGCACGGACCGATTGCAGCGCACATTGGGCGAACGGTTTACGGCATAGAGGATGTCGCCATCCTGGATGCAATCACGTATCATACAACAGGTCGTCCGGAGATGACCGTGCTGGATATGGTTTTATTTGTGGCAGATGCGATTGAGCCAGGGAGACAATATCCTGGCGTCGAGGAAGTTCGCGCCGCCGCAGACAGAAGTTTAGCGGATGCCACACGCATTAGTATTGATCATACCATTCGTTATCTCATCAATGCGGGCAAACCGCTGTTTCCTTTGACGGTGCTCGCCCGCAACAGCCTACTGACGCGGTAGGTAGGTTCACCGTTTAGATGGAATCGACAACAACAAACGTGCTTCAGCAGTAATAAGGAACGGCGATATAAAGGAGGACGGTGCATGCAGGCACACGAAGTAGAGCGCATCGCGAAGGCTGCTGCAACAGCGGCCGAAGACAAGAAAGCGACCGACATCATTGTATTAAACGTTCAGTCTTTAACCACCATGAGTGACTTTTTCGTCATCTGTTCAGCCAATTCGCGCCCACAGGTTGAAGCAGTATCACGAGCGGTGCGAGATAAGATGAGTGAATTTGGCGTCACGTGTAGAGGCGTTGAAGGACTGGACGAAGCGCGTTGGGTACTACTCGACTTCGGTGACGTTGTCGTGCACGTGTTTCAACCTGAAGATAGGGAGTTTTACCATATTGAACGGCTTTGGGGCGATGCCGATATCTATACGCTGGGTGAATCGGCAAATTGAATCCGTACGAAGGGTTTGCCCAGATTTATGATCAATTCATGCAAGACGCGCCCTACGAAGAATGGCTTCAATTGCTGTATACACAGGGCGAAGCGCTTCGTCAGTGGGATGTCGCTGATATCGGTTGTGGCACGGGGATGTTGACCGTGCCACTCTCCATGTGCACAAGGACGTGCGTCGGCGTCGACGCTTCGGAAGCGATGCTCAGCGAGGCGCAGATGCGCGGGATGGAGGCCAGAGCGAAGGTCCAGTGGTTGTGCCAGGACATTCGCGATCTTCGTTTGCCTCGTCCTATGGACCTCGTCATCTCGACGTGTGATGTCATCAACTATCTCACTGACCAGACGGCGCTTGAACACGTGCTCCGCGCAGTGTGGCGCGCCTTGAAACCTGGTGGCGCATTTGCCTTTGATATCATCGGCCCCAAGCGCTTTCTCATGCTGCAGGACGGCTATTGGCACCAGATTGAAGAGGATGCTGTGCTCCTGCATCAAACACGCGTGCAGGGGACACAGATTGAGCATGACGTACATGCGTTTTTGCAGGTCGAAGCGGATGGTCAGGATGATTTGTACATGCGCATAGAGGAGAGCCACCAACAGGCCTACTACGACGCCGATACACTTGTGCGCTGTTTGAAGGACTGTGGCTTTGTCGTCGAACAATTACTTGCCGATTTTGCCGCAGATGGGTCGTTAGATGAAGCGAATCGCATCATCGTCTGGGCAAAGAGGGAGGAAGTCAGCGCATGAACGCTGCTCTGGCGGAAATACAACCATTACTATTTGAATTTTTAGCAATGGACACACCCCAGCGACAGCACAGGAGATTCGCAAAATGCAGGTGCGCATCACCGATTTATGGGATGATTTTTTGCGATCACGCCGCAGATGTCAATCCGCAGCGTTGGCTCACTTTTCACTTGATTCAACAATGCGTGGAAGCACAGTTTATCTTGCGCGCGTGGTGGGCGGTCAAGGCAAAATACCAACTGGCAGAGTTACAGACGAAGGACCCAAACATGCACCGGTTGGTGGCGCGGTGCCTGCAAATGCCCGTGACGCTTCATGATGACCTGCGCAATTTGTGTACACATGTGTTGGAACCAATAGGTGGTTGGATGAAATCAGAATGGCAGATTGAGTGACTCCATTGAATTTTTCAGTGGCGTGATTTGCATAAATTTGAGGGCGTCATCTGTTTATTTTGCCATGGCCGACAAAGGCTCCCGCCGCTTTGTTCCATTATTCCTCTTTCGGTGCCTGTGTAGCTTGCTGTGCTTGAAACGCCAAAAAGGATTCAAGTGCGGCAGGGTGGCTATTAAAAAAAACAACAAGCGCTTGCAGCGATTCCAGTGTCCGCGGGCTGACGTGATGCTCAATGCCTTCTACATCTTTTTGGATGGTCGCTTCCTGAACGCCCAACATACGTAAAAACTCAGCGAGTTTTAGATGGCGTTCCTTCATGATGCGTCCCATTCGCTGACCTTTCCCCGTCAGGACGATGCCGCGGTATTTCTCATAACTCACATATTCGCTCTCATCTAACTTCTGCAGCATTTTGGTGACTGAACTCGGTTGAACGGCGAGTGAATTTGCGATATCCGATACGCGCGCATACCCTTTGTCCTGTATTAACTCGTAAATTTTTTCTAAATAATCTTCCATACTGGGTGTAAGCACGCGCATACCTCCGTTTTCTTCAACATCCATCTTACACTACGCGGGGAAGGTCTGCAAAACAGCTTTTAGGGGTGGGGGGCGGAGCTAAGTGTGGACGGATCATTATGGGCGTCCATGCAAGGATTCCCATTGACTCCATGGGATCATTCCGAGTTCAGGACATGGCTCATCTTCTAAAAATGCAATGACCTCCAGCGCGTGCCCATCGGGATCGGAAAAGTATGCGCTTACTGAAGGCATCCACGAATGCACGACGAATTCACTCGTATTTTCAAAGAAGCTTTCAAAACGAATATCTTTTTCTTTAAGTGTTTGGATGGTGTGAAAAAAATCCTTTAGTGAAACTGAAAATGCGAAATGGGAATGGGCTATTCTAGACACGTCTGGTTCGCCGACATGTTGTTCTTTTAAATTTTCTTCGCTAAATTGCCATAATCCCAACATTTGTTTACGCGATTTACCAACCCAATAAAAGTGAACGTTGTCACCTTTAAAGGTCGGGGTGAGTCCAAGCACATTCTCGTAAAAAGTTCCAGAAATATCTAGTTCGGAAACAACAATGTGGGCTTCATACAATCCTTGGAATATCTTGAACACCGCCTTTATTCGTGTAACATGTCAAAAGGATTCGATTTGGTCTCTCATCTCTAGTGTATGTTTTAACCGTGATTTGTATGGAAAACGCCTGTAGGGGGAATTTAATTTTATCCCCCCTACTAAACGTTCAACATTGCGTCTGTTACTGGACTTTGGGTCGCTTTGAAGACGCATAGTGTCCGGGGATCGCATTCATGGCAATGGATATCCTGTTCCAATAGTTGATCATGCCAATCGCCAGTACAAGGTCTGTGTATTGCTTCTCATCAAAATGTTGACGGATTCGTTGATAGAGATCATCGGGTACACGCTTCTCAGAAACCAACGTCAAGTGTTCTGCTAACTCAAGCGCGACGCGTTCCTGTTCTGTGAAAAATGGTGCCTCATGCCACGCATTTAGACTATATATCCGCTGTTCCGTTTCGCCCAAAGCACGAGCGTCTTTTGTATGCATGTCTAAACAGAAGGCACAGCCGTTAATTTGTGATGCCCGAATTTTAACGAGTTCCCTGAGCTTTTCGTCAAGCTCGGTTGTGTCAAAATACTTCTCCAATTCCATCAGGAGCTTCGTTGCTTGCGGAACTACTTTAAAGTATTGAATTCGTTGTTCCATGTGTCCATCCCTCCAGTGTTTGTGTTTCCTTCATTCTTTAAGACAAAAAGACGCATCAATTTGTGACATGTGCGATTTGGCTACAGCATTCAATGGGGGCGTATCGCTTTTGTATTTTCGTACATCGTCGCCGTAACTATAAATGACACCGTGTCCAGTAGTGGAGTTCGAGGCAATAAGATGAGATGATTCTAAAAATCATCCAACAATGATACCAATGCTTGTCCACGGCGCTGATAACGTTCGAGATGTGTTTCAAGTTGTTCTGGCGCATTACTTTCTAGGATTTTTAATGTTTTATCCACGAAGTTCCAATTCATGCATCCAGAAAGCCATAGTAAGCTGCGAAGGCGTGTATAATCCGATTTGTTCAACAGTGCGTCAGCGTGATATCCACGAAGCACTTCGCGTGCCAGCAACGGGGACATATCATGTGACTCGATTCCGCTGGTGCGTGAGTACCACTTGATAAGCCAGGCGAGTGTTTCGACTCTTTCTCCATAAGCAATATGCTCGAAATCTACGATCCCGCTGATATTTTCTGTTTCATCCCATAGCACATTTAGAGAGTTCAAATCTGACGTGATAACGATACAATCGTTCCTAAAAGGAATGTTGGCATTGAGGATATGCTGTTGCGCGTTGGTCAGATATTGTTCCAACTGCTTCCTCCCTGTCTGAGGTACCTGGTTCGACTGAAGAACTCTTTCAATGACAAGGACTCGTTTGCGATAGCCTTTTGTATGAGCCAAGGTAGGGAATGACAGTCGATGAGGATAGGTGTGAGAAAGGTCATGTATCTTCCGTGCCATTTCACCCAGCCTATACGCGGCGTTCGGTGTCGTATGTGTGATGTGTTCTCCGCTTATCCAATGAAATAAAACGCATCTATAGATATCGCCACACCAATCAAATCGTGCAAAGGGCGAACCATCCGATGTCCTTTGCAGACACATGAATGGAATGCTATGTCGTACTAAAAAATCACAGTATTCCATTTGATCGGCCAAGACTCCGTCGGTTAGCGCCACAAATTCGTCGTTCCCTTCTTGCTGATACCTTTTTGTCCCGATAAAACGTGCGGAGAAGGCGCTTTGACCAATTCTGATCTTTAGATGAATGTCTCCATGCCAGTTATACGATTTTACATGATTCTCAATGCCTAATGAATGAAGGTCCAGCCTATAACGACTTAATCCCATTCGAACGAATGGTAATATCTCATCGTTGAAGCTCAACTTTATTCCTCCCTACAGATGAACGCGTGGTTATAAGACACGCATACATCCCTTTTCCATTGACTCAACCGATTTCTAACTCGGTACTCATCTTCTGTCATCCCAAATAGCAGTTGATCACGATACTTACCGTTCATAAAGACAACATCTCGGACAGTGCCTTCTTGTACGCAACCCAACTTTTTCATTAATCGAATTGAAGCTTCATTCATATCCAAGCAAAAGCCATTAAACTTGTGAAGCCTGCCTTCATTAAATGCATAGTCTAAGAGCAATTTCATCGCGGCTTCACCATAACCTTTACCGCGCTGTTCTCTCACATTGACCATGCCGATGGAGAACGTGCCATGCCGCTCATTGATGTAATTAAAGTGAATATGTCCCACGTATTCTCCATTGAGCGTTTCGATGGAGAAAGCTGGTGCAGCAATGTTGGGCTTGGCTGATTCGGCGTTTTCGTCTACTTGCGGTTTTGCAGGCGGCAAGGGAACTTCCTCGTGAACAAGTGCCATGCCAACACTGTCGAGCTCAACCAAGTCACTGTATTCAGCATCCTTAGGCAGCCAGAGCCGCAATCTCACTTTGTCATTCTGCCAGTAGTAATTGGCGTATATATTGTCGGGCATTTATCATGACTCCTCGTGGCATAGGGCACATGGAGAAGAGGTAACGGAGATGAAAATTCCATCAGAAATAAGAAAAGATGTATCGTGATGGGCACTTTATCACTCCAAACCATGTCATCCCGCGTATGGTTAAAGTTAGGCGCACAAACGCGTTTTCAGCGTGAATGTGCTACCTTGTTAACAAACAACCATTACAGGCTCTTCAACATGACGGAATAATGAGTCCCCTTTCGAACATCTCCGTGTTCTATTGTGAATTATCAAAAGAATTTTGTAAATGATATTTGGTCTCTCTTTTCGATATTCACAAGGGGTTCGATCACGCCGGTATGTTCGTTCTGTACTTTGCGATTGTGAAAAAATCGGCTCTCTTCCAAACGCAAGAGAAGCCGATTTTTCTACACCACACACTTTCTCCATCACACCAACTTGCCGATATTACCCCACTGACTGAAGCAGTACCCGGCTAAACGCTAGACTCGCCGCACAACATGCAGCAAGTATTCTTTGCGATTGAGCGGATTGTGATCCGACCGCGGACGAGTCGGAATGGCCCCGCGAATGGGTTCGTAGTGATCGAACGTGCACTCCAGCAAGCCTTCCCCGCGAGTCAGCGCCAACAATTGCCCTTGGAGCTCGTGTATCCGCGTCGCCGGCATCTCGCCATCCAGCGCATACGCGGAACCCAATCTTGTCGGCGTTTGCGGCACGGCGCGCAACCGTGCCAGGATGGGCCAAATCCGTCCAAATGTGTCTGCTGGCATTTCGAGGTGAAACCGGTGTATCGGTTCGCAGACCATGGTATCTGCCTGTTTCAGCGCGCTCATCAACACCAGCGGCGTCAAAAGGCGGAAGTCTCTCGCTGTGCTCGCCGGAGATATATAGCCCGACAATGTCAAAGTGACGAGACAATCGGTCACCTGCCAGCCGTAGAGGCCTTGCGCGAGGGTTCTCCTCACCGTGTTTGCCATTGCTTTACGGAAATCTTCCACCGTGTTGTACAAAAAGAGCGGAATGGACTCGACTTTGATGTCGACCTGAAAGTCCACCCCCGTGTTGATGGGCGCTGGATCGATCCGCAGCCCGACTGTGGCGAGAAATGGGTTGGATTCCTTGCCGATGATCTCGACCGCTGCGCCGCTGCCCACAGGCCGTTCAATGTGGATGGTCGTCGTTTCGCGAAACTCGACGTCGATGTGGAAGTCGTTTTTCAAGGTTTCCTGGATGACCTCTTTTTGCACTTCACCATAGAGCGAGATGGATATCTCTTGCCGTGTATCGTCCTGTCGCAGGTTGATAAGCGGGTCCTGCTCAGCGAGTTGGGCGAGGGCCATGTGCAACCTGCCTTTGTCCGTAGAACGGCGAGGCACAATGACCGTTTCCAGCGTCGGCGGGGCAAAATGGCGGCGCTCTAAGCTTTTTTGCCAACTGCCGATGGCATCGCCGATCTGGACATCGCCAATTCCCCATATCTTCCCTATCTGACCTGCAGTGATGGCTGCCTGCGGTTTAGACAAGCCATTGGTGAAACCATGTATGTCGGTGATCTTGCCTTCCTTCCCCTGGCCGAATGGCAACCGCTCTCGCACGCGAATGGTCCCCGTGAACATCCGAACATAGGCGATTTTCTCACCGGTCGGACTGCGTTCAATTTTGAAAACGGTGCCCGAAACAGCGCCATCGCCGTCATCAGCGGCCGGAGGCAGCAAAGCCGCGATGCCTTTGAGCAGTGGATCGATCCCGGCGCCTGTCATCGCTGATCCGAAAAAAACGGGATGGATAAGTGCACGCTTGGTTTGCATCGCAAGCGCGTCGCGGAGTTGACCGAATGAAACAGACGTCTCATCGGCGACATAAGCGGCAAACAGCGCCTCGTCGTGGTCCGCAAGCAAATCGACAAGGCGAAGCGCAAAATCCGCATCGGTTGCGGTGTATGGTCTGTAAAACGCTTCGCGAGTCCCCAATCCGCGAACTGAACCCATTGCGATGATGTTGGGGGTCAACTTCGCCGAAATGTCCTGCAATAAGCGTTCATATTGCGCGCCGTTGCGGTCGATTTTGTTGACAAAAAGCAGTGTGGGAATGCGCAGTCGCTGCAGCGCCCGCATCAATACGCGCGTTTGCGCCTGTACGCCTTCCACGGCGGAAATCACCAACACGACGCCGTCAAGCACGTTCAACACCCGTTGCACCTCGTCGATGAAATCAGGGTGGCCGGGCGTATCAATGAGATTGACGATGCGATCATCGATGACGAAGGATGCGACCGCGGACTTGATGGTAATGCCGCGTTGACGTTCCAACGCCAAGGAATCCGTTTGGGTGTTGCCCCTATCCACGCTGCCGACTTTATCAATCACGCCGGTCGTATAGAGCAGTCGCTCAGTCAGGCTCGTCTTTCCAGCGTCTACGTGCGCCAGAATCCCCAAATTGATGACTTTCATGTATACAATTCCTCATTTCCGTATTCATATTAAGCTCCTCTCTTTCGTGTCTTCCTTGCCGCATTGCGATCACGCTCCTGTCAAGTTTGTTGTACTCATTATAGCGAATTTTTTGAGATCATTCGTGCCTGGTCATGCACTTCAATGGAGAAACGGGTTATTTGTTGATGGCGGCGCAAAATATGTCCTTGTTCGGAGTGTCACTCGATTATTTGAGGCGATGATCACACAGGTTAGCAAAATTGCATGTGATTGAGTGTCCTGAAAACAGGCGATGTTGCGCGTTCTGGCGAACTTTCCTGCAAACGACATTTCTGTGGGGAGGCGGAAAGATGGATAAACAACAGAAACTGTCCTTGGTTCCAGATGCAGCGATGGTGGTGGCCGAAATAGAAGCTGTATCACAGCAAAAAAAATCGCGTCGCAACATGGTCACAGCGCTGCTTCATACCCGGTTGGGAAAAGTGTTGGGACTGGCTTGTTTGACAGCGCTGTTCCTCGGCTGTGGAACATGGTTGTCCGGGCATGCGATGAAGTCAGCGGGCAGCGCGCATGGTCAAAGCGCGCCGAAGCCTTCTTCGTCTGGACAATCCGCTTTTGCGGCAGACGAAGAGGATAATTCAATCAAAGTGGATGTGCATGGCGATGTTGTGCATCCTGGTGTGGTGACGCTCAAGGAGAATGCGCGTGTAGGTGATGCCGTTCGCGCTGCGGGGGGATTTGTACATAAGGCTGACGCCGAAAATGTGAATATGGCGGCGATGGTTTGGGATGGCGAGGAAGTGGACGTGGGTTCGGCGGCCGGGAATGCGCAGTCCGAGAACGGATCGAACGCTGCGGATACAGGCGCTATGGTCAGTGATGGCGACGCGCCTACTGGTGGCGGGCAGCGCATCAATCTGAACAGTGCTGATGCAGAAACGTTGGAGACTTTGCCAGATGTCGGCCCAACGCGCGCGGCTGAGATTCTAGCCTACCGCAAAGCGCATGGCCCGTTTCAAACGGTTGCCGATTTGACGAATGTAAAAGGCATTGGGGACAAGACCTTGGCGAAGTGGACGGGCATTTTGTTTGTGCCGCAGGCAAATGCGGATAAGCCATGAAACGGGCCAGTGTTGTCTGCGCGTATGCGTGGCTGTGCGTCATTGTGATTGTGGTGACAACACACGCTGCTTTTGCGCGATCAGTTGCTTTAACGTGTGTCGCTTCCAGTGTCGCGCTGTTTGCAATTGGCTGCTTCATCGCTCGTTGGCGACGTCCACGTCCGGCACGACGGTCTGCTCACTTGCTGCTTTCTCTTTGTGTGACAAGCCTAGCCGTGCTCTATGGTCTGGTCTACGCGCGATATTGTCCAAATCAACCACCGATTCGGCTAGGGGTGACTACTGAAATGGAGGGGGTGGTCACCCATGTCACACAGACGACAACAGCAAGTGAAGTGCAATTGACCGTCACAGCTGTTGGCACACCGCCGCAGAAAAGTTCCATCTCCGCATTCTGGACGACGTATGGCCAAGTGTCGCTGCAACCGGGGAGCCGCGTCCAAATCGACGGGATGTTCGTCGCTTTAAGCGCGGGAGACACCGGGTTACAGCAGTGGTTGGCGCCTGAATGGGGGCTGCGTGGACAGTTGCTGTCCTCTACGCCGCCAAAAGCCGACGCTGCCAGCTTGTACATGGCCAATGCGATGGAGGCGACGGCGCCTGGCGGTCGCCTTGCAGATGCGGATCTGGCGCTGTCGATGGTGATAGGACGGGCAGTGCAACTGTCCGACAGTGTGAAAAATATGTTTTTGGCAGCGGGCGTGACACATCTCTTGGCAGCCAGCGGCGCGAATGTCGTATTGTTTTGTCGCGCATTGAGCTTGTTGTGGGCCGCGACTGTACGTTTGGCAGGCATTCGCTCTTGGCATCTTGAGCATGTGTACCTGTTGTGTGGTGTATGGGTGTTTGTCGGGTTATGCGATGGCGCCACACCACTTGTCCGGGCGGCCATCATGATGACTTATGTCTTGTTGGGCCGCATGTTTCATCGACGCACCACTTCGTTTACCTGCCTGAGCGTTTCCTGTTTTGTATTTGCGCTGTGGCAACCGTATGCGCTGACGAGCATCAGCGGCATATTGTCCATCATGGCGACATTTGCTGTCGGTGATGCGGCACGCCTGTGCCGCCCGGCGCGAGGCGAGACACATCAAGAGACAACAACCGTACAATTGAACAGCAGATGGTCTGTATGCAAGAAGTACGCGCTGCAATGGGGAATGAAACTTTGGCAGCATTTTTTTGAGTTGTTTTTGACAAGTGTCATCGTGGATGTGTATATGATCCCGCTCGTCTGGTGGTGGTTTCAGCAATGGACGCCTTACGGAGTCATCGCGACGGTGGTTGCCGAACCATTGTTGGTGATTCTATTGCCTTTGACGCTCGGCTGGGGGGTGCTGGCGATGGCGACGGTGATGCTGTCCATTCCTTGGTTCACTTCCTTCACAACCATGCTGGCAGATACAGATGTCTATCTTGTCCACAAATTGACGCAAATCCTTGCTCCGATTGCTGCAGCGCCAGATAGTCTCACAACACTACCTACGTTGCCGCTGGGGTTTCTACTGTTGTATTACGCCGGTGTGGTAGGTGGACAGCGGTGGAAAAAGATTAAGATTGCATTCTTTCACATGCACAAATTTTTTTATTCGAGAAATGTTGCGACATCGGCTCGTGTAAAATCAGGTTGAATGTGCTATGATTTAAAACTGGAAAGCGTTTAGCTGCTGTTCTACATATTCTTGCTGATCACAGCGGCTAGCTGTACGTATGGAATCATAAAAATATGGTATGCAGAACTGGAGAGGACGAGCAATGAGCAAAATTGTGATTGTCGGCGCCGGTTACGCAGGCGTGATGGCCGCAGCCCATCTCGATAGGGCTGGTATTCCTTTCACAGTGGTAAACAACCACGATTACCACTACTTCACGACACTGTTGCACGAAGCAGCAGGCGGTCGTGGACCTGCAGAGAACTATCAAGTGCCAATCAAAGAAGTTTTACGCAAAGACACATCTGAACTCGTGATTGACGAAATCACAGGGGTGGATCGTGAAAAGAAAGTCGTCAAAGGCAAAGCTGGCGAGTATGCGTATGATTACCTGATTTACAGCCTTGGTTGGATTTCGGAATACTTTGGGATTAAAGGCCTGAAGGAAAACAGCATGAGCATCACCAACCTGGACAGCGCCGTACAAATTCGCCAACACATTGAAAATGAATTTAAAGCTTACACTCAAGATCATGACCCACGTCACTTGCGCATTGCACTTGGCGGCGCTGGTTTGACAGGTATTGAGTTGATGGGTGAACTCGTCGACTACATTCCTACACTCTGTGCTTCTTTGGGCATTTCGTACAATGATGTCGACATGCAGTGCATTGAGGCAATGCCAACCATTCTGCCAATGGTCGCAGAGCATCTTCGTCCTTACGTGTTCGAGACACTGACGAAAAAAGGCGCAAGATTGCGCACAGGCACGAAAATCATGGAAGTTACGCCTGGTGTCGTCCATTTGGATGGCGGCGAAAAAGTGGAGGCCGGTACCATCGTCTGGACGGGTGGCGTTCGCGCAAATCCGTTGTTGGCCGATTCTGGCTTCACCGTCGACCGTCGCGGCAAGGCTAAGGTGAACAGCTTCTTGCAATCAACGGACGATGACCACATTTTTATCGCTGGTGACAGCGCTTGGGCAGAAGATGAGAATGGCAAGCCATACCCACCGACAGCTCAGGTTGCTGAACAGATGGGCGCTTGTGTAGCGCACAACTTGGCAGCATTGCTGGCTGGCAAACCGATGAAGAACTTCAAGGCGAGCCTCAAGGGTACGCTTTGCTCACTCGGTGCTGAAGTTGGTGTAGGCGATGCCTTCGGTATTCCTATCAAAGGTGCTACTGCTGGCTTGATGAAGGAAGGCAGCAAAATCAAATATCTGTGGGAACTCGGCGGCGTTCGTCTCGCCGGAGACCGCGGGAAAAATGTAATGCAACTTTAATTCTTTGCTCAAATCAAGACGTCTCTTTCGACCAGAAGCGGTATACTGGTCGGGGAGGCGTCTTTTTTGGATTTCACATCAGCGAGTCAACAAATCACAGGTGGGCAGATTGCGCCTGTTTATCTTTTGCACGGACAGGAAACTTCATTTATGGCGCAACTGATTGCGCAGTTGGTGACCGCGACGCAAGCAGAGACTGCGGTGCGGTATGATTTTGAGGAAGATGGTGTCGAGCAAGCGCTGCTTGAATTGCAAAGTGTTTCATTTTTTCTGCAACAGCCGCTTGTGGTCATCAACAATTGCACAGTGTTTCTGAGTCAGGGAAAGAACAGCGCGCAGGGCGAAGCTTTGGAATCTTACCTTCAGAATCCGGTTTCGAACCGCGTTTTGGTACTGACTGTACAAGCGGATAAATTGGACGAGCGCAAAAAAATCACAAAGGCGGCAAAGCGACACCTTGTCGTATCGTGCCAGACGCCAAAGGAAGCTGCAGCCCTCAAAATGCTGCAAGCATATGCAACCGAACAAGCGATTCAGATTCAGGGAAATGCGCTTGCAGAGTTGTGGCGGCGAACAGGGACGGTGACTTTGGCGCGCAATGAACTACATAAAGTGGGCTTGTACGCAGGCGGTAAAGCCGTGACAGAGGCAGATGTGCGCATGCTTGTGACACAAACCTTGGAGGAGACTGTATTTGATTGGGTCGATCACGTCATTAAAGGGCAACTTGTCACAGCAACCGAGCACTTGGTGGATATAGAACGACAAGGGTATGATCCGCTTGCGCTGCTTGCCATGCTCGCGCGGCAATTGCGGCTGATGTGGTATGCCAAGGCCTTACAGCAAAAAGGAATGCGGCTTGATGATATCGCCAAAGAAGTCAAAGCCCATCCGTTTGCGCTGCGGGTCGCCGACAGGCAGTCGAAGAAGATCCCTTTGGCCGCGCTAGAGCGGACCATTACGCAAGCGGCGGACATCGAGTTGGACGTCAAGCGCGGACGTCGAGATCCCCAGCATGCCATCGAATTGTTCATGTTACAGTGTGCAAAAAATGTTGCGGGTGTGTGAGCGGCATTTTGCAAAACGTTGGAATCCATCCGCTTGAGGAGTACCAGGCCATCAGCACGGGTACAGTAAGACAACAGGAGGTGCTTCTGTATGTCGGAATCAGAAAAAGAGACAGTGCCTGGCAAAGCGGTGCATACCATTGGCCCAAATGGTCAGTTGCGGCTGGTGGAGTACAAGGAGCCGGAAACGGAAGTAACATCGGCAAAGGAAGCCGCGGACAAGATTCATGTCAGATACAACGAACACGGCGACAATGGGGATATGACAACGCGCGATGCCGGGCGGATCGGCGGCCAAATTGGTGGGCCGATGGTGCGGAAAATGGTTTATTTGGCCAAGCAGGAACTGGCGAAGCAACATGTGGACGATTTGATTGAAGGGCAACAAAATAAACGACCCTGACAGCCGAGTGGCTGCGAAGGGTCGTTTTAGGTATGCATCTTCTTACGCGTTGCTTGCCAAAGCGTTGTACTTCTTTGTCAAACGCGACTTTTTGCGTGCAGCAGTGTTCTTATGCAGAATTCCTTTGGTGACCGCTTTATCCAATGCGCGAGTTGCTGTTTGAAGCGCGTCGCGAGCCTGTTCAACGTCTTGTTGAGTCAGTGATGCTTCGTACTTCTTGAGGGTTGTACGAAGAGCGGATTTCATCGACGTATTCCGCAGTGTTTGGCGCTGTGCAATACGTACACGTTTTTCTGCTGATTTGATGTTCGGCATGAATGGTTCACCTCCAGTTGCACAAACCGGCATCCATTACAGACGAAAGAGATTTTACCACATCGGGCGCTTCGCCGCAACAAAAGTGAGTTAGAACGGGAGGTAAAATCGCGTGAATCGAATCAAAGTACATGGGCATACCCGCTGGATGAAGTTGCATGAGCGCCATCAGTCGCTTTCTCACTACAGTCCACGCACAGATCTGGCGATGGAAGTACATGAATTGGCCCGCGAGCAAGGGCGCAGTATCAATGGCGTGGATGAATCTCATGAAGAATTTGACGGCTTTGCGGTCACACGTGTAAAAGTGCGGACGAAAGTCGCTGAACGGCGCTTGGGGAAGCGCAAAGGGAATTACATTACGCTCGAAATACCAGGTTTGCGTCGGCGGGATCCAGATTTGCAGGAACGAGTGACCGAAGCGTTCGCCGACGAATTCAATCGGCTCATCAAATTGCCTGAAGACGCGTCCATTCTCGTCATTGGATTGGGGAATGAACATGTGACCGCAGACGCATTGGGGCCGATGGTGGTGACGAAATTGTTTGTCACCAGGCATTTGTTTCAATACATGCCAGACGTGCTCGGGGATGGCAAGGGCTATCGCTCCATTGCAGCCGTATCGCCAGGCGTGTTGGGGCTGACCGG
Source organism: Alicyclobacillus fodiniaquatilis (assembly GCF_042678105.1). Classification (NCBI taxonomy): domain Bacteria; kingdom Bacillati; phylum Bacillota; class Bacilli; order Caryophanales; family Alicyclobacillaceae; genus Alicyclobacillus; species Alicyclobacillus fodiniaquatilis. The sequence goes on from NZ_JBHUCX010000099.1 coordinate 105,343, forward strand.
CATTGAAACCAGCGAGATCGTCCGCGGGATTGTGGACAAGGTCAAACCGGACGCGGTCATTGCCATTGACGCATTGGCGTCGAGATCGCTCACGCGGGTCAATGCGACCATTCAGCTTTCCGACAGCGGCATTCAACCAGGCGCTGGCGTCGGCAACCATCGCGCGGCGCTGGACGTGGAATCGCTTGGTGTACCGGTCATTGCCATTGGCGTGCCGACGGTGGTAGAAGCTGCGACCATCGCCAACGACGCGATTGAATTGGTCTTGCATCAGTTGCGGGAGCAAGTGCCAGGCAATGGGGCTTCGGCCTTGTTTGATCAGCTATCGTCAGCCGAAAAATGGCATCTGATTCGCGAGGTGTTGGATCCGATGGAAAACAACTTGGTGGTCACGCCGAAAGAAGTGGACGATTTCATGGACGATGTGGCCTACGTGGTCGCCAAAGGGCTGAATGTGGCATTGCATCCGGTGATGACGATGGATGACGCCGATATGGTCACGCATTGACGATGAAAAGGCAAAAGGAGCCCCTTTGGCTCCTTTTTGCTGTCTAAAATGATGGCGAGTGTCAGACCGTGAAATTTCGCTGGAGTTGCAATCTACGGCAGCAACAGAATTCTCCCACTCGATCTCCGCTGTTCAACAGCTTTGTGCGCTTTGGCTGCATCTGCCAATGCGTATGTGTGATCGATTCGGATAGACAGCTTTCCTTCCTTGAGCCAGGTTGCAAATTGTTGTAGGTAAGTCGGATATTCATGGGTGTAGGGTAAACCATTCGTCCGTGTGATAAACAGGGAACCTTTTTCTTGGAGTCGCATCAAATCGAACGGCGGCACATAGCCGCTGGATTGGCCGTAGATGACGAGGTAGCCGCCAGGCGTCAAGCTGTCGAGATTGGCTTCAAATGTGTCTTTGCCCACGCCGTCATAAACCACATGGACCCCTTTCCCCTCGGTGATGCGCTGTACTTCTTTGGCGATATCCGCTTGTTGGGAGAGAATCACTTCATCAGCGCCCATCGCTTTGACCATGTCGGCTTTCTCTGCGCTGGAGGTCACGCCAATCACTCGACCGCCACGCAGTTTGGCTATCTGACAAATCAAATGTCCCAGCCCGCCTGCTGCCGCTTGAACCAGACACCAGTCGCCTTGTTTAACCGGGTACGTGTGATGTGTGAACGCGTAAGCGAGAAAACCTTGATTCAGGCCTGCCGCCGCTTCTTCAAGGGAGATGCCGTCTGGCACAGGGATGAGATGTGCAGCTGGGACGACCGCATGAGTCGCATATGAACTGCCAAAGAAGGCGACTCGGCTTCCGGTATGCACACGGGGATTTGCCGTATCAGGGCCGAACGATTCGACAGTGCCAATGCCTTGGCTGCCGATGATGGTGGGCAAAGTCATTTTCAGACCAGCCTTTTGCTGATAGAACGCTTGCTTGACGAGATCGCCGCGGCGATGCTGAATATCGAGAAAATTGACGGATGCCGCTTCCACGCGCACCAGTGCTTGGCCAGAGCCAGGCGTCGGGATAGACAATGTCTCCAACTGCATGACTTCAGGGGTTCCATATGCGTGAATACGGACGGCTTGCATGTGCATTGAGATCGCCTCATTTTGGATTGTTTCTTGGAAACAATCATAAGGTGCGATTGTGTTTCTGTCAATATTGTTTCTTGGAAACATTGTGGGCGGCATCTCCTTCGTTGTCGCGGATTGTTTGCTATACTTGTAAAAAAGGTGGCGAATGTCGGCGACACGCGGCAATATCAAATCATCAGGTGATGACGCTATGACAGATGGGAAAAATACGACGGACAATGACGAAAATACACAGGATACGATCCCGCTTGCTGCAGAGATCATCAGCCTGTTCACGGAGATCGGGAAACGGTACCAACAGGAAGATGATGACGAAAAAGCCTGGCTGATCAAACATTGCGCCAATCCACTATTAGCGCAGATATTAGAGGATACGACCGTGCTGATGTTGCATGTGCTCGATGCCATCGGGCGACTGGAACCGGTCAATGGGATTACCATTTCCAAACAGTTTGGCTTTCCAAAAGGCAGCGTCTCGAAAGTTACACGGCGGTTGGTCGCCCAAAAATTGATTCGGACTGAGACATTGCCGAACAATAAAAAAGAGATTCTCTTCCGTATGACGCCGCTTGGCGAAGAATTGTTTCAACTCCACCAGGCTTTACATGAGGAGATTGAAAAAGGGGTTTTCGGCTTTTTGCAAAGATATAGCTCGGATGAATTGCACTTTCTGATTCGGGTGCTGAAGGATGGGTTAAGCACTTCGTGGGTCAATCTGAAGGATTAGAGTGAAAGCGTGCTTTCACTTTTTAGTTGGAGTTGCATCGGGCAGTCTTGCTGCTCAAGGTTTGATACAAAGTGACATTTGTCAGCCAAAAGCCCCGTTGCCAAAGTGGCGGCGGGGCTTTTGGCTTCACTTAAGGCGCGTATATGGCCTGTGGTCGAATCAATGTGTCACAGGCGTACTGCTCCAGAATATGCGCGGTCCAGCCGACGATGCGACTGCTGGCAAAGGTGGCTGTGTACAGTGCGCGGGGGATGTCAAGTGTGCGCAGGACGCAGGCTGCCCAGTATTCGACATTGGCGTACAAGCGTCGCCCTGGTTTCAAAGCGGCGAGCAAGGCCTGTGCTTTTGCTTCGACGGTGAGTGCTAATGCCAGACTCGCTTCTCCGGCCAAGGCGTCGATGGCAATTTGTTTGAGCACATGCGCGCGCGGATCCACGGTCCGGTAGACGCGGTGGCCAAACCCCATGATGCGCGCTCCTTTGGCAAGCTGGTCGTGCAGCCACGTCTCTGCGCGCGCTGGTGTTTGAATCGCATCAAACATGTCCATGACCTTGCTGGGCGCCCCACCGTGCAGCGGTCCAGTCATCGTCATCAGGGAAGCAGCTAGGGCGCGGGGCATGCTGGCGCGCGTCGAGGCTGCGACACGTCCGGCAAACGTCGAGGCGTTCAAACTGTGCTCCATCGTCAGAATCAAGTAGGCTTCGAGCGCCGCCACGGCCTCTGGCAAGGGTTCTTTGCCGCCGTGCAGCATGTACAGGAAATTGGCGGCCTGACCCAAGTCTACTCTGGGCGCCACGCGAACGCGGCCCTGTTGATTGGCGTGATGGCGCAACAAAAGTACCGGAAAAGCGGCCGCCATCCGGATGGCAGTTTCCACCGTGTTGGCGGCATCGTCACTCGACGCCGCGAGCAAGCCAATGGTCGCCGCATCCATCGGGTGCAAAGCGTGTGGCAAGTGATCCATCATGTCCATCACGTCCGCATTCAACTGGCGACCAGCCTGGAACGCCGCCAAGGTCGCTTGACGTTCTGATTCTGTTGGCAAATTCCCTGTCCATAACAAGTGCGCCACATCTTCATAGGACGTGTTCCCCACCAAATTGGCAATTGCCGTGCCGCGATAGGATAGAAGCCCGTGTTCGCCGTCAATGTCCGAAATCGCGGTTTTTGCTGCAACAACATCCTGTAATCCGTTGACCCAGGCCATTTTTCCTCATCCTTTCGAAAACAAGCCAATCTTCTGCAATGCGATAGCTGGCAACAGGGAAAATGTCGACCGATTGCAGCCCTGCAGATGGCACCCAAGTTTCCATCTATGTGTTCAGGATTAGTGTAATCAAGGTCATCGAAAATGTATAATGATTAAATGTAATCAAATCAATTACATAACGTGATGATTCATAAGGGGGTGTCACGGTGGAAATCGCATGGTTGCGGACATTTCTCGTCGCTGCCGAGGAAGGCAATTATCATCGCGCAGCTGAGCGACTACACATCGCTCAGCCCACTGTTTCATTGCACATTCGCAAGTTAGAGGAAGCCTGGGGGGTAAAATTGTTTGATCGCGTCGGTCGCCATATCGAGTTGAGCAAGGCGGGCAAACGCGCGCGCCAACACGCAAAGCGCGTATACGAGGCGTATGTCGCCGGACAGGAAGATCTGGCGCGCTGGCAGCAATCCTATACGGAAACGTTGACGGTGGCCGCATCGCCGATTGTCGCGATGACCTATTTGGCGCGCTGGATGGACATCATGCAACAAGCGTATCCACATTTGCAGATTGCGCTGTTGGTGGCTGATTCGGCAGAAGTTTGCAGCCTGGTGGAGACGGGCGAGGCGGATATCGGGTTCTCGCGGGAGGAGCCCATTTCGCGCCGTTTGCGCAGTGAAGTGCTGTACGAGGACCCAATTCGCCTAGTCGCGCCAGCGGGCATGTTCGATCACGATGGACCAGCCCAACACATCGATGAGGTCATTTTGCGCTATCCCATCATCACGCACAATCATCCTGTATTCTGGGATGATTTCGTCGTGCAACTGCGCATGCTGTATCCAACCTTGCGGACGATGCGGGTCAGCCGCGCCCATGTCAGCCTGCATTTTGTCGAGCAAGGACTGGCGGCGTCATTTCTGCCTGCTTCGATGATACGGCAATCGCTGATATTGGGGCGGATCGTCGAAGTGGATGTGCCATCGCTTTCGTTGCCTGTGGGACATACGTATGTGGTGACCAGGGAGCGCCAAGGAACAACGGCCACGTTTGTGGCCTGTGTGGAGCAGTATATGACGGGGCGCCGGTGATAGGGGCGCCCCAACCGGTACGCTGCTACACGAAATTCACGAACACCGCCGATATATGGCGATATGGCCGTCTGTTTTCAGATATTCGTTGTACCAAATGTCCTCAATGCGCAATACCTGCCATGGATCTTCAATGCCTTGCCCGTGTTTTTGGAATACAAGTCCGTCATCCACGACAAATGCTGCATGTCCTGCTTCACCTTCGCCAGTGCACCAAACCAACACGTCTGCTGGCTGCATTGATTGCAAATCAGCCGTGGTCTGGCATTCGGTGTATTTTGTGTAGCCTTGTGCGCTGAGCAGGCGGAAAAACGGCGCTTGATGCAGCCAGTGGCGAATTAGGGTCTGGCTTTGTTCGAGATCTTGGCCGATACCAGCGACAACTGCAGCGATGGCGGCTGCGAAGCAGTTTGGGCCACTTTCACCGGCAAATGTGCTCGCGTAAACATCAAGCAGCGCGTAGGGGACACTTGCATGTTTGCGGGAAAAGTTCCGGATGCCACGTGGATCATCTTTGTTCCACTCCTTGAGCCACTTTAACACCCACTGTTGGCGTGTTTCCTCGCTGAACAACTGCCAGTCGTCCGTCGTAAGCAGATAGTAGCGTTGGTTTTCCACGGTGACGATATGGCGCACAGGCGGCGCAAACGCTTCAATCCAACGCTCATCATAGACATGGCCGCGCTTTAACGCTACCTGTTGCCTAAACAGCTGCAGTCTTTGTTCGTCGCTGATTCTGTCCAGTTGGCGCTGTTGCAATAGAACCACGTATGCATCCTCTGGTATCTTCCAAGTCATATAGAGCGTCCTATACATAAGGCCAAAGCCCGGGAAGCTCGCATGCAGTTCCTCCCGGTTGTATACGGGTATGCCCAGCTTGAGAAATGTCTCCATCAGCTCAGCGTCGCGAAAGTAATACACATCGTTTTCGGGAACGAAATGTGCTGTGCATTTGGTCAACTCAAGGTCGGAAATTGTACAGTCCAAAACTTGGTGCATATGGATTCCTCGTTTTCGAAAATGGATGTGAATATAGGTAAGCGCTATCTTGTGTCTCATTCATTATACACAATCATCCAGTTTCTCTCATATAGAATGAGATTGTCGCATAACCGCACTCACTTACCCACGGTTTATATGGTAAATTTTTATTTGAGATGAGTTGAGCTGAGATGAGTCATCGCTATCGCGTCCCACCAAACCGTACCGAGCGCATCACGTGAACTGCCAGCCAAATCGGGCAGTGCGGATGGTTGTGGGTTGAAAGTACGGATGATTCAGACGAGCAGAGGAGAGATGAGTGTAATGACCGAAGAACCGAAAGCTGTGTATGAGCAAATTGGCGTGGCCATGACGTGCAGATCCTTTCAGGAATATGTCGACATGTTCCAATTGACGTCGGCAATGCTGGCGCACGGCCCGATTTTGGATGTGGCTGCTGGTGCGGCTTCTTTTTGCGCGGAAGCACAGCAAAAAGGGCTGCAGACAACCGCAGTGGATCCATTGTATACGCTTTTGCCGGAGACCATCCAGGCACATGGAGAGCGGGAGACGAAAGCAGCGACAGAGAAGTTGGTCAAATTGGCGGATGTGTACGATTGGGACTATTACGGCAGTCCAGCGGCCCATGAAGAAAATCGCCTGCGCTCTTTGGAATTTTTCGTGGCAGATTACCAAAAAGATCAGCAGCATCAACGCTATGTTCGCGGAGAACTGCCGAGTCTTCCTTTTGCGGACAACGCGTTTTCCTTGGTTTTGTGCAGCCACTTTTTGTTCCTGTATCACGATCAATTTGATTTGCCATTTCACTTGAACGCCGTTCGGGAACTGATTCGTGTCTGCAAACCAGGTGGCCAAATCCGGATTTATCCGTTGGCGACGTTTGCGCGGGAGCGCTATCCGGAACTGAACCAACTGCTAGACACACTCAAAACAGAAGGTGTTGACGTCGAGCTAATGCCGACGAGCTTTCGTTTCTTGAGGGGCGCGACACATGTGCTTCGCATCACTAAATGATAGAAAAGCAGTTGTTTGCGGAAGATATAGTTGTGAACTGAAAAATATAAATGTGAACCAGAAAATAAAATTGTAAACTGGATTCAGTCGTCTTGGTCTTGTGGCCAAGGCGATTCGCTTTTCTTTTGGCGCATAAAGATACGACATTCCTGTAAAATGGGTATTGAACAAACGTGCAGCATAGTACAAGAACGAATCCGTCGGAAGCAGCAACGATATACACAACATTGGAGATGGCATATTGCGATTTTTAAACCGGGACCAAATCAAAGAATCATTGCCGTCGGCTACAGCACGTGATGAACGCATTCCAATCCGTGGACCATTAAAGTTAATTAAAGTGGCTGTATGGATATCGGGTGTATTGGGTGCTCTAGGTCTTGTCAGTGAAATCCTAAGGTGGATTGTAGGAGCATCTGCGACCACGCAACCACTGCTTGTAAGCGTCTGGTCGGTTTTAAGAGCAGTGTTGAATATTACGTTGTTAATCCTATTCATGAAGAGAAAACGAGCATTCCGACCACTGGCGATTGTCTACCTTGCAGCCGCTTTCCTTTACAGCATATATTTCGCGTTCTCTATTCACAGTCCAGTGCTATCGTTTTACGCCGACTTTGTCTACGCATTTTTGTACATCATAAGTGCAGTTTATCTTGCTCGGTCGCAGCTGGCAAAGGATACATTTGTTCGGTAATTGCGTTTACGGGCAAGCTAGCGAAGCGTAAAGTGTATGATTACACATGGGGAAATCTTCTCATTGTTCAGTTAACAGACAGAGATACGCAATTAGGACATGGGTGTTCTGACTGGATTTCATCATGAAAATGACATTTACTATCACAACTTAACAGGCGTACACCTGGACTACAGAGGGCGTGGACTTGCGCTCGCAGTCAATATCAAGGCCATCGACTATGTCACAAAACGCGGTGGCACACGTGTACGCACCGATAACGATTCCACCAACGCACGAATGTTGGCGGTGAATCAACGAATAGGATTTAAGTCAAGGCCCGGAGTCTTTCGTCTAGTGAAGGCACTATAAGAAAGCACATTGGTACGAACAGTAAGGATTCAAGCGTGGACCAACAGGTCGAGATGGGACTGAGGGAGGGAGCACCGTGATCAAAGTCATGTTAGTGGATAAGCCAGGGGCAATGGTGTACGAATAGCATCTTGAGCATACTGGAGCAAGAACGACAGAAGATGTCAGAAATCACGTTTCATAAATATTCAATATCGGTTGAATGATCGATATGGGCAAGTTTGCGATATAAGATAGGCTGCCAATATGAGGAGTTACTTTGGTAAAATAGATAAACAATGGAGGTGACTAACAAGCTGCGGAAATCATTATTTTACATTATAGGTAGTTTGCTGATTTGTTCTTTTGCTGTGAATTTAGTGCAATTACGACGCACACAGTCTAACGATAATAATACCTTAGATGCGGTTATGGTTAATTTCGCTGCGCCTATTGATACCGCCACGGAAGGCTTTAAGTTGAAAACTCCTCTAGAAACACGTATGGGTAAAATTTCGCTTGTTTCTCAATCCGTAGGTGCGTTGCGTTCAGGTATCACAACACTAGATGGAATGGGTATCCCTCACCAATATTCATATGACATACTTATGACGAATCAGTCGGCAATTGGTGCATTGGAGGGTGGTTACCCACCAATGGTCAAAAAGGAACTGGTTCAATGGCTGAACACTGAAGGCACTCTCTTGCGTAAGTACGAACTGCAGCGAAAGCTACCCAACGTGACCCTTCTGCGGCAAACATTCAAAGCCATTTACAATGCAATACCGTTGTCCAAAAGTAGTCTCTAGGAGATTTGTTGATTCGCTTGTGGCACATAAGGGGGCATAAATTCAAGAACTGTGTTGTCTGGTATGTGCATAAACATGCGTCCGTTTCCCATAGTTCTTGTTGGGATCGGGCAGATTAGCTGAATAGTGATTCATCTCGCTTTTAAGATATATCGTCGATAAATGAATCACCGCTTGCTAAGATTTGTGTGATAAATTGAGATGACAGAAACTCGAGAAAATTGCACGATTTAAGGGGCGACTACATGAAATTTGAAACCAGCAGACAGGCGTTTTTAGAACTATTACTCAGTGTCTCGTCGGCAGTAGCTTCTAGAACAACCATTCATGCCCTGACAGCGGTGCTAATCGAGGCTCGCGATGAATCGTAACAGCATACGATTTAGAAGTTGGTATCGTGAACCGCCTTCGATCAGCAGATGATGTGAACATTGATGTGGCTCAAGAGGGCAGCGCGTTGCTTCCTGCTAAAAAGCTAATAGATATCATACGTAAGTTAGTTAGCTCGGCAATAGACATTGAAGTTGCACCTGACAACACTGGAACCATCCGTTCAGGTGAGTTCGAATGTACCCTCTTTGGAATAGAGACGGATCTATTTCCACAATTACCGATGGTGTCGGGTATCCCTGACGTGAGAATCCCCGCGAACCTATTGAGTGATTGCATCAGAAGCACGGCATTTGCTGCATCTAAATCAGAGTCGCGCCCAATTCTGACCGGTGTTCACGTGCATCTTGACCGTGACGAAGCATCGTTTTCTGCAACGGATTCTCTACGCCTTGCAACGAAAAACATCAGGTTAGAAACCGGATTGACCTCGTTGGTTAACGTAATCGTTCCTGCGAAGTCCCTCATTGAGCTAGAGCGGATTTTGCCTGATTTGAAAGATGAAGTATCCTTAACCGTCACTTCAAGCCATTGTTTGTTCACAGCTGGCTCCTTAAGGTTCTACACAAGAATTATTGAAGGTACGTTTGTCGAAATTGATCGCCTTATTCCGAAGAAGATCCACATCACACAAATCGTGGTGAACACACGTCAAATCGTTTCTGCTATTGATCGAGCGATGGTCATCGCGCCGCGAAACCACGAGATACAATTCGAGATAAGCAAAGAAAAGGCATACATTAAAACGAAGTCACCCGAGTATGGAAATCTAACGGATGTTATACCAACAAAATCAATTGACGGAGACCTCATGGTCATCGCGTTGTATGCTAAAAATGCTCTTGAGGCATTGCAGACCTTTAAATCGGAAGAGGCAATTGTAAGATTTACTGGGGCTAATCAGCCGATTGTATTCCTTCCCAACGATGACCCGACGCTTTGCCAGGTGATGAATCTCCAATGGTATTCAGATAAGTGCGCTACTGAACTGGAAAGTAGGCTTCCATGTCGTTTCCAAAGATTAATGAGTCTAAGTTCGTTGATAGTTCATAATGGACGCCACCGGATCCGTTCGCACACTTGTGGAATACTTCGGTGGGGAGCACGCTCGTGATGGCCGCATGATCGGCATCGCGCCAGCTGATCACGGAAAATAAAGTTGTATCCCGAAAAGTAAAGTCGTGTATTAGAAAATAGAGCTGTATACTGACCCCAAGTACTATCAGGCAATACCTCGGCTGCATTGCTGGCCATTGCTTTACCTGAAGCGCGAATAATTATGCATCAACGGCAACGTAGGTCTCTTGCGGTAACGGGCAGGAATATGCAATATCGACTCTATCGGAGTAACTGAAAATTGGCTCAAGACAGAGTCATATAAGGCGTAATGAGGTCGAAACGCTTTCCGTGAAATCAGACAAGGGGGCTGGTAAGGGTGTCTTGGTTTAAAGAATGTCTGAGTGAGGTTGAACTGGTTTGAACATATAGTTCCTCGACAGTTGTCAAGCAATTGGCAGTTGGTGTCATGTCATCATCAGCCTCCCCATGTGCGTGCTACACCTGCACAGGATTCCTGGAATGAGCCTATCGTGTAAAAGCGCCCTCTAAGCAGAACTGCTCCAAGGATTCCAATTCCCTTGTCTACCTAGAGGGCTGCGGCTCATTAAATTGACTTGTCAATAAGCCTGCTTTTACTTAAGAATTGTAACCGTCCCAAAGCCCGTCGTAACCACTCGGGAAATAATGGTACCAAAAAGCCGATTTGTTGGTTTCATTCAAGGCAACACCGAAAGCAGACCCGTTGGACAAATTGCTGACAAAGTAGACGGCTCCAGCTTTATGCCCGACGATCTTGGTGCTGGTGATGGATACATTCTTCGGCAAGAGCTTTGATATATCGTGTGCGGCGGTGGGTATTAGCCACGGATAGGTCAAGTTGGTAATCGATGTCTCTCCGCCCCCGGCACTGAGTTCCAAATCGATGAATTCGCCAGTCACGGAATTTATGGTGCATGAGTAGCCGTCTATTGGTTTGTCTTCATTTGGCGGATAGAATGTAACAACCCATTGGGCGGAATTAGGAGTCGGAAGCGCCATAAACTCGGTCTTTGCAGTATAGCCTTTCAAGTCCAAACCATACGCTTGTTCAACATAAGGCGCAGCATAGGCAGCCGCTTGCTGTGCTGACATGTCTTTTGCGCCAGGCGTGTTGCTCGCAGTCCATTCACTGTACTGTTGCTGTAATTGTTGCTGAGTGGCCGTGATGCCCTTCGCGCTATCCTCAAGTTTAAATTTGGCCAGAAGCATAGCTGAAGGCTGGCTCGGTAGGTGTTTGGACTCGTCAACGACCGTGTATCCCCCTGAACTCTGGGGCAGATTGGACATCTGAGGGCTGGGCAAAGTCTGAACCTGTTTTGTGGCGATATGCGCAGTCGTTGCTGCATAGGCGGTGGCATTCTGACCGAGCGCGATCGCCATCGTAGATCCGCTCCCGACAATGACCGCGGCGGCTGCGCCAAACACCCAGGCCTTACCGACTGCTTTTTTGAACTTGGACATGTTTCCTACACCTCGCTGTTGTGTGATTGAACTACGAGCAAATCATATATCCGCGGAGGTTATGAAGTTATCAGGAGGTTGTAAAGGAGTTGTAAAAACGATCTGTACCGTGGTTTCCTTCCCAAGTTGCGAGTGGATTCTCAACTGCGCATGATGTAAATTCGCAATCTCACGGCATAGTGACAATCCCAAGCCAACACCGCCGGAGCTGCGCGATCGCGCCTTATCCACGCGATAGAATGGCTCAAAGATGAGAGAAAGCTGCTCTTTATCCATTCCGCAGCCAAAATCCCGAACTTCCAGTATCGGTGCGGAATCGAAGTAAGCGGATAGTGTAATCATTGAATTGGGCCTTGATGCCTTTGCTGCATTATCAATTAGGTTGATGAGCAGGGATTGCAGGAGAATGGAGTCCCCTGTTAGCCGATTTTCCAATGCGCAACGAGCTTCTAACTTGATGTGCTTTTCCCTTAGTTTTGGCGCTGTCAAAGACTCAACTTGACTGAGTAGTTCCGAAGGCTGGATTTCTTGGAGATCCAGTTTGCTGTTTCTGATTAAAGCCAAGTCAAGAATTTTATGAACCAGGTCTTGCATTCTGTCAGTCGCACTGAAGATGTATCCCGCCGCTTTGGCGCGATTCTGTTCATTTGTATGTGCACTTAGGAGGTATTCCGCGTGTCCACGAATAGCGGTCAACGGCGTCCGCAGTTCATGGGCCAGGTTGTCAATGAGGCCCTGCTTCTCCTGAACGTTTCTATCCAACTCGTCAATCTTTTCCTGAATGCTCACCGCCATCAGATTGAAGTTTTCGGCTAGGTCATGAAATTCGTCTTTGCCAGATATCCTGATTCGCTCACCATAAACCCCACCGGCGATCTTGCGGGTTGCTTTTTGCATAAGTCGTATCGGATGCGTAAGTTTCCGCAGGATCAACAGCAGTGTAAGTGCCAAAAGTGTTTCAATGACGGCACTCACGAAAATCAGATAGCGAGTGAGTCTGGCATGGCTGTTATACAAATCGGAGAGGTTGCTGACATAAGCTAAAGTGTAATTTCCATTTAGTCCGCTTATTGGGCCAACAATGCACAGATAGTGAGTTCCACTTCTCGCGAATATTCTCATTGTGTATCCGGACTTTGGCAATTTGGTAGCATTCAAGCTGGCTTTCACCGCCGCAGGGACATTGGAAAAAAGCAACTTGCTTGATTGTGTAAGCTCCAGGTACACGTTTTGTTTTGTATAGTAGGCCGCAAATGTGCTCATCAGGCTGTCTACAGAAGAAACTGTCGGAATACCCTGTTGGCGATAGTTTAGGCTGCTCATAGACTCGAACATGCCATTCGAGATAAATTGATATTCCCCAATAGCCCGCTCTCTTTCCTGTTGCGCGTTTAGAGAAAAGCTGTATTTAGAAGTCAGGTATAAACAAATGTTGATGGACACGACGAACAAAACTAAGATTGCCAAGAAGGATTTTTGCCAAAATTTCAATCGTCCACCTCCAGGCGATATCCTAATTTATATACCGTTTTGATCCTGTTGTTCCAACGCAGCTTCTGGCGAAGCTTCTGGATGTGTACATCCACGGTCCTTGTCTCTCCTAAATAGTCGTAATCCCACGCTATTTTGAGTAACTTTTCACGAGAGAGGGCGACGTTTTTGTTTTGAATCAGGACTTCCAACAATTCATATTCTCGAAGGGTAAGCTCAATCTCGCACCCTTCAACGGTGACGGTTCTGCTTTCTAAGTTGACAACCGTACCGTCAACGGAAAAAATACCGGGCGATCGGTGCGTACGTCGAAGAACGGCTTGAATACGGGCAAGTAATTCTACTGTTTCGAAGGGCTTTACGATATAATCGTCAGCACCCAGATTAAGCCCCTTGACCCTATCTGACAGGTTACCCCTTGCCGTGAGAAAGATGACCGGGGATTCTTCGGGAACGAATTGCATGAGGGAATACCCATCTATTTCAGGCAGCATGATATCCATGATGACAAGATCGTACGTATTTTGCTGTAAGAGATCGAGCGCTTCGTTGCCGTCATACGCTTGATTGCTAGTATGGCCAACTAATGAAAGATTCATCGCAATCAGGTCATTTATCGATTTTTCATCCTCAACTACAAGAATGTAGGCCACTAAATCACCCCCATCTCAATTTACTATAAAGCGCGGACGAGCATTGTAAGAGAGTTGTAAAAATCAGTCGGCTATCAATTTGCGAACGTGGGTAACAGCGTTCTTCTGTTCGTGAAGACTTATGAGACTCCGTAAAATTTAGTGAGGAATTTGAGCATACAACTTTATTTTCTGTGATCAGCAGTCTCTAGAAAACCTGAGGCTGCTTACTTTGCTTACAAATCATTAGCAAGTATAGATAATGTAATAATATCACAAGCATTTCACTTCTTTAAAAAACAAATCAGTCGTCTTACACTGATAACGAGGCACAAAATATGCCCACTGGGCGAGCGAAGGAGGGTGGCGAATGGCGAAAGTGGTCATCACCGGTGGAAGCGGGCTACTTGGCCCATGGGTGCTGCGCGAATTTGTCGATCACGGCTATGAAGTCGTCAACGTCGACACAAAGCACCCGGCGAAACCGATTTGCCGCACCATCATCGCTGATCTAAATCACCTTCGCGAGGTGTACGGGGTGTTGGAGGGGGCCGATGCAGTCGTTCATTTGGCGGCCATTCCTGCAGCGTATCTGCGCCCGAACGAGGTGACGTTTGCGAACAACGTCTTGTCTACATACCACATCCTTGAGGCGGCAACGGCACTAGGGATTCGCAAGGCGGTCATCACTTCCAGCGAATCTTCCTATGGCATTGTGTTTGCGGTACAGCCGATAGCGCCACAGTACGTGCCTATCGATGAAGCGCATCCGCAGTTGCCGCAGGACAGCTATGGACTCTCGAAGATTGTCAATGAAGAGACAGCCGAGATGTTTCATCGCAAGACGGGGATACAAGTGGTGTCAATGCGCCTTGGCAATGTGATTGCGCCTTCTATGTATCAAAACTTCCCGAATTTTGTGCACGATGCAAAAGCGCGAGAACGCATTCTCTGGAGCTACATCGACACGCGGGATGCGGCGGCGGCTTACCGCCTTGCTGTGGAACGGGAAGGGCTGGGTTGCGTCGCGCTCAACATTGCGGCGGATGACACGAGCATGGATATCAAGAGCCGCGATTTGATGGTGGCCAGTTATCCACATGTCACGGACTATCGTGCGCCGCTTGATGGCTATGAGACGCTGTTTTCCAATGAGAAAGCCAAGCGATTGTTGGGGTGGCAACCCGTTCACCGTTGGCGAGATTACGTTGATTTAGAGAAAGCACATCCATCTTCTTAAGGAGGCGTAAATAGAATGAAACATACCAATTTAGGACGCTCTGGGTTGAAAGTCAGCCGCCTGTGCTTGGGCACGATGAATTTCGGTCCCGAAACCGAGGAGAAAGAATCCTATCGCATCATGGATGCGGCGTTGGATGCAGGCATCAACTTCTTTGACACCGCCAATGTGTATGGCGGTCGGGATCGTCGTGGTTGGACAGAGGAAATCATCGGTCGTTGGTTTGCTCAAGGTGGCGGACGGCGCGAAAAGGTCGTATTGGCGACGAAGGTATATGGCGAAGGCATGGATGCAAATGACGGGCCGAACGGTGTGGCGGGCTTGTCCGGCTTTAAGATTCGGCGTCATGCGGAAGCGTCATTGAAGCGTTTGCAGACAGACCATATCGAACTCTATCAAATGCACCACGTCGACTTGAGCGTCAGTTGGGACGAGTTGTGGGAAGCGTTTGAAGGTTTGGTTCAACAAGGTAAAGTCTATTATGTCGGCGCTAGCAATTTCGCGGGTTGGCATTTGTTGAATGCACAGGCAAAGGCGCAAGCGCGCAATTTCTTCGGCCTGATTTCCGAACAACACAAGTACAACTTGCTCTGCCGCTTGCCGGAGTTGGAAGTTCTTCCGGCTGCGCAACATCTGGGGATTGGCATCATTCCTTGGAGCCCGTTGGCAGGTGGGCTGCTCAGCGGCAATGCGCTACAGGCGGCTGCAGATACGCGGACAGGTCGGCAAAAAGGGGAAATTGAAAAGCGGCGCGGCCAGTTGGAGGCATTTGAAAAGCTTTGTAAAGAGCTTGGCGAATCTGGCGGTGTTGTCGCCTTGGCTTGGCTGTTGGCCAACCCGGCTGTCACGGCGCCCATCATCGGGCCGCGCACGATGGATCAGTTGGACAGCGCGCTGCGGGCTGTCGAGCTGGAACTGACAGACGACGTATTGGCGCAACTCGACGAAATCTTTCCTGGACCAGGGGGCCCGGCGCCAAAGGCGTACGCTTGGTAAGGTAGAGCGGGATGGTCTGCGAGACGGTTTTGTAAAACAGGCATGAAAATCAACAGGGTTGCCACCCAGCAGTGTTCACTGCTGGGTA
>NZ_JBHUCX010000099.1:121347-352771 GCF_042678105.1 Alicyclobacillus fodiniaquatilis
AGGCGACGATGCCCCAAACAAGGAGCGTGACGATGCCAAACTGCAGTCCGAGATGTGAACCGAGATCGGAAGAAACGGCGCCACTCCATAAATCGCCGGGATCCAGGTGGATGGCGAAGAATAGCTTGAGCCACGCTGTGTGGATGGACATGGTCGTGATGATGAAACCGAGTATCACGATGCCCAGTGATGCGGCGGTGCTCGCCATCGCGGATGTCAACAGGCTGGAGAAGAACAGTGTGATGGTCGCAATCACGCACATGGCCAGCATCGCGAGCAAACAACTGCTGCCAAGGAAGCGGATTTGGGAGATGGCCGTAGTGTGCGTGTAGTCTGGCGCCAATTCGGTACCGCCGGATTGGCCAGGCAACGCCATCGTCTGGTACTGGGTGCCCACGAGTGTCGGTTGCTGGCCGCCATGAAAGCCAAAAAAGAGACCGGAGACCAGAAAGAGGGCGGCATACATCAAAAATGTGAGCAACACGGTGGCAAATATACTGACGGCCCACTTGCCGCAAAAGATTTTCCACCTGGGCACAGGGCGGATCAACAAAAGTTTAATGGTGCCGCTGGTGGCCTCGCCAGAAATCATGTCAGCGACCAGAATGACGACCATCAATGGCACAAACAGACGTAGCGCCGTCGATAAAAATTGGCTCACTTCCGTGAACGGGGATGGCTGCCACGGCGTGAACGGTCGCACATTGTGCTGGAGTTGGTAGGCCGCGTCCAAAATCGCTTCCTTCCCCATCGGGGGCGGCGTGTGATTCGCTTTGGCTGCTTTAACCGCTTGCTGATACGCCTGTGTTTGCTGTTTCAGCTCGTTTTGGACAATCGGCTTCCAATTGCCTGTCTGCAAGGTCTTGTTCTGTGCAATTTGCGCTTGTAAAGATTTTTGTTCGCTCTTTAGGGATTGCAGTTGCGCATTATCGCCTTTTCTCGCCGCTTCATCTGTGGTAGATTTCATTTCCGCTTTGATGCTCTGCACTTGCCCCTCGATATTTTGCAGTTGATACGTTGGATCGCTGAATTTTATATCTTTGTGTGTCTGATATTCATTCAGCCCAAAGAGACAGATGACCAAGAGGCCAATGATGGTAGTGATCCAAAGCCGTTTTCTGCGCACAAGTTTCAACCATTCATTGGAGAATACGCGACCCAATTCACGCATTGGCTTCACCCCCTCTGTTTGCTGTGTCTTTGTCCAATTCAGATGTCAACGCCAAGAAGGCCGTTTCAAGTGATGTGGCGATGGGTTCCAACGCGTAGATGTCCTGCTCATGTTGCACCAAGGTGCGGACAATGGCTGGAATTTGGGCGTCGTCCGCGACTAGTGTCAGCAAATGTTCGGCTTCCACGGTGGACTGGAGTCCCATCGTCGCCAATATTTTTTGCGCCGTGGTGGCTTGTCCAACGCGCATGCGCATGCTTTGCTCTGCAGAGGCCAAATCGGTCAGGCGTTCCTCGGTGATGATGCGCCCGTCTTTGAGAATGCCAACCCGATCACACATCAACTGGATCTCGCTGAGCAGATGGCTGGATACAAAAACGGACATGCCGTCTTTGGCCAACGCTCGAACCAATTCCCGAAATTCGCGCATCCCTGCTGGATCCAACCCGTTGGTCGGTTCGTCGAGAATCAGCAGTTTCGGCTGGTTCAGCAGCGCCTGCGCCAATCCCAGACGTTGTCGCATGCCCAGGGAGTATCTTTTGACTTTTTCATCAATGCGTCCATCCAGTTTGACCAGGGCGGTCACTTCGTCAATGCGCTCGTCTATCTGCGCAATACCCGCCAATTTGGCGAAGTGACGCAGATTCTGCCTGCCGGTCATGTACATGTACAGTTCGGGGTTCTCCACAATGGCGCCGACTTTTTCCAAAGCCTGCCGCCGATCACGCTGGACATCATGCCCGAATATTTTCACTTGGCCAGCAGACGCTCGGACCAGTCCAGCGATGATCCGGATGGTCGTGGTCTTCCCTGCCCCGTTTGGCCCGAGAAAACCGTACACCTCCCCTTCTTCTACACGCATAGAAATGTCATGCAAAATCTTTCGTCTACTCAATGTTTTGCAAACCCGCTGCAGTTCAAGTACACTCATCCACTCAACTCCTTGACTCGTGTTGTCTTTTAAAATGATCAGAACGATGGCGTAAACAAGCGTTTTGCCCGCTCGCACATAGCATAAAGAAGGAATCTTAATAAACATTGAGCAAACTTCTTAACAATTTCTTAATTAAAGAAGATAGATGTCATGTGTGAAGGGCTTTCAACGATGGGAACCGACGCATAAGTAACCGTGCAGTCCGCGATGATGGATGAGGAAACTTCTAAATTTCTGATAGGGTTTGGGGATGGCCTGCAAGCAGGCGCAAGGGTTTGTCGACGGACGTGATAGTAGATTCTCCCTGGAATTCACTCAGGTCGGCGGCACGATTAAGCTTCGCTCGTCGCCATTCCTGCCTTCTGCAACACGCTGGATACATAATTTTGCGTCTCGGCGTATGGCGGGATGCCCCCATATTGTGTAACCGCACCCGGTCCAGCATTGTAGGCGGCCAGCGCAAGGGAGACATTTCCATTGAATTGACTCAGCAATTGACTCAAATACTTGGCGCCGCCATTGATGTTCTGGGTGGGATCGAGCGGATTCGTCACGCCAAGCGTCTGCGCTGTGCTGGGCATCAATTGCATTAAACCAAGCGCGCCTGCACCAGAAACTGCGTCAGGTTGAAAGCTAGATTCCTGTTCGATCACGGCGTTTAACAGGTTTGGCGAAATGCCATAGGTATTTGCCGCTTGATTGACGATGGCCGCAAACGACGCGCTGTTGTCAGACGCTGTCGCTGTGGACGAACTGGTTGGAACGGTGACTTGAGGCGTCATTGCCGTCAATAGGTTTGGATAGAAAGAAGGAATACCCGACAGCGTGAATGGTGCGGCAGTGTCGGTCGAGCTGGTTGTATTTTCAATGGACGGGAAACTCGTCTCTTCGGCCGTCATGCTTGCCAATATCTCAGTGAACAACTGGGCGAACATTTGATTTTCAGCCTGTAACTGCGACGTGGGACTCGTCCCTGTCGTCACATTTGTATTTTGATATGGCTGTGGCGTAGCCGCGCCGATTTGTCCCGTTTCACCTATGCCCATTTCAAGCCCATCCCTCAAAACGTTGATTTACACCTCTATTCTGCACGTTGTGCCCCATTCCTGCCTCGTTGCGGGCGTAAAGCATCAATTCTTTCGCCTGCATGGTGCTAATCTAGCAAACACCCGCATAGATTGTAGTAGAAACGATGCAAAGGAGTCGTGTGAGATGGGACAAACGTGGCGTCAAACGCGCAGAAACTTCAAACATGCCGTTGCTGGGGTCATTTTTGTCGGGTTGCTCGTTGGCGCCAGTGGGACGGTATTCACGGCATTCGCCGAAGCCATCAGCCACTTAGGTGAAAGCAGCGCGCCAACGGCGGTGAGTGCGATGGCGCCAAGTGACGCGACTGGGGATACGCAAACGAACACCCAATCTGCCGCTGGCGGCAAGGCAGATGCCGCAACCGGCACTGACGGTTATACGCCGCCTGTGATGGAATACTCGAATGATCCTGCGACATCGACCACCACCATGCC
Source organism: Alicyclobacillus fodiniaquatilis (assembly GCF_042678105.1). NCBI lineage: Bacteria > Bacillati > Bacillota > Bacilli > Caryophanales > Alicyclobacillaceae > Alicyclobacillus > Alicyclobacillus fodiniaquatilis. The sequence continues at coordinate 124,976 of NZ_JBHUCX010000099.1, forward strand.
AAATCCTGTGCCGGCCTCGACCGCTGATGATGAAGCGCCAAACCTGGATACAGACGGCGGGGACAGCGCGCTTGCAGCAGCGATGGACACAGGTGGGGTTTATGTCGGCGAACATGTGCAGCAGGTGTTTGGCTCTATGCTGAAAGGGCTGTTGAACACCCTGTTTGTCAACACCAACTGATGGTGGCGTTGATAGATAAAAGCAAAGTGGACGGTAGTGACGAGAACGAGGTGACATCTCATGTATGAACCACATATGACGCGCCGACAGAAACTGCTCAAGGGCGCATTGGAGCTCGAGTTGTTATCCATTGGTTGGGTGATGACTGAAGCGATTCTTGCCGCCATTGCCGCCTACCGGGTGGGCAGCCTGTCGCTCTCGGCGTTTAGTGTCGACAGCGCGATCGAACTCATCAGCGGCATGGTCTTAGCCGTTCGTCTCTTTTTGGAGATCCAGTCGGAAGAAACTGAGCGTTCAATGCGACTGGAGCGCTGGGCCAGTGGTGTCATCGCCATCTGTCTGTTTGCGCTCGCCGCATACATCTCTGTCAAAACGGGACAAGCGTTCAGTCTACATAGATCTGTCATGCTCACGCTGTTGGGGTTGATCACAGCCGCCGCCAGCAGCATTGTGACCCCCTGGTTGGCCGTGCAGAAATTGCGCTATGGCCGCTTGTTGCACAGTCCGAGCTTGATCGGCGACGCCATGTGCAGCTTCACCTGCGCTTACATGTCGTGGACGCTTCTGGCGGGGCTTGGGTTGGACGGCCTTTTTCACTGGTGGTGGGTCGACGCGCTTGCGGCGCTGGGCATTCTCTGCTTCGTTCTACGCGAGGCGTGGGAATCCTGGGATGCGTTCAAAACGGGTGAACCGCATGTGCACGATGACCGCCATCATCTCCATTGACTTGATTTGGCGGACAGTTGCCTGTCAAGTTTGCGCGTGTGTATAATTGATAGGAGAAGCCGCGCCACCTGCGCGGTTTATTTCGTGGTGCGACGCAAGGAGGATGGACGTGTCAAGTGTTGACCGCCAGTCGCGAATTCGCAATTTCTCCATCATCGCGCATATTGATCACGGCAAGTCGACGCTTGCCGACCGCATTTTACAGATTACTGGTGCAGTCAGTGAGCGCGAGATGCAAGATCAGTTGTTGGATCAGATGGATTTGGAGCGGGAACGCGGCATTACAATTAAATTGCAGGCCGTTCGGTTGAGCTACACCGCAAAGGACGGTCAAACGTATGAACTAAATCTGATTGATACACCAGGGCACGTGGATTTCACATATGAAGTGTCGCGCAGTCTGGCGGCGTGCGAAGGCGCGCTGTTGGTGGTCGACGCCGCCCAAGGCATTGAGGCGCAGACGTTGGCCAATGTCTATTTGGCGCTCGACAACGATTTGGAAATCCTCCCGGTCATCAATAAAATCGATTTGCCGAGTGCGGAACCGGAACGGGTGCGGCAAGAGATTGAGGATGTCATCGGCCTCGACGCCAGTGAGGCTGTGCTTGCTTCGGCCAAATCTGGCATCGGCATTGAAGAGATCCTTGAGGAGATCGTCAAAAAGGTGCCGCCGCCGACCGGAGATGCGAACGAGCCGCTGCAAGCGCTCATTTTCGACTCGCATTACGATCCCTATCGTGGCGTCATCGTCTACATGCGCGTGTTGAATGGCGTTTTGCGACCGGGCATGCGCGTGCGCATGATGGCCACTGGCAAAGAGTTTGAGGTGGACGAGGTCGGCGTGTTTGCGCCGCGCATGACGCCGGTGGACGCCCTTTCTGCCGGAGATGTCGGCTACCTTGCCGCGAGCATCAAAAATGTCCGCGATACGCGCGTGGGCGACACGGTGACAGATGCGGCGCAGCCGGCGGCGGAACCTCTGCCAGGCTATCGGCGCAGCAATCCAATGGTCTTTTGCGGCCTCTATCCTGTCGATAGCGCCGACTACCAGGATCTGCGCGAAGCGCTGGAAAAACTCGAACTAAACGATGCGGCGCTCACCTATGAACCAGAGACGTCAAGCGCGCTGGGCTTCGGTTTTCGCTGTGGCTTTCTCGGCATGCTGCACATGGAGATTGTGCAGGAGCGCTTGGAGCGGGAATACGGTTTGACGCTCATCACGACCGCGCCCAGCGTGGTTTACCACGTTCATCAAACGGATGGGCAGATGCAGGCGATTGACAATCCGAGTGAGATGCCGGCGGCAGACCGGATCGAACGTGTGGAAGAGCCATATGTCCGCGCTTCCATATTTGTGCCCAAGGATCACGTTGGCGGCGTCATGGAACTGTGTCAGGAGAAGCGCGGTCAGTTTCACGACATGCAGTTCCTCGACGATTTGCGCACAAAGGTCATCTATGAACTGCCGTTGTCGGAAATCGTCTATGACTTTTTTGATCGACTGAAGTCTTCCACACGTGGTTATGCGTCATTTGACTACGAGTTGATTGGTTATCGCGAGTCCAAACTTGTCAAAATGGATATTATGCTGAACGGCGATGTGGTTGACGCACTGTCGTTTATCGTCCATCGAGACAAAGCGTATGCGCGTGGCCGCGTGTTATGCGAGAAGCTGAAGGAACTGATTCCTCGGCAGATGTTTGAAGTACCGGTTCAGGCGTCGATTGGCAATCGCGTCGTCGCGCGCGAAACCATTCGCGCCATGCGCAAAAATGTGTTGGCCAAGTGTTACGGCGGCGACATTTCGCGCAAACGGAAACTGTTGGAGAAACAAAAGGAAGGCAAGCGGCGGATGAAACAAGTCGGCAATGTCGAAGTGCCGCAAGAGGCGTTTATGGCTGTTTTGAAAATGGAGTGACGCACATGACGCATCAGGTACCAATGGATTTGCTGCGCGAAAAGACACCAACATCGCTCTACGTGCACATTCCGTTTTGCAAGAGTCGTTGCTTCTACTGTGATTTCAATACGTATGTCGCGCCTGAACACGTGATGGAGAACTATGCAAACGCGCTGGATGCGGAATTTGCGCAACTGGCACCAGCGGCTGCGGCGCCGCTGCAGACGGTGTTTTTTGGCGGCGGTACACCGACACTGCCGCCGCTTTCCATCCTCGAGCGAATGCTCAAATCACTTCGCGCGCATTTTGCGTTTGCCGATGATGCGGAAGTCACATTTGAATCGAACCCCGACTCCATCGATGTGGCCAAATTGCGCCTGCTGCGCGAGTATGGCGTGAATCGCTTGAGCTTTGGGGCTCAGACTTTTCGCGACAGGTTACTTTTGACCATCGGCCGTTCCCACGACGCCAAAACCGTCATTGAAGGTGTGGAAGCGGCGGCAGGCGTTGGTTTTGCGCATATCAATGTCGACTTGATGTTTGGATTGCCGGAACAGTCGCTTGCCGATGTCGATCACGCGCTTTCCCAAGTGCTGTCGCTGCCGGTGGATCATCTCTCGGCGTATTGGCTCAAAGTGGAAGCGGGCACGCCGTTTGGCAAGTGGCGGGAAATGGGCGAATTGCCTCTGCCTGGCGAGGACTTGGAAGCGGATATGTATCAGATGGTGCGTGAACGACTGGTTGCCGCTGGTTATGCGCATTACGAAATCAGCAACTTTGCCCGTGTGAACGGGCATGCCAAACACAACTTGGTCTATTGGCGCAATGCGCCTTATTTCGCCGCAGGCGCGGGCGCGCACGGTTATGTAGGCGGCGCGCGTTACGAGAATGAGCGGCGCTTGGCTCCGTACATGGCAGCGCTTGGCGCGGGCAACCGTCCCATCGCCGACGAGCATGCGGTCTCCTTGCGCGAGGCCGCGGAAGACAGCATGATGCTCGGCTTGCGGTTGGCTGAAGGGGTTTCCCGTGCGGCGTTCAAGGCGCGTTTTGGCGTGGAGATCGAACAGTTGTACGGGGGCTTGATTCCAGAATTGCTGGAGCGAGGTTGGCTGCTGTGCGTGGATGACGCGTACCGGATCCCCGATGATTTGTGGCCGGTGGCCAACGTGATTTTTGAGAAATTCGTGACGGCGGATGTGCTCGATTGACAACAAGCGTCTCGGTTGATATTGTCAAGAAGATGTCTTTAGCACTCGTTCGAATAGAGTGCTAACAAGGGGGGCGAGCGTGATGCTGACAACTCGGCAGCAACTCATTCTGAGCGCAATCATCGAGGATTACGTTCGACTGGCTGAACCTGTGGGTTCACGTGCACTCGCCAAACATGAGGAAATCAAGTTTAGTTCGGCTACCATTCGCAATGAAATGGCGGATTTGGAGGAAATGGGCTATCTTGCGCAACTGCACACATCATCTGGTCGGATTCCATCGCAAAAGGGGTATCGTTTTTATGTCGATAACCTGATGCAGGACAGTCACACGCAGATGGAGAATGTGTCGACTTTGCGGTCCTTTTTTGCCAAACGAATCGATGAAGTGGAGCAAGTTGTTCGCGAGATGTCGGTTGTGTTGTCCAATTTGACAAAGCAGACCGCCATTGTCCTCGGGCCGAAGATGTATACCGACAGAGTGCGCAAGATTGAATTGATTCCGCTCACGGCGGGTCGCGCTGTTGCGATTTTGGTGACGGATGCTGGCCATGTTGAAGATTGTACCGTCCATTTGTCAGAAGACATTCGGGTTGAAGACGTGCAATCGATTGTCAACGTGTTGAATGAGAAACTGATTGGTGTGCCCATGTCCAAGTTGCGTTCATCGCTGTACAGCCAAATGGCCGAAGAATTGGCCACGAAGGTGGAGCGTTACGAGGATGTGCTTGCCGTGCTGGAAGAGTTTTGCCAAGTTGGCCAGCGGGAGGAGCCTGTCTACATCGGTGGGGCGGCGAACATGTTGAGTCAACCGGAATTTCACGACGTGGAAAAGGCGCAGTCCCTGCTTGCGCTGCTTGAACGGGGACAGTCGGTCACACACTGGCTGCCACTTGGCGGCACAGGTTTACAGGTGCGCATCGGTGCGGAAAACGCGATTGAACCGCTGCAGGATTGCACGGTCATCACGACCACATACTGTTTGTCAGGCCTGCCAGTGGGGCATATTGGTGTGTTAGGACCGACGCGGATGGACTACGGGCGCATTATGCAAATTCTCGAGTACACGTCAAAATCGATGACAGCCTTGCTGACGCGCTGGACAGAGCGCTCCTGACAAGTTTGCTTTGTACTCCGTGAGGAAAGGGTGTTCACTGTGGCAGAAGATGCAGCAAACCATGTAGAAGAAACGCCGAATGAGGCAGTAGAGGTCGAAGCGGCAGAGGTCGTCGTCGAGGACGCTGCCGAAGGCGCAGCAGATGCGGATCAGCCGACAGATGAAAAAGATGCTCAAATTGCCGATTTGGAGCAACAACTGTTGCGAACCCGCGCCGATTTTGACAATTTCCGGCGGCGGACACGGCAGGAAAAAGAAGAGTTAGGCCAGTACGCCACGAAGAAACTCCTGGCGGATCTGTTGCCGGTTGTGGATAACTTTGACCGGGCGATGGATGCCATCAGCGAGGTGCAGGATGAGCAGATGAAGGCGGGGATCGAGATGGTTCATCGCCAGTTTGTTCAAGTGCTTTCACAGTATGGCGTCGTTGCCATGCAGACTGTGGGTGAGGCGTTTGATCCGACGCGTCACGAAGCGGTGATGCAAGAGGCGGCAGAGGGAACAGCGCCGAATACAGTCATCCAGGAACTGCAAAAAGGCTATACACTACACGAAAAAATATTGCGACCAGCTATGGTGAAAGTGAGCGTTTGATCGCAAAACTTACCCCAGGCTGTCGATGATAAATGAATGGATTGAAGGAGGAACGCGCGATGGCAAAAGTGATTGGCATCGACCTTGGAACAACAAACTCTTGTGTTGCTGTGATGGAGGGTGGCGAGTCTGTCGTCATTCCGAACGCAGAAGGCAACCGGACCACACCATCTGTGGTCGCGTTCAACAAAGATGGGGAACGTCTGGTCGGCGATGTCGCAAAGCGCCAGGCCATTACCAATGAACAGACAATCATTTCTATCAAACGCCATATGGGCACAGATCACAAAGAGAACATCAATGGCAAGTCCTATACACCGCCTGAAATTTCAGCCATGATTTTGCAGAAGCTCAAAGCGGACGCAGAAGCTTATCTCGGTGAGACAGTGTCGCAAGCGGTCATCACCGTCCCTGCTTATTTCAGCGACAGCCAGCGCCAAGCGACGAAAGACGCGGGACGCATTGCCGGACTCGAAGTGTTGCGCATCGTCAACGAGCCGACGGCTGCCGCATTGGCTTATGGGATTGAAAAAGAGGAAGACCAAACGATTTTGGTGTTTGACCTTGGCGGCGGCACGTTCGACGTCTCCATTTTGGAGCTGGGCGATGGCGTCTTTGAAGTAAAGGCAACCAGCGGGAACAACCACCTTGGCGGCGACGATTTCGACAATGCCATCATGAATTACTTGATTGACACGTTCAAGAAGGACACAGGCATCAACTTGAGCCAAGATAAGATGGCGATGCAGCGCCTGAAGGATGCTGCGGAAAAAGCGAAAAAAGAGCTGTCTTCCACACTGACCACCACGGTTTCCCTGCCGTTTATCTCGGCGGACGCAAGTGGTCCAAAGCATTTGGAAGTCAACCTGACACGCGCCAAATTTGAAGAGTTGACTGGAAGCCTGGTGGAAGCGACCCTGTCGCCGACGCGTCAGGCGCTCCAAGATGCAGGTTTGTCTGCCAACCAGATTGATAAAGTCATCCTGGTCGGCGGTTCTACCCGCATTCCGGCTGTGCAGGAAGCCATCAAGAAATTGATTGGCAAAGAGCCGTCCAAAGGAGTCAATCCAGACGAAGTGGTCGCTGTGGGCGCCGCTATTCAAGCAGGTGTCCTCACCGGTGAAGTGAAGGACGTCGTCCTGTTGGATGTCACGCCGCTGTCACTGGGGATTGAGACCATGGGTGGTGTATTCACACGCTTAATTGAGCGCAACACGACCATTCCGTCAACCAAGAGCCAGGTGTTTTCGACCGCTGCCGACAATCAGACATCGGTTGAAATTCACGTCTTGCAAGGTGAGCGCGATATGGCGAGCGCGAACAAGACGCTGGGTCGCTTCACGTTGAGTGATATTCCGCCAGCGCCCCGCGGTGTGCCGCAAATCGAGGTTTCATTTGACATCGACGCCAACGGCATTGTCAATGTGTCAGCGAAAGACTTGGGCACAGGCAAATCGCAGCGCATCACCATCACGGCATCGAGTGGACTCAGCAAAGAGGAAATCGACCGCATGATGCAGGAAGCGCAAATGCACGCCGATGAGGACAAAAAGTTGCGTGAACAGGTTGAACTGCGCAACGAAGCGGATCAACTGTTGTACCAGACCGACAAGACCATCAAGGAATTGGGCGACAAAGTCGAGGCTGACATCAAGAGCGAGGCTGAAGCGAAGCAGCAAGCGCTGCGCGAGGCGCTCGAGGCGAACGAAAACGAAGCCATCAAGAAAGCCAAAGACGAGTTGACCGAAGTGTTGCACAAGCTGTCTACGAAATTGTATGAGCAAGCTGCCCAAGCATCTGGTCAAGCGCAAGGCGCGGATACGGCAAGCGCTGGCGGCGACAACGACAACGTGGTCGACGCGGATTACACCGAAGTTGACAAGGAAAACAAGTAAGACCAGAGCGCAAAGACGAGGCAGGGATGACGTGTCCCTGCCTGTCGTTGTATGATAGACGCGCATAAAATATTCAATCATGTATCGGAGGGGTGCCGGTGAGCAAGCGAGATTATTATGAGGTGCTCGGTGTCAGCCGGTCAGCCAGCCCAGAGGAAATAAAAAAGGCTTACCGCAAATTGGCTCGCCAATATCACCCAGATGTCAACAAAGATGACCCGAACGCACAAGAGAAGTTCGCCGAGCTGAGCGAAGCCTACGATGTGCTGTCGGACAGTCAAAAGCGTTCACGCTACGACCAGTTCGGTCATCAAGATCCGACGCAAGGTGGTTTTGGCGGTCAGGGTGCAGGTTTTGGCGATTTTGACTTTGGCGGCTTCGGCGATATCTTTGATATGTTTTTTGGCGGCAACGGCGGCGGACGCGCGCGCGGACCGCAACGTGGGCAGGACTTGGAGTACGAGTTGGAACTGGACTTTGAGGATGCGGCTTTCGGGATTGAGGAAGAGATTCAAATCCCGCGCACGGAAACATGTTCCACTTGTAGCGGGAGCGGCGCCAAACCGGGTACGACGCCTAAACCATGTACGGTTTGTAACGGCACAGGCGAGCAACAGACGGTGGTCAACACCGCTTTTGGCCGCATGGTCAATCGACGGGTGTGTTCAAACTGTCATGGGCAAGGGGTCATCATTGAACAGCCCTGTTCGGATTGTCGCGGACAAGGGCGCAAGCGAATTCGGCGCACGGTGCAAATCAAGGTGCCTGCCGGTGTGGACACAGGTACGCGCCTGCGCGTGTCGGGGGCTGGTGAAGCAAGTCCCAACGGCGGACAGCCTGGTGATTTGCACATCCTGATTCGCGTGCGTCCGCACAGCCTGTTCGAGCGCGAAGGCATCAACGTCTATATCGACATGCCCCTGACCTTTATCCAAGCGGCTTTAGGTGATGAAATTGACGTGCCGACGCTGGATGGCGACATCAAGTTGCGGATTCCCGAGGGTACGCAATCCGGCACGTCATTCCGCCTGCGCGGCAAGGGCATTCCCAAATTGGGTTCCAGCGCCGCGCGCGGTGATCAACACGTCCGCGTACAGGTGCTGACGCCGACCAATTTGTCTGACAAACAAAAGGAGCTGTTCCGCCAACTGGGCAACGAGCTTGGCGAGCAGACGCATGAGCAGGCGCGCTCGTTCATGGAACGGATGAAAGACGCCTTTCTCGGCAATGCGTAAAAAACGTGATCGAACAAGATCCATCCTGTATCATGTATGTACGTGATGATTATGCCAAAACGGTCCCCTGTTGGACCGTTTTGTTGTTGGAGGGGTTTTATGCAGTGGTGGCAAGTGCAATTTGACGTGTCGCACGAGGCGGCAGATGCGGTCGCTGCGCTGATTCAGGACTTTCCGGATGTGCAGGGCGTGCAAATGGAAGGCATCGGTGATTTACAGGTCCCCCATCCCGAGTATGGTGAATGGTTTGACGAAATGATTGTGCCGACCAAAGGCATCACCGTATTTGTCTATTTCCCGGAGACGCACGAACCCAAACAGATTCGCAGTCGCATCTTGGCTGTGTTAAGCAGGGTCGCCGAGGCGGGGCTTCAGGCGAGCAGCGAAGAGGCGAGTGTGCGCTTGGAACTGGTCGATGACAGCACGTGGTTAAATGCGTGGAAAGAGCATTATCAGCCGATCCCGATTGGGGACGAGTTGGTCATTGTGCCGATTTGGAGCAAGGATGAGATCACGGAGGAACTGGCGGATCGCAAGCGGATCATTTTAGAGCCTGGCATGGCGTTTGGTACGGGGACACATCAAACGACCCACATGTGCACAGCGGCGCTCGCAGATTTGGCGCTGGCGGGTAAACGTGTCCTGGATGTCGGCACAGGCACAGGCGTGCTGGCCATCGCGGCGGCGCGGTTGGGGGCCGAAGCAGTCACTGCCATCGATATTGATCCGGTGGCCGTTCAGGCGGCACAGGAAAATATTGAGTTAAACCAACTGGCTGCGACGGTGGATGTCCGGGAGGGGAACTTGCTTGCTGGTTTTGCTGCAGAGGCGAAGTTTGACGTCGCCATCGCCAATATTCTCCGTGACATCGTCATTTTGTTGCTGCCGCAGGTGGCTTTGCGCATGCAGGAAGGCGGCGTGTTGATTTCCTCCGGCTATATTGACACACAGGCGCCGCAGGTGGAGACCGCCCTTCAGGAAAATGGATTTGAGGTGACGCGTCGTTATCAAAAAGACGACTGGGTCGCGCTGGTGGCGGTGAAGAAAACATGTTGCCCCGCGTCTTCATAACAGCGACTGGCGCGCTGGGCGCCACTTGTCGCGTCGAGGGGGAGGACGGGCACCACTATGCGCGCGTGTTGCGTGTGAAACCTGGTGAGCAGTTGGTCGCCGCCATGCGTGATGGTCCGTGGCTCGCTCAAATTACAGAGGTCAGTGCGAATGGTGTACAATTGCGTCTGGAAGCGCCTTATCGCAGCGCTGAGCCAACTGCTTCAGTCACCTTGGTTCAAGGTGTGGCAAAAGGTGATAAGATGGAGACCGTGATTCAAAAATGCACTGAAATTGGCGCGGCATCTTTCATCGCTTATCAGGCGCAAAGATCTGTCGTTCGCCTGCAGGCCAAGGCGGACAGCAAGCTGCTTCGCTGGCATAAAGTGGCGCGGGAAGCTGCGATGCAGTCGCAGCGAGATCGCGTGCCTGAAATTTCTTATGCGCAAAATCTTGTCGAGCTCTGCCGCATGTTGAAACAAGATGACGTGGAACAGATTTTGGTTCTCGATGAGGCGGAGGAGGCGACCGGCCTTGTCAGCGCGCTAACGCGTGTGAACAGCGCGACTGCGAAACGCGCTTTGCTCATCGGCCCTGAGGGCGGGTGGAGTGAGGCGGAGCGGGATGTGTTGCGGCGACTTGAGCGAACGACGCTCATCACTCTGGGACCGCGCATTTTGCGCACAGAGACCGCAGGCGCCGCTGCACTGGCGGTGACATTGGCGCATTTCGGGGATATGGGAGGTTAAAACGGTGGCGACCGTGGCATTTCACACACTCGGTTGTAAGGTCAACTTTTACGATACAGAAGGCATTTGGCAGGTTTTCAAGCACAATGGCTACACTCAGGTGCCATTTGAGGACAAAGCGGACGTCTACGTTATCAACACCTGCACAGTGACGCATAGCGGCGACAAAAAGAGTCGCCAGATGATTCGCCGGGCCATTCGCACCAATCCGGACGCAGTGGTCGCAGTCACGGGTTGTTACGCGCAGATTGCGCCAGAGGAGATCGCCAAAATTGAAGGCGTAGACCTGGTCATCGGCAACGACAAAAAGGCGAAAATTGTCGAATTTGTCGAGGCAGTGCAACGGGAACAGCAGCCGTTTCAGGCGGTTGACAACATTCTCAAGACGCGCGATTTTGAGGAGTTGGACGTGCCTTACTTTGAAGAGCGGGCGCGGGCAAATCTCAAAATTCAGGATGGCTGCAACAACTTCTGCACGTTTTGCATCATTCCTTGGGCGCGTGGCTTGATTCGCAGCCGTCAGCCTGAGAAGATTGTGGCGCAAGCGAATAAATTGGCCAAGGCCGGCTATCGCGAGATCATTTTGACTGGCATTCACACGGGCGGATATGGCGCCGATTTGGACGGCTACCGGTTAGCGCATTTGCTGCAGGCGTTTGAACAGGTAGAAGGACTGCACCGGGTGCGCATCAGTTCCATCGAAGCGAGCGAGATCGACGATGAGCTGATTGCAGTTTTGGCTCAGTCTTCACAGGTGGTCAATCATCTGCATATTCCTTTGCAGGCGGGCAACAACCAGATTTTGAAGCGGATGAACCGCCATTACACTGTCGAGGCGTTTGCGGAAAAATTGGCCAAACTGCGCGACGCGTTGCCCGATTTGGCCATCACGAGCGATATCATCGTCGGTTTTCCGGGCGAGACGGACGCGTTTTTCGAGGACACATACCGCTTTGTCGAGCGGGAGCGCTTTTCCCAATTGCACGTTTTTCCGTATTCTACACGGCGAGGCACGCCAGCGGCGAAGTTTGCGGATCAAGTGCCTGAAGATGTCAAGCACAGTCGTGTTGAGCGGTTGATTGATTTGTCCAATGCGCTGACACAAGCGTATGCGGCGTCGTTTGTCGGGCGTGAAATTGAAGTGATTGCGGAAAGTCCATTCATGCTGGCGGACGAGGAGACAAAACAGCGGTTGGCTGGCCGCGCAGATACGGCGCGGATGGTGGTGGGCCATGCCGACAACTACCTCCGTGTCGCTTTTACGGTGCCGGAGGGCATACTGCAAGAAGATGTGATTGGCGAAGTCTCTCGCGTGCGCATTGCACAGACCAACGCGCACTTGCAAGTGGGGCAGATGCAGGCGCAAATCACGGTGCGTGAGGAGACGGAAGAACGGGCAAGGAGGCTATCGTCGTGAACAACAACATCGAACGTGCAGCAGGTGGCGTCGTCGTTCGCGGGCAGGGCGCAGAGCGCGAAGTGCTGCTTATCAACGACGCGTATGATCACATCACATTCCCCAAAGGACATCTGGAGCCAGGGGAAGATTGGGAGACTGCGGCTGTGCGTGAAGTGGCCGAGGAGACGGGGATTGAAACGCGGATTTTGGCCCCGCTCGGCCGTGTGGAATACATGATCCGGCGCAATGACAAGCCGGTCCGCAAACAGGTGCGCCTCTTTTTGCTCGAAGCGGTGGACGAAACCGCCGTTCCGCATCACCAGGCGGAGGAAGTGCGGGGGGCATATTACCTGCCGTTCGACGCAGCGGCGTCAGAACATGAGGAATGCGGCTATGCCAGTTGGTCTTTTATCTTTCAAAAGCTCAAGGCCCAACTGGCTTGGCTGGATGGCCAGTGGGAACGCAAATGGCGCGGCCTGGCCAACGAGTCCGATGCGGCGCAAATCGACAGCACGTGGCAGGCTGTGGCGCCTGTGGTCACTGATTTGATTGCCGCGTGCCGGGAAGAATTGCGCGTGACGATGCCGGAGTTGACATTGGCGCCACAGGGCGAGGTGAGCTTGCCGCTCGCTGGCAGCACACCAGATGATATTCGTGGGGCCATTGAGCATACATTGTTGAAACCGGAAGCCAGCTTGGTTGACATCGAGAACATCTGCCGCGAAGCGGTCGCACAGCAGTTCCCGTTGGTCTGCCTAAATCCGCAATTTGTCGGCCATGCTGCGCGGTTGCTGGACGGGGAGAAGACAAACGTCTGCACGGTCATCGGCTTTCCCTTCGGGGCGACAACTGCGCATGGATTGGCGGCGGAAGTCATCGAGATGGCCGCGAAAGGCGCGCGTGAAATCGACATGGTCATTCCAGTGGGCTCCATGGTGGAGGATGACGTCTGGACGGTTTATCACCACGTTGCCACGGTTGTACGGGCTGCAGGCGCCTTGACGCCGCGACCCATCATCAAAGTCATCTTGGAGACCAGCGCGCTCACATTTGATCAAGTGATCAAAGCGGCTTGTGTGGCTGTGGCGGCTGGCGTGAATTACATCAAGACATCGACGGGATTTCACCGTGGGGGCGCGACGATTGCCGATGTGAGCGCGATGGCCATGATCGCTGGCGATGTAGCGAAAGTGAAGGCGTCAGGCGGCGTCCGCAGCAGGACAGCAGCCACCCAAATGATGCGCTATGGCGCGCATCGTCTGGGAACGAGCTCAGGCGTAGCGCTTATCCGGTAACAGCCGCTCGATGAGTGCGGCGAACTGACCGGCAAACGGCCATGCAGCCAACGTGCACAATACGTTAAACACCGTATGCGCGTTGGCGATTTGTTGGGCGGGATCGCGACTGGTCCAGCCCATCGCGGCGGTGAACGGGTGGATGAAGGGCATGAACACCAACACACCGGCGAGGTTCAATATCACATGCGCCAACGCGACTTGCTGCGCTTCGCGGGATTCGCCGATGGCGGCGATGATGGAGGTCAGGCAGGTGCCTACGTTGGCTCCGAGCACAATGGCGATGGCGCCTGTGGTAGGGATCAAATGGCTGTCAGCGAGCGTCATGGTGATGATGGTGGTCGCGGTTGACGACTGCACCAGGGCACTTGCCGCGCAACCAGCCAGAACAGCGATGACCGCGTGCTGACCGGCAAATTGCAGCACGGCGGTGAACCAGGGACTTTGTGTTAGGGGATCGAGCGCGACCTTCAAAGCCTGAAGCGCGATAAAAATACAGGCAAAGCCAACCAGAGCTTCACTTGCTGGCCGCCATTGTGGTTTATGCGTCATAAAGCCTAGGATGCCAAAACAAAGCGCGGGAATGACGATGGCCCACAGGTTGAGCGTCAGTACCTGCGGCGTGATGGTCGATCCGACATTGCTGCCGAGGATGATGCCTAGCCCGCTGCGAAACGTGAGGCTTCGTCCAGCGACTAAGCCAACGGTGATGGCCGTCAGTGCTGCGCTGCTTTGGAGGATTGCGGTCATCACGGTACCTGTGAGAATGCCGCGGGTGGGGGTTCGGGCAAGGCGCTGGACGAAGCGCGCCAGTTTTCCTTGCGCCATCGATTCCATTCCGCGCCGCATCACTTTCAAGCCGCCGATGAACGCGACGAGCGAGAGCATGACGGCGATTGAATTTGCCCACATCATCTGTTTTCCACCCCTTTATTTGACTGTATGCGGACGAGCTTGGAAAGATGATTTTTTGGGTGTTTTGCAGGGTCTCCATAAACTTCAGTTTGACTCTGTTTTTTTAGCTGTACTATAATACGTCTGATTGATGCATCGCTGGAGGGAGGGAATAAGGATGTCGGAAATCCGGTTACGCAAGAATGAATCACTCGACAGCGCGCTTCGCCGTTTTAAGAAAGCGACAGCGAAAGATGGCGTGTTGGCCGAGGCTCGCAAGCGTTCACACTACGAGAAACCGAGTGTAGCGCGCAAGAAAAAGGCGGAAGCAGCGCGGAAAAATAAACGTAAAGGCTTCTGATTTCGCCAAGTGCAGGAGGCCGTTTCGTGGAACTCATTGAACGTCTGAACAACGATTTAAAGCAGGCGATGAAAGACAAGGACAAGGTGCGGCTATCCGTGATACGGATGGTGAAGTCCGCGACGAAAAACCGAGAGATTGAACTCGGGCATCCTCTTTCTGACGATGACGTCCTAAGCGTCATTCAGAAGGAGCTCAAACAGCGCAAAGATTCCCTCCAAGCGTTCCAGGATGCAAATCGTACGGATTTAAGCGACGCTGTCGAAGCGGAGATTTCCGTCTTGCAGCACTACATGCCAGCGCAACTTGACGAAGGCGCATTGCGCCAAATTGTATCCGACGTGATTGCGCAAGTGGGTGCGCAATCAAAAGCGGATATGGGCAAAGTCATGGGGCCAGCGATGGCACAGGTGCGGGGACGTGCCGACGGCAAAGCTGTGCAGCAAGTCGTTCAATCTCTCTTGTCGTAACTGCTTTAAAATGGAATATGGTTGGACAAACCGTCGCATTTGCGGCGGTTTTTTGCTTGGTCCTCCAGAGATGTGTACTAGCTTGGCCCCGCGCGACATACCCATGCAGTGAGTGGGGAGGAGTGGCCATGCCTAGATGGAAACAGCGCTTAAAGCAGTCAGCGGCCGATATGCTCAAACTGCCGCCCGATGCACTGCTGGATGTGCCCCGTATCACTTGTGTGGACGGTAAAAATGTGGTAGTGGAAAACGCGGGCGGCTTGCTCAAAGTGGAAGCGGAGCAGGTTTTGCTGAATTTGGGGAAAGAGATATTGATCATCCGCGGTCGCGACTTTGAGGTGACACTCGTGACGGAGCGCGAGGTGCATCTGTCAGGCGCGGTGAATCAGATTGAATTTGTCCGGGACGGACGGGGTGCGCCATGAAGTATTCATCGTTTGAGTACGCCTTGTACGGTGAATTGACGCTGCTGCTGCGCGGCCCCGATGTAGGCGTCTGTCTGGCGCACCTGCAGCAGCAGGGTGTCCCTCTTCGCTTTGTGCGCGTGCGAGGCGCCGTGGGCTACTGCAACATCTCCTTGCGCGATTTTGACGTTGTTTACCGCACGTGTCGATCCCGCCGCGTGCGCTTTCGGATTGTTGCCCGCCATGGTCTGCCTTTTTGGCGCAAACGCCTCTGGCGGCGGAAAAGTTTTGCGTTTGGCGCGGTGCTGTTTGTTTGCATCATCTACGCCATGTCGTCCATGGTTTGGCAAATCAACATCACCGGACCGAAAGACGAGGAAGGCGTGGCGGAAATTCAAGACGCGGCAAAGACGGTTGGCTTGTATGTAGGACAGGCAAAATCGCGTCTTCCTGATCCGGCGACTTTGCAACAGCAAATCTTGAGCCACGCACCGGATTTTGTCTGGGTGGGCGTGCAGACAACCGGATCGGTGACTCAAATTCAGGCTTTGCCAAAGGTGGAGGGCATCAAGAAAGAAAATCTGAAGCCGCACGACATCGTCGCGAGCATCCCGGCGGTGATTCGGCAGATTTCAGCTTCGCGCGGCCGCGTTGTGGTCAAAGAGAACCAGTATGTGCACCCAGGCCAGGTTTTGATATCCGGCAATCTGTCAGGTGGCGCCAAAAACGTGCCTGCTGCTGGCCAAGTGCTGGCGGAGGTCTGGTACACCTCGAAGGTGACCGTGCCGCTCAAAGTCAAACAGGAAGGCTTGACAGGCGCGTCAGTCAAGCGGGATTATCTGTGTGTCGGTCCCTTCAAGCTGCGGGTGTGGGGGTTTGCAGAGCCGCACTTTGCCGCGACCTATGAACGGGATGAGCGCACGGAGTGGAAGATTGGCTCTTTCGTCTTGCCTGTTCAGTGGCAGAATACGCGCATGTATGAAGTGACACAGGCCACAGAGAACAAGTCTGTGCAGGTTGCAAAGCAAACCGCGCTGCGCTTGGCAAAGGAAGATGTGGAGACAAAAACTGGCGGCGAAAGTCGAATCTTGGGGCAATCTGTTTTACATCCACAAGTGGCGCATGGTACTCTATATGAGACAGTCCTTACGCGTGTGGAACAGGACATTGGCGTGGCTGCGCCGACTTCGGCGCCATAAGAACCCATTGGCAAACCCGCATGCATGAGAATGAGGAGATGGTTTTTGGTTGACAGATAATCCAGCGGTTCGCAAGTGGGTCTTCGCGACCAATGAGGAAGCCGTCCGTGTCTTGGGTCCAAATGACATGTTGTTGGCACTGCTTGATCAGGCGTTTACTGCCAAAGTGACGACGCGTGGGACAGAAGTGGTGTTTACGGGTGGCGAGCAGGATACCGAACAGATGCAGGCGGTTGTCAGTACCATGACAAAGTTGGTCAAGCATGGTATCCAATTGGATATCAGTGATTACCGCTATATTATAGAGATGGCGAAACAGGAAGATCTCGCGAGTGTGATGGACGTGTACACGACCGAGATTGGTATGACATATAAAGGTAAAGCTGTGCGTGTCAAAACGTTGGGGCAGCGTCATTATATCGACGCCATCAAACGCGATGACATCGTCTTTGGCATTGGACCGGCAGGAACGGGGAAGACGTTTTTGGCTGTGGCCATGGCTGTGATGGCGTTGAAGCGCGGGGATGTCAAGCGCATCGTGTTGACACGACCAGCTGTTGAAGCTGGAGAGAAACTTGGTTTTTTGCCAGGGGATTTGCAGGAAAAGGTAGATCCGTACTTGCGGCCGCTGTATGACGCGTTGTATGAAATTTATGGACTCGAACAGGTGGCCCGCGCACTTGAACGCGGCAATATCGAGATTGCGCCGCTGGCCTATATGCGGGGGCGCACGCTGGATGACAGCTTTGTGATTCTCGACGAGGCGCAAAATGCGACGGCAGAGCAAATGAAGATGTTTTTGACGCGTTTGGGGTTCCATTCCAAGATGGTCATCACGGGCGACGTCACGCAGATTGATTTGCCAGGCGGGAAGATCTCCGGCCTCGTGCATGCACATCAAGTGCTTCGTGACATTCCAGGCATTGCGTTTCACTTGTTCTCATCGTCTGACGTGGTCCGTCACCATCTCGTGCAGAAAATCATCGACGCATACGTGAAAGCAGATGAACGGGCGCCGTCCGCGATTGGGTAATCGCCGGACGGTTGAACTTTCCTACGAGGGGTATTCGACATGGTTGTTTCGCGATGGGGCCGATCCATCCGGGAATATCTGGACGACGCGAGGTTCAGGGAGCATCCCCGCGTGCGTCTATGCATTTATATCGGACTTGCGGTGCTGATGTTTGCCATTTTGGTCGGCAGTATTCTACCGCCGCGCTATGATTTTTCAGTGGGGCAGACAAGTCCAATCACGATTAAATCACCTGTGACGACGGTGGACACAGCGGCGACCGAGGCCGCTAAACAGGCGGCCGAAGCAAAGGTGCCCAAACAATACGAACAGTCCACCCAGGTACTCACGAACGCAGTCAACACCGTCGATAACTTTTTCTCTACCGCGGCGCAGGTCGTGGCCAACAAGTCGACGAAGACGGCGCAGAAACTGCAGACATTGTCCGCTGCAGCGCCAAAGGGCATCAAACAGTCGACTCTGCAGACGCTGATTGGCGCCACACCTTCTGAAATCAACAATCTTCAGCATGACAGTGAGCGCATTGTCACCAACTTGTTAAGTGCGCCGTTTTACAAGGAGTCCATGCAACAAGCCAGCTTATTGGTGGCATCGCAAATCCTGAATCTCAATTTGAATTTGGACAAGGAATCCGGCTTGACCGTGCAAAATGTCGTTGTGAGTGTGCTGAAGCCCAACATGGTGTATCAGGCGAAGGCCACTGAGCAAGCGCGGCAACAAGCGGCTGACAAAGTGCCGGATCAGATGATTCAACAAGGTGACGTGATTGTCTCCCGCTATGGCATCATCACATCGAGTGTACTTAGCAGATTGAAGGATGTCGGTTTGTATTCCAATCGGCCGAACTACAGTGTTGCCATCGGTTTTGCGATGTTTATTGCGCTGTCGGTCGTGTTGCTTGCGGCTTATGTGGAGCGCCGTGCGCCACGTCGGCGAGTGGACAATTTGATGTTGTCCATCCTGGGCTTGGTCTTCGTGCTGATGTCCATTTTGATCGCGTTGACCAAATGGATCATCAACGCTGGCGGACCGACATCTGTACCGTATCTGTTGCCGATTTCCATGGGCGCGATGCTCATCACAGTGATGATGGACTCGTCTTTAGCCGTGGTTGCCTCATTTTACTTTTCGTTTTTGCTGGGCGCATCGTTGAGTTTCAACTTTGATTACGTTTTTTATGGTTTTGTCGGGGCGCTGGTTGGAGCGTACAGTGTTTCACAGGTGACCAGTCGCGGCACGTTTATGCGAGCTGGCTTTTTTGTGTCAATGATGAATGTCGGCGCCGTCATCGCACTGCATTTACTGCAAACGGATCACGCCAATGACTTCCACTCGTTTTCGCTGCGGGTTGGGTTGGCCGCGTTGAACGGATTGGTCTCCGCCATTTTGGCGATGGGTGTGCTCCCATTCTTTGAGACGGCGTTTGGCCTGTTGACGCCCATTCGCCTCTTGGAGCTGTCTAATCCGAACCATCCGCTGTTGCGCAAGGTATTGATGGAGGCGCCGGGTACATATCACCATAGTTTGATCGTCGGAAATCTTGCAGAGGCCGCTGCGGAAATCGTTGGCGCTGATCCATTACTATGTCGTGTTGGGGCGTATTATCACGATGTGGGCAAGACCAAACGGCCGATGTTCTTCGTGGAAAATCAGATGACGAAAGAGAATCCGCACGAAAAAATCGCGCCTAGTTTGAGTCATCTGATCATCACATCGCACGTTACAGACGGCTTGGAAATGCAAAAAAGAGCTGCCTTGCCGAAACCGATACAGGATATTTGCGCGACACACCACGGCACGACGATTTTGTGGTATTTCTTCAACAAGGCGAAGGAACAGGACAAAAACGGGACCATCAAAGTGGATGATTACCGCTATCCAGGGCCAAAGCCGAAAACGAGGGAGTGCGCCATTATTATGATTTGCGACGCCGTTGAGGCGGCTGTGCGCAGTATGGCTCGTCCTACGCCCAATCGCGTGGAGGGTGTGATTCGCAAAATCATTCGCGACAGGCTGCAAGACGGTCAATTGGATGAATGTGATTTGACTTTGCAGGATCTCGATGTCATGATTGGTGCATTTATGAAGACTTTGAAGGGGATTTATCATTCCCGTATTGAATATCCTGACATTGATAAGCTGCGGAAGGAAGTCGCAAAATGAATGAAGCAAAACATATGGTGGTTGATGTGGAAACGGAAATTCCCTGGCCGCTCACGGATGTGGAGTCAACCGTTTTCACCGAGCGGGTGTTGACTGCCGCCGCACAAAAGCTTTCGATTTATGGTGAAGTGTCCGTGCGCTTTGTCGACGACGCCACCATTCATGAATTGAACCGCACCTACCGTGCGGTGGATCGACCGACAGATGTGTTGTCCTTCGCTATGCTCGAAGGTGATGAGTCATTTCCTATCGTGGACGAAATCGTGATGCTTGGAGATATTGTCGTCAGCGTGGACACGGCCAAAGTGCAAGCGGACGAGTACGGGCACAGTCTTGAGCGTGAGCTCGCGTTTTTGCTGGTGCATGGATTTTTGCATTTGAATGGGTATGATCATCAAGATGACGAAAGTGAGCGGGAGATGTTTGGGCTGCAGGAGGAGATTTTGCAGTCTCTGGGATTGCAACGCTAACTTTGCTTAAATGAGGCGAAAATCGATGGACATAAACACGCGTCAGCAGGACAAGCCGTCATTCATGCGTGCGCTCACATTTGCATTGCGCGGCATTGTTTATGTCTTTCACACAGAAGCCAACATGAAGCGGCATTTCTGGCTGTTTAATCTGCTTGCCTTGATTGAACTGATTTTGCGCCCGCCAGCGGACACGGTGGCCATCAGCATCTTTATTGCGACGTGTGTGTTTGCTGCAGAGTTGTTCAACACGGCGATTGAACTGGCTGTCGATGCAGCCGTGAATTTTGAGTATAGCCGCATTGCTGGACTGGCGAAGGACGCTGCTTCTGGCGCAGTCGCCATGGTTTGTTTTGGTTCGCTGTTTGCTGCGGTCTATATCTTGGTGCACAGCACGCCTTGGCGTTTTCGCTTGTTTTCCAATGTTCACCCGCTGTCTGTAGTCATTCTTGATGTTGCAATCGTGATTGTTTGGGCGCTGCGGTTTTGGCCGATGTCCAAACATCCGAAATGAACTGGTCATCCGCTGGGAATAAAAATACGAAAAGGAGATGCAGGATGTCCTATAAATCAGGTTTTGTCGCCATTGTTGGACGCCCGAATGTCGGCAAATCCACTTTGTTGAATGCGGTCGTCGGGCAAAAGGTCGCCATTATGTCCAAGCGTGCGCAAACCACGCGCAATCGAATTCGAGGCGTGGTGACGAGTCCTGCGGCGCAAATCATCTTTATTGATACGCCGGGGATTCACACGCCACATCATCGATTGGGCGAGTACATGGTAGATGTGGCCACACAGACGTTGCGCGAGGTGGACATCGTGCTGGTGGTGGTCGATGCGAATACAGGTGTTCAACCTGTTGAAGAGGAGCTCGCGAAACAATTGCAGGGCGTAAAAACGCCGGTTTTTCTCGTCTTGAACAAAGTCGACTTGGTGGAAAAACCGCGCTTGCTTGAGCGCATCTCGCAATATCAGTCGCTTTTTTCCTTTGATGAATATGTGCCGATCTCGGCGTTAAAGCAGGATCAAACTGATGTACTACTGCATTTGATCGAGCAAAGATTGCCAGAAGGGCCGAAGTTTTATCCCGATGATATGGTGTCGGATTATCCCGAGCAGTTTATCATCTCGGAGATCATCCGCGAAAAAGTGCTTAAACTCACGGAAGAAGAGGTTCCCCACGCGGTCATGGTGGAAGTGGAGCAGATGGAACGGCGCAATGAACAGACGCTGTACATTCATGCGGTCATCTACACTGAGCGTGACAGCCAAAAGGGGATTCTAATTGGCAAGCAGGGGCAAATGTTGCGGCGTGTCGGTGAAATGGCGCGGCGTGAACTCGAAGGATTGCTTGGCACAAAAATGTATCTGGAGTTGTGGGTAAAGGTGAAGAAGGATTGGCGCAATCGACCGACGATGTTGCGACAGTTCGGCTTTCATGAAGAATCGTAATTGTGCGTCATGCGTCCCCGACCAGCAAAATGATAAAAACCAGTTGAGGTATCGCGGATGGCGCAGTACCGGAGCATCAACTTTATGTAGGCGGGTTGCGCCATGCGTGTTCTGAGTAGCCCCTGCCTTTAGGCATGGGGAGTGGTCACTTTAAGAATCCGTTTCATACGCCTGATTTCCTGCCAATGACTGTATCGTATACCTGTCGCTGCGGAGCGGAAGGATATAACCAGCATAAGAATTCGCAGCACTCGAAGACGCAGCAAACAAAACGCTCTAAAACAAGTTTGGCCAGAAGCAACTCCTTGAATCTTGTTGTGAGTTGTTTTGACGTCTAAGCGAGAAGGAGACGATTCGCGTTGCGGGACTTCACTTGGCAAATGTTTGAAATCACTGGTGACATTGACGCTTACCTGTTGTATCGAGCGTGTGAGGTAACGAATAGCACGGAGGACGAGCTGGACACATTCGTCGAGCCTCTCAGCAGCGTAGAGGAGGAAGGATAAAGCCGGCGCGTCGTAGAGAACTGTCTTTGTTGTAGACTGGGAGTGGGCGTTTGCTATACAACACCGAGGCTATCGTAACCAAATCAGTTCGGTACGGGGAGAATGACGCAATTGTAACGCTGATGACACCGACTGGACGGGTGTCTCTGATGGCGCGCAGCGCAATGAAACCGCAGAGCCGTTTAGCCGCTGGCGTGCGTCTGTGTGCGCAAGGAACTTATTTTATTTATCAAGGGCGCGGTATGGGGAAGCTTCAACAGGTGGATTTGATGGCCAGTCGACGACGTCTTCATGAAAATCTTGATTCGGCGGCGTATGCCGCCTATTTTTGTGAGTTGTTGCTCGCCGCGGCGCCAGAACGGCCACAGGCGGATCCAGCGATGTATCGCCAGTTTATCGGCTTGCTCGATGCTTTGATTGCTCGCCCGCAGGATGCCGAGTTGCTGGCGCGCATCTGGGAGGCGAAAATCTGCGCTTGGCTGGGTGTGAGTCCAGATTGGCGCTTGTGTGTGCGCTGTGGGCGCCCCCTGGCTGGACCTTTGCGCTACCATGTGCAGGAAGGCGGTATCTTGTGCCGAGACTGCTTGCAGTCCACAGACTATAATCGGGCTTTTGCTGTTCCAGAGGCAACCGCGAAGATTCTTCACTTATTTGAGCGGGCTGTTTTTGAGAAATTGGGGAAAATGAATATTTCTGTTGCCACCACGCGCGCATTGAAGCAAACTCTATTCTATCAATTAACCGAGTTTGCGGGATTGTCCTTAAAATCGCGCGATATTTTGCATCATTTGCTGGATGCGACTGTAGATGAAGAAGGGCGGTCATGAAAAAGTATGCGTCAGATTCCTGTGATTTACGTAGTTTCCGATTCATTGGGGGAAACGGCCGAATCTGTGGTTCGGGCGGCTGCCAGCCAATTTGACGGGGGGCATGTGATTTTGCGGCGAGTGTCGCATATCAATGACATGGCGACCATTGATCAGACCGTCAAGGCGGCGGCGCAGGAATGTGCCGTGATCGCGTTTACCATCATCATTCCAAAATTAAAAGACCATCTTGTCAAACGCGCGCGGGTTGCGGGTGTCCGCTATGTGGACATCATGGGACCGATGATGGATGTGCTGGAGGAGACGGTGGGGGAACCGCCTAGATTGAAAGCAGGGCTTGTGCACCAACTGGATGAGGACTATTTTCGCCGTGTGGAGGCCATTGAATTTGCGGTCAAACACGATGACGGCAAAGATGTCCGTGGTTTGATGGAAGCAGATGTGATTCTCGTCGGCGTGTCGCGCACATCGAAAACGCCACTCAGCATGTACCTGGCGCACAAAGCGTTGAAGATCGCCAATGTTCCGCTCGTGCCGGAGTCGATCCCGCCGAAGGAATTGTTTACCAAAGAAGTGCAACGCAAAGTGGTCGGTCTGTCCATTCGTCCAGAAAAATTGAACGTCATCCGCCAAGAGCGTCTGCGCGCTCTGGGTCTTAAAGAAGAAGCCAATTATGCGAGTTCGACGCGCATTCAAGAAGAATTGCTATACGCAAAGGGCGTGATGCATGATTTGGCGTGCCCTATTGTCGATGTCAGCGATAAGGCGGTCGAAGAGACGGCTGGGATGATTTTGGAGATTGTCCGGACGAGAGCGCGTTTTGCACCGTGATCGCGCTAAGAAAGGTATGCACGGATGTGGCGCGAGACGCCCATTCCGGTATGACAAATTCGCTTTTTTGCACACGATGAATCACACATAAGTAGGTTTGTCAAACCATACACTGGATTGCAGGCTGAATAAGAGGATAATTTTAACTTGTTGAGTCGATAATAAGGTGTATGTTGTCAAGAACGGGTTTTGTTTAGGGCAAAATCGGCTTGGGCTCATTTTGTCGAGAAATCGCGATGAAAGACGACGTAAATTTCGTTCTAAAGGAGGAAAGTATCGCTGGTTGTAGAATAACAGTATATAAGCTGAATATCAAGGCCGATTCGACCTGCGGTTGGTCAGATGCCACCGAAGAGGTGATATTTACGGTGAGCAAAGTACCGGATGGGTTTCTTGAAGAATTGCGCCAAAAGGTCGACATCGTAGAGATAATTTCCGACCACGTGCAGTTGCGCCGAAGTGGACGATCTTTTACAGGGCTATGTCCGTTTCACAACGAGCGTACACCTTCGTTTTCGGTGTCTCCAGAACGCCAAATGTACCACTGCTTTGGTTGCGGCGCAGGTGGCACGGTATTTCGCTTTGTCATGGACACGGAAGCCGTGTCGTTTACAGAGGCGGTCGTCATGTTGGCAGAGCGAGTTGGCATGCAGCTGCCTGCTGGTGTGAACGAACTAGATGCAGCGCAACAACCAGCTATGGCCAAACACCAACGGTTTCGTGAAGCGCATGAACTGACAGCAAAGCTGTATAACTACATTCTAATGAATACAGATGCTGGTGTGCAAGCCCTAAATTACTTGGAAAACAGGGGGATTTCGCGAAAAACGATGGTGGACTTCCGTTTGGGATTCGCACCTAAGACAAATAATACCGTCGTTTCATTCCTCAGGAAACGTGGATTTCAGGATGAGGAGTTGGTGGCCTGCGGTTTGGCGGTTGAAATGGGGACCGGTCTTGTGGATCGCTTTCGCGGTCGCGTCATGGTGCCGATTTGTGACAAGAAGGGTCAGGTCATTGCTTTTGGCGGACGTACGATGGATGCGAAGGTGAAGCCGAAATATCTGAATTCACCCGAGTATGATCTCTTTCACAAGAGTCGCCTGCTCTACAACTACCATGATGCGCGCAAACTCATTCGCCAAGGGCGAGTGGCGCTCCTGCTCGAAGGGTATATGGATGTCATCTCGCTGGCGCAAGCAGGTGTTCTTCACGGAGTGGCCACTTTGGGCACATCACTGACGGAAGAACAGGCCGCACTGTTAAAAACAGATTGTGATAAGACCATTGTCGCATACGACGGTGATGCAGCGGGACGTAAAGCGACCGTGCGGGCCATCGACATCTTGCTTGGAGCTGGGATTGAACCCCTGATCTTGCAAATTCCGGACGGACAAGATCCTGACGAGTATGTGCAGGCAAACGGTGGTGAAGCTTTCGGACGGTTGATGCAACGACGTACATTGTCAGTCGTACAATTTCTGCTGGACGATATGCGGCAGCAGGCGAATTTGACGAGTTCCGTTGGGCGGACAGCCTTTGTGCGCGACGCTTTGCAGTTGTTGGCGAAGCGTGCCACACCAGTTGAACAGGAATACGAAATGCGAAATTTGTCACAGGAATTTAATTTGTCTGTCGAAACTTTGAAGGAGGAGCTTCGAGGTTTCGCGAAATTAAACAAAGCACGTGAGAAGCACCAGGTACGAAACCTGTCGACAGAGCGGATTCAACCTTTAGAACGGGCGTTTATGCGAGCCAGTACGAGTATTCTACAGGCTGTTCTATTTGACAGCGAAGCGGCTATGTATGTGATGGAGAAAGGTGTTACGGAGCTTGCTGAACCAGTACAGACGGCGTTGCTTGCCAGACTGTACGCGTGGCGCTTGACTGAACCAGCAGCACCGCCATCCGCTTTTGTAGATGAACTTGACGACGAATCACTTATTCATCTAGCTTCATCCCTATTTTTTGGTGAGACGCCGGAGTTCACAAAAGATCTCTTGGATGATTTTATCCGTGCTGTGGAGCGACACCATTTGGAAATCACGCATAAGTCTTTGCTTCGCCAGTGGATTGAAGCGGAAGCTTCAGGTGATATTCGACACGCGACAGAGATAAAGTTGCAAGTGGATCAAATTCAGAACCAGATTGCAACGCTGAGGCCACCCCGAGAAACAATGAAGGGTCGGTAAAGGAGGCGGGGATGTAATGACAAAAGAAAAGGAAGAACCTCGTGAGGAAGAACGTGCACTAACCCTTCAAGTTGCAAAGCAGCAGCTAGTGGAACTGGGCAAAAAGCAGGGTTCCCTGACCTATGAAGAGATAACAGACCGATTGGCGCAGTTTGATCAAGACGCAGACCAATTGGATGATTTTTTTGAAAGCCTGGGCGAGCAGGGCATTGATGTGGTCAATGAGCGAGATGAAGAATCCCGGCCGCAGGGCGAAAGTAGCGATGACGAGTATGATCTCAATGACTTGTCGATGCCGCCCGGCGTCAAAATTAGTGATCCTGTGCGCATGTATCTCAAGGAAATCGGCCGTGTGCCGCTGTTGTCTGCGCAAGATGAAATTGAATTGGCCAAGCGCATCGAAGCAGGCGATGAAGAGGCAAAACGCCGGTTGGCAGAAGCCAATTTGCGTTTGGTTGTCAGCATCGCGAAGCGGTATGTGGGACGCGGTATGCTGTTTCTCGATTTGATTCAAGAGGGGAATCTCGGCCTCATCAAGGCGGTCGAGAAGTTTGACTACAGCAAGGGATACAAGTTTAGCACTTATGCAACATGGTGGATTCGGCAGGCCATTACACGTGCCATTGCGGATCAGGCGCGGACCATTCGCATTCCTGTCCACATGGTGGAGACCATCAATAAATTGATTCGGGTTTCGCGGCAACTGTTGCAGGAATTGGGGCGCGAGCCGACAGCGGAAGAAATTGCCGCCGAAATGGATTTGACGCCTGATAAAGTGCGTGAAATTCAAAAGATCGCCCAAGAGCCTGTTTCGCTGGAAACGCCAATTGGCGAAGAAGACGATTCGCATTTGGGAGATTTTATTCCTGATGATGAAGCGCCCGCGCCAGCGGACGCAGCAGCGTATGAACTTTTGAAAGAACAGTTGGAAGACGTGCTGGATACCCTGACGGAGCGGGAAGAAAATGTGCTTCGTTTGCGTTTTGGTCTAGACGATGGCCGTACACGCACACTTGAAGAAGTGGGGAAAGTATTTGGTGTGACGCGCGAACGCATTCGTCAAATTGAGGCTAAGGCGCTGCGCAAATTGCGTCATCCGAGCCGCAGCAAGCGTCTAAAAGACTTTTTGGAATAAAGAAGACGCATATCTTAGATTGTCTCTGATGGCTCGCGCCTGCGCGGGCTGTTTTTGTCTGTCGCTTCATTGACCTATGTTGTCCTATTCAACGACATCCGCACGTACAGTAGTGTATGCAGTCCACGTGGTTTTGGATTTGCATATGCAGGAAGGGCGGGTGCCTTTGACATGATCTATCACCTCATGGTATTCGTTGTGACCGTTTGCGCCGCGTATGCTGGCGCTTCGATATTCATCAATCGCTTTGCCCATCATCTGTGTCGGCGTGGACGCATGGAGCGTCCCGCCTTGAGTGACACGGTGATTGTTTTGGGCGCATATACGGATGGGTTTCGCCCCAGCCTGCCGCTCCAATCACGGTTAAAGGCGGCGCTTCACCTGTATCGTCATGGTGTCGTTCGCACCTTTGTTGTCAGTGGCGGTCAGGGTGCTGATGAAACTGTGTCTGAAGCGAGATCGATGAAACGTTTCTTGCTTCTAAACGGTGTGCCGCCAGAGGTGATTTTTGAAGACATATGGTCGAAGGACACGTGGGAGAACTTGCGGAACAGCAAACAAGTCATGAACCACGTTGGCTTGCGCACGGCGGTCATCGTTACGAGTGATTATCATCTGCCGCGTGCATTGGCAGTAGCCCGGACGCTAGGCATGGCGGTGAGCGGGTATGCCGCTTACTCCACGCGGCGGGAGTTTCAATCTGCGATGCGAGAGGTATTTGCCCATATTCAGTACACGCTCAAAGGACGGGCTCCTTTGTTCCAAGAGAGAGGTTGAACAGGTTGCCAATTGCCATTTCCAAACGCATGGAGGCCATTGTCTCACATGTTCCACAGGTTGCGTCGCTGGGGGACATCGGAACGGACCATGCGTTTATTCCCATCTACGCCGTGCAAACGGGCTTGGCGTCAAGGGCCATCGCCAGTGATCTCCGCGAGGGACCGCTCGGCAAAGCGCGCGAGAATGTGACAGCGCATCAATTGGGCGAAAAGGTTGAATTGCGTTTGGGCGACGGCTTTATGACGTTGCAGCCCGGTGAGGCGCAGGTGATTGTCACAGCTGGCATCGGCGGGCATATTCAGGCTGGGATGGTGACGAGCGCCATGGAGGTCGCCAAGCAGGCTCGGCGTATCATTTTTCAGCCAATGAACGCAGGCCACTTGTTGCGATGCAAGTTGGATGAGCTCGGTTTTCACATCGAAGCCGAACAATTGGTAGAGGATGACGGACGGCTTTACGAAATCATTGCGGTGACGTACACGGGTCAGCGCGACGAGGCGTATGCCGCTTATCGCCACGGGGCGGACGCTCTTACGTTGGCTTACACATTTGGTCCACAGTTACTGCGGAACCCAGATGAGCTGCTGTTGCAGCGCTTGCAGCGCGAGATCGACAAATTGATCTATGTTCGCAAGCAAGTATTAACCGGCGCGACGCCGGAGGCAAAAGCGAAGGCGGACGAAGTGGAACAGCAGATTTCGCGATTGACCGCCTGGAAAGAAGGGCGGGGAAGCAGATGACCACACCGATTTACGCACGAGACATCATAGCGGCAATGGAAGAGATTGCGCCAGCAAAACTGGCGTTACCGAAGGATAAGATCGGGTTGCAGGTCGGCAATGTGGACAAGCTTGTCAAACGGGTTTGGGTGGCTTTGGAGGCCTCGCCAGAGACCATTGCAGCCGCGGCGCATCATGAAGTCGACATGTTGGTCACACACCATGCGCTTTTATTTCATCCCCTCGCTCAACTAGACACAGGCCAAGCGAGGCATCGGGCCATTCAACAACTGCTGCAGGCGGATATGGTGGTCTTTTCCGCGCACACGAATTTGGATGTTGCACCTGGCGGGGTCAACGATGTCATCGCACAGCGCTTGAGCTTGCAGGACGTTGAAATCCTGGATGTCACGTATCGATCCCGCTTGTATAAGCTGGTCATCTACGTCCCGACGACGCATGTACACCTTGTCCGCGAGGCCATTTGCGCGGCTGGAGCCGGATCGATAGGCAACTACGCGCATTGCACTTTTTCCGCCACTGGGCAGGGCACTTTTATGCCTGGCGAAGGTACATCACCGTTTATCGGTGAACGGGGTCAACTGGCGAAGGTGGAGGAAACGCGTTTGGAAACGGTGGTGCCGGAATCGCGCTTGACAGCGGTTTTGCAGCAGATGCACGCGGCGCATCCGTATGAAGAGGTCGCTTATGATATCCTCCACTTGCATCAAACAGGCGAGGAATACGGAATTGGGCGTGTAGGGCAGTTGGCCAAGCCTTTGTCTTTAGCGGCGTTCGCCGAGCAAGTGCGTGACGCGTTTGGCATGTCGCACATCCGTTTTGCCGGGGAGCCCTCGCTTGAAGTTGAGCGCGTCGCTGTGCTTGGCGGATCGGGCAGTCATTGGGCGCAGGCGAGCTTGGCGCAGGGCGCGCAGGTGCTGGTGACGGCGGATGTTGGTCACCACGACGCGGCAGACGCGATGCAGGATGGATTGGCCATCGTTGAAGCCACACATGCGGCGCTGGAACAGCCCGTGTGCGAGGTGCTTGCGGCCCAATTGCGCCAGCAGCTTGGCGCGGATGCGCAGGTGGACATTTCTGCCTCACCAGTATCGGTCGATCCGTTCACATGGCTGTAACCTCCTTGCCGCCCAAGAATTGTGTTCCTGCTATGCGGCCGATACGCATTGTCAAACGCATTGTGGCCGCGTATAATAGGGAATGCTGATTTTGCGCGAAGAAGTAAGCTGGGCAATCGCTGGTGCAGCGCCGAAAGGCCGCACGAGAGGAAAGTCCGAGCTCCACAGGGCAGGGTGCCGGATAACGTCCGGCGAGAGCAATCTTAGGGATAGTGCCACAGAAATGTAGACCGCCGATGGCGCATTTGCGCACAGGCAAGGATGCAACGGTGCGGTAAGAGCGCACCAGCAGTCTGGAGACAGGCTGGCTAGGTAAACCCCACCTGGAGCAAGACCGCATAGGAGTGCACATGTGGTGGCCCGCCACGCACTCGGGTAGGTTGCTTGAGTCGGCTGGCAACAGTCGACCTAGATAGATGATTGCCGCTTCATGTGCGAGGCGTTAAGGGTGTTTATGCCCCGCTGGCGCCGCTTGCAGCACGGAAGTACAGGACTCGGCTTACAGGCTTGCTTCTTCGACCAGTAGTACATACCCTTGTGTGAACCGCGTTTTCGTTAGGCATAGAACCTAGCGGGGGCGCGGTTTTTAGGTTCAGATTCGCCAGAAACAGTCGAAGTTGCGCGGTTCTCACCATCACTTCATGCAGATTTCGGGTTGTCATGCTTCGACGCACCACGACACACGTGGTGTGATACAAAATGTGTAAGTAAAGTTTCAATTCAAAGAGGGGGGTATCCATGCGAAAATTCTCATTTGATGAACTTGCGAAAAAAGCGCCCTCGTCGCTGGAACTTGCAGAAAGGTTTCCCAGGCAGGCGAAAATCAGGCGAAAACCGCGAAGTGCCGCAGAGTCATTGTTACTCGGGGAGATGATTCAAAACCGTGTGCGTGAGGCCAGAGAGCGTGGGAAGTTGGTTCGTGATGGAAAACGGCTCATCATCCGTCTCTAAAGAAAAGCTGCGGCAGATGGTGATATGGAGAACAATGTATATGACGAGTTGCAAAACTCCTCAACCATGTAAGAAATGAATAAGTTGACGATCTCACTTTTTACAGACACAACTCCTCTCCTGTAAAGAAGAAACCGACAACCCCCCCCTCACCAAAATCTGTGCCTCACAACTGGCGGATTCTCAATGTCCATGCGGCGTGATCGAAAGACGTTTTCGTTTTTAACTGAATCCGGTAAATTTGCGCTCCCCATACATTCCGCAGGTTTTCATCCTCAAGGGCAATTTCTTCGCTTGCACACGTAAATCTGTCCGCGTCGTATTGGATTTGCACGCGATGTTCTTTCTCATCCTGTAAGACGATGTTGCCTGTATCGTCTATTTGCGGACAATGTGGTGTCATCAAGTTGAGGACAATATCGTCCGTCGCCTGCTGTAAAAGGAAATCATCCTTGATTTCAATACAGGGTTGCGGGTGGCGAAGCAAAGTGGTGGAGCGAATCCAGTGTTTAATCTCGGCCGAATCGGGATAGGCCTTGGCGATGTTCATGGATAGCGATGCAAATGCGTCCTCCTGATGGTAGTGGACATCCATTGCGCGATGCTGCCGCCCCTGCATTTGTTGAACGCCGTTTACCGTAGGTAGATTGTGATATGCTGATTGCATCGTCCAAATTGTATATCGATCGGAAAAGAACGTTTTGGCCGTATAGGTCTCCACGCCTGGATCAATGATCATAGGAGAACCATCGCAGTAGACGATAAATTGACCGACGTCATTGTGATTGTGGCTTTCGTCATTGTGTCCGCCCTTGGCCGCGACGTACAAACCTTTGGCTGTGCCTTGTCGTTCACGTGCAGCCATCACCTGGATTCCGTCGAGCCACACATCCCGGACATGCGGAGATTCTCCTGTGTAGTTCTCCACTTCCGAATAGTGAAATAGGGAGGGCAACAGGCGGAACATCGACGGAAATTGCAAAGTGGTTGCGCGTTCCTGTTGTTGCTGTAACATCATTGTTCCCAGTCCAGCTAGTTTGGCATCGCCAATTCGCCGTCCAAAACGATGGGTCAGTTCAGCGGGGATATGGACGATGGCAGAACCATCGGCAAAATTGGCATAATAGGCCTCGTCAATAAACGTTTTGTAAATATAGCGGCCGATTTGTTGAATCAGGGGCGTTTGGTAGATGTCAATTTTCCCATTCGAGACGCCATAAAGAAGTTCTAGGCAATCGAACAGCGCTCCGCCAGCATATGTCCAATACTGAGGGCCTTCATCACATCCACCGTCTGAATGGTATTGGTGGATGAATTTGTCCAAGCTGCGCATCACTTTCACGACGGCTGCCTCGCGGCGTTCTGCGTTATCCTCCAAAAGCAAAAAGGCGAGTAGGCAATTCGAATTACACCATGGATTCCAATTGTTTACCATTTCCTCTTCGCGGAACCCCATCCACCAGAAATCATTCCGCTCTAAATAAGGCTCCAGTATTCGCTTTCTTACCTCAAGGGCAATGCGTTCACAGACCATGATACTGATGGCGTCCAAACGACTTTTCAGCAGGTAATACGTCCAAACCAGCAGAGCCGCCGTTTCTGCTGAGAACAGTTCGATGATCTGATCCGCAACATCTGGCAAAGGGTCGTTTCTTCTCATCATGTAATTGTGTCCAGGTATTCCCCAAAATAGCTCATCGCAAATACACCAGACGCCGTTGATGATATCGTCCATAAAGCGGCCTTCGTTCTCAATGCACTCTGCGATGATAAGGGCGGCGAGATCTTGTCTACGCGTCCACGACAACTGCTCATACCTGCTTCGATTTCCCGTTCTGCTATAATCCATATATTGAGTGGCGGTGATGGTCGGCCAAGCATGGTTGAGCTTACTTAAGCCCTTTTGGAGCCAATAGTCCTTGACATGCTGGGGGATTTGTTCCCACATTTGGCGTTCATCGATGCTGGGAAACGGCCTGTACTCTTTTTGCGAAAGCAGTAACTTTCCGAGATGTTCGTTGGCGTAATGTTCGGATAACATCAATATCATCCTCTGCTGATTTTGTCCAAGGACATTGTGTCGACGAGTTTTAGGCATCGTACATATATGAAGTTTTTTGAAAGTGCTTTCATATGGCGCTGTCTGAACCCGTTCAATACAAAAGTGATTGACTCTGCTGGGAATTAGATTGTACTCCAAGTATTCCGAAACAGCTCCATCAATTTTATCATTAAAGATTGTGATGTGCTTATCAATTCAATGCTCCTTTGGCGCCGCTATCTTTTAGATACAGAAGGGGGTACATTATGAACAAGAAGAACGATGTCATTAGATGGGCAATTCAAGATGATGCACAAGCGCTTTCCGTGCTCAATGAAGCGTTTAATGGCGTCAAGATGCCTGTAACAGAAATCAGAAACAGCATAGATGGAAATCATGAATTGATTGCTGTAGCAGCGGTCGATGAAGAAGTGATTGGATTTGCCTGTGCTCAAAGTTATGCGTCGTTTTGTTACCGTGAACCTCAAGGAGAAATCACCGAAGTGTATGTGCGTGAAGGCGCGCGGAGACAAGGGGTGGCTACTGCACTGGTCTCTTTTTTGGAAGAAGGACTGCGCGGGCGCGGTGTGAACAGTATCAAAGTCCTCACGGGCAGAAACAACGATGCAGCCATCAAAACTTATGCAGGCGCAGGCTTTGCACAACAGAACGAGCTTGTGTTTCACAAAGCGTTTGAGCCTAAATGAGGGTCACTTTTTGTGAACATCTCTGTCGATCACGATTCGCATCAAAAATAGATGTATCATCTCGGCGACATGGGACACATTAAGCGCATAGGGAGGTTGATGTGCCGCAAAAACGAACCTGATTCGTAGCTGACGGAGCATCACACTAGCCTTAATGCAGAAGACGGTGAAAAACCGTCTTCTGCATTTTTATAGTCAAGCGCTCATCATCTTCCTCAAATCAACATCCGCATAAGTGCACTCACATCAATGGTTCGATCACGCCCGTATTTGTTTTGCCCATCAAATTCGCTGCTGCCACGACACCTTGCGCAGCGTCTGCGAGCGTCAAATTAAACTGGTCGTTTTGCAGCGACAGCAGGTTTAAGCCCAGCGCGATGGCATCTGCGGCAAAATCCGTCTTGTCAAATTGCCCGGCGTCTTGCGCTTGGAGATGAAACAGGGTTTTGCAAAATAAGCATTTTCTGCTCGGGTGTCAGGTTCTTCTGCGCATTCGTCCGAACGTATGTTTTCCTTTTCGTGTATTTGGCATATAATATTGATGCGAACATACGTTCTTGAATGAAGGATGATATGCAATCAGCAGTGACCTTGTTGGTTGGTCAAAATCCGCAGAGGATGCATCACGATGGTCGATGGAGGTGTTTGCTCTGACAAGAATCATTTATGGTCTTGTGGATATGCAGTCGTTTTTCGCCAGTTGTGAGGTTGCCAGTCGACCGGAGTACGCCAAACGGGAGGAGCTCGATAGCGAGACAGATCCGCTGCTTGCAGTGGCGGGAGATCCTGAACGGCGCAGTGGCATTGTCCTGGCGGCGACAGCTACAGCGAAGCAGCGCGGCGTCACCACGGCGATGACGCTGGGCGAGGCGTTGCGGCTAGTGCCCGATTTGGTTGTGGTTCGGCCACAGATGGGATTTTATCTGCATGTGAGCACATGCATTCAAGCCATTGTCCAACAGTATTTTCCGCTTCAAGAACAATTCTCTATCGATGAATCTTTTTTTGCATTCCCTTATCCGTCTGTGTTGTTTCCTGATCCAGTAGGCGCAGCGCAGAATTTACGCCAAAAAATCTGGGATATGTTCAAAATTCGCTGTCGGATCGGGCTGGCGGACAATAAGTGGCTCGCCAAAATGGCCAACAAATTGGCGAAGTCAAATCCCGATGGAATTGTATGGTTGCAAAAAGAGGACATATCCAGGCGAATTCATCCCTTGCCAGTTGAAGAGATGTGGGGCGTACGCAAACGCGCGAAAGTTCTTCGCGAAACGTTTCATTGCGACACCATCGGAGATGTCGCGAGTGTGCCCGTTGGTTCGTTGAAACAGCAATTTGGCGTATGGGGTGACGTGATTTGGCGTTGGGCGAACGGCCAGGACCACAGTCCAATCAATCCGAACTCAACTGAAGCGCCACATAAAGGCTATTCGCACCGCACAACTTTGCCAAGAGATTTTGACACGAAAGCGGACATTGCCGTTGTCATGCTCGAATTGCTGGATGAGGTGTGCTATCGCGTCAGGCGAGCGGGGCAAAAGGGCAGACGTGTTGGTCTCGCTTTGACATACGGCGGTTTTTCGGGCGGCTTCTACCGCGCGAAGACTTTGGATTTCTGTTCAAATCAACCGGTGGATCTCTATCCTGTTTTGCTGTCGTTGTTGGATAAGTGGTGGCATGGCGAGCCCGTCCGGGCGGTCAGCATTTCCTTGGATATGTTGCAGAAATCGGAAAGTATTCAACTGTCGCTGATAGAGGACAGAGGCAAGCGTGATGTGCTTGCTAGAACAATAGATGACATCCATGACACATACGGTGAAACAAGCCTGTTTCGCGCCGTCAGTTTGACAAATGCCGGTCAATTGCTGGATAGAAGCCAAAAAATCGGTGGGCATTCCAAAGGAGACATGTAAGCAGAATCGGGATCGGGCATCAATCAGCCTGTCTCTTCGTTCAACGAATTGTGCGGATGAGTAGGTGAACCCCTGTATCTGTCAAGATATGATAGGATTTTACTCAATACTTTGACAGTTTGAAGGGGGATAAACTCCATGACACTTACAGTCCATGATGTGTCGATCCGACATTACACAGAAGCAGATATAGACAGCATTGTGGCAATGATCAACGGCGACCCATTTCATCTGAAGAACGAAGTGACTGTTCAAGCGTTCAAACATGGTTTGGATGAGCCGGGTGAAAGAATTCGTGACAATACATTTGTCGTCGAGCGCGAGCACGCCATCGTTGGCTATTTTTCGCTCTGCTTCGTTGAAGCCAATACACGCATCAACGTGTATTGCTACGGCACAGTGGACCGCAGTTGGCGAAGGCGTGGCATAGGGACAGCCATATTCGCCTTTATATTCGACCACCTTAAAGCAATCGCGCAACAAGAAGCCAGAACCATTCGTTTCATTCATCGCGCGGACACACGGATTGCCGGTGAGACTACACTGGGCACCAACTTTGGCATGCAGGAGAAAAATATCATGGAAGTGCGCTGTCGACGAGACATTGAACTGTCACAGGCTTACAACTTGCCTCCAGGATACAAATTTCGGCCGCCAGTTCTAGCGGATGCCAACGACTGGGCCGATGTGTACAATGATGCATTCGATGGCCACAAACAGGCGGAGAGTGTCATCCATGAGTTTAAGGGAACCGATTTTTCTCCGAATTTATATATCCTATGCAATGATAAAGCAGGACAGGCAGTTGGTCTACTCTGTGCGACGCAAAGCGGTACCCAGGCTCGAATCGCATCCATCGCCGTCCGCCGCGATGCCCAAGGACTCGGCATTGGAAAGGCGCTCTTGTCAGAGATCATCAACAGATTGCATGGCGTCGGCGTCCGTGATATTCGTTTAAGCGTAGACAGCCAAAAAACTGCAGCGAAGTCGTTGTACAGTAAATTTGGCTTTCAAGAGGAATATCAGCGGATCAACTATGTGACGACATTTTTGCCTTAGACCCGTTATGTGTTGTAGGGAAGAGATGGCATCGTGATTCATGTAGTCCTCAATAACTAAAATACGATTGGAGCGCTGAACCGCATGGCTGCAGCTTCACCCAAACTGCCTTTAAGCGATGAAGAAAGAACCAAATTGAGCGATACGCTGCGCTGTATTGTTCATCATGCGAATCATCCTGATAGTGAAAAAAGTTGGTTTGCTTTCACTGAAGAGCGAAAGCGATATCGCCAACAATTCGGATATCCAGATACGCGGCCCAGTCGCGCATGGCATGAAGTGTGAAACAGATGATACCTAGGTAGGAGGGGTGTACATGCCCTATATTCAGGTAAAAGATTTAGAACTTTTTTATGAACAAATGGGTACTGGCGAACCCATTCTTTTTTTACATAGCGCCTATTCCAGAGGGATACTCGCTTTTTCATGCCAGTTACTCGATTTTAGCAACCAGTATACATGTTTTCTACCGGATTTCAGAGGGCATGGCAGAACAAGGTGCAATCGGCTTGAGTGGAGTACCCCACAGCTTGCCGACGATATCATCGGCTTTATGGATCAACTGGATATGCCGAGAGCACACCTCGTTGGCTACAGCTTGGGTGCTGGCGTCGCGCTTCAGTGTGCGGTAAAAAGCCCAGCCAGAATTGCAACTTTGACGACCATCGGTCACAGTGGATTTGTCGATCCCGCTGGCGCGGATGAATTTGAACCGGAAACACTGGTGCAAAACGGGTGTCATGAGATGATTCAACAGATGATAGAAAGGCACGCAGAGGCGCATAAAGGGGACTGGCAAACATTTATGCGGCAAAGTGCCAGAGATTGGCGCTTGTATCCTCAGCTGACGGAAGACCAAATTCAGCGTATCTGTTGCCCATCCTTGTTTATCGCCGGGGAAAATGACCAGTTTGCTCCAGAGGCTCGGTTGCAGCATTTAAGTTCACTTGTGAATGGCTCCAGTTATCTGGTTGTGCCAGGATGCAGTCATCGCCCTCATATGTTGCGGGAAAATCCGACGTATGTAAATGATGCCATCCTCGAATTCCTTCGATCCCATCCGCTTCGATAAACATGAAATGTGCATAGTTTTCTGTCTTGATAATCAATTGCGTAGGTGAATCAGACTTTGGAGCGGACGGAGGAATCGCATTGAGAAGTGAACAAGAAATGATGCGCACGTTGTTAGATTTTGCAATGAACGATAATAGAATCCGATTGGCAACTTTGGAGGGATCGCGTACAAACAAGAATATTCCCCAGGATACATTCCAAGATTATGATATCTCTTACTTTGTAACAGATATGGATTCTTTCAAGGAAAGTGATCAATGGCTCGAAGTTTTTGGGCATCGTCTGATAATGCAAAAACCAGAGGATATGGAACTTTTTCCGCCGGAATTAGGCAATTGGTTTTCGTATTTAATGATTTTTGACGATGGGAATAAGGTGGATTTAACACTCATTCCGCTCAACGAGGTGGAGGACTATTTTGCCAATAGCGATGGTTTGGTTAAGGTCCTGTTGGATAAGGACAAGCTCATCAAGCATGAAGTGATCGCAGATGATCGTCAATATTGGATCAAAAAGCCAACTGCAAGCGCATTTGATGATTGTTGCAATGAGTTCTGGATGGTTTCGACTTACGTGGTAAAAGGACTGGCGAGAAAAGAAATCCTTTTTGCGATTGACCATTTAAATGGGATTGCGCGACCGAATTTGTTGAGAATGATGGCTTGGCAAATCGGGGCGGAACGAGGATACACCTTCAGTGTGGGCAAGAACTATAAATTTATAAACCATTACCTGCCGTATGAAGATTGGGAGGCGTTGCTGTCAACTTACGCGGAAAATGGGTATCAAGAGATGTGGCAGTCTTTATTCACTTGTTATGCGTTATTTAGAAAATATGCAAAGATTGTGGCAGAAGGCCTTGGATGTTCGTATCCAGATTACGATGAAGCCATCACGAAGTATACGGAAAACATCTATAATAGACTGGTGTAAAATGGTGCTCCTTTCATGCATATCGATGAATTGAGCTGATAAATCAAGTTTTGCGTTCGCTACCGAGAAGCGTCTCTGTGAGCACTTTGTATGTTTTGAAGGTATAAATCAACAGTACAACAAACCCGCTTACCAATTGGCAAGCGGGTTTTTGATTGTGAATGATTTCCACCGAAGTAGCGTGGTGTGCTGGAACTGATATTACGCAGTAGGTCCGCCGGTGCCGTAAGCGCCGCTGCCGCCACCGGAACCATAAGAACCACCATCGCCACCACCGAAACTGAAGTAACCGCCGCCATCGCCACCGCTTGGATCTTGTGAACCAAACGGATCTTCACCACTACCGTCATTTGAACCTGTGCTTCCACTGCTGCTCGAATTGGTGCCTGTGGTTTTTGGACTTTGTTCTTCTGTAATTTTAACAGTAAGCGTCATTTTTTTGCTGCCGCGATAAATCGTCAATTTCGCTTCATCGCCAGGCTTTGTTTTGAACAATGCAGTGCGCAGAT
Organism: Alicyclobacillus fodiniaquatilis; assembly: GCF_042678105.1. Classification (NCBI taxonomy): domain Bacteria; kingdom Bacillati; phylum Bacillota; class Bacilli; order Caryophanales; family Alicyclobacillaceae; genus Alicyclobacillus; species Alicyclobacillus fodiniaquatilis. Next base: position 164,087 of record NZ_JBHUCX010000099.1, read on the forward strand.
CCGCCATATCCTGAACGGTTTGGCCGTTGAAGCCGATGATGACGTCTCCTTGCTTCAGACCAGCCGATTTGGCGTCAGAAGATGTGGCAGATTGCACGTATACACCGTAATCGACCGGGACATTTGGCAGATATCCCTGCGGAATTTCAGACATATCATAGCCTTCTATACCGAGTGCCGGGTGTGTTGCATGTCCGGTTCTCATCAGTTCAGAAGCGATTTGTTCAACCTCATTGGAAGGAATCGCGAAGCCCATTCCCTCAAAGTCTTGTTCGACAATTTTACTGCTGTTGATGCCAATCATCTGCCCTTTGATGTTGAGCAAGGGACCGCCGCTGTTGCCTGGGTTGATGGCTGCGTCCGTCTGGATGACGGATTGATAATCCAATGTTTCGTCAGAAGTCGGTTCTTCGACAGGCATCGTGCGAGAAGGAGAACTGACGATGCCCGATGTCACCGTGTCTGCAAAATCAATGCCCATTGGTGTGCCGATGGCGATGGCTGGGTCACCAGCTTGAATATCATCTGAATTGGCAAATTGAATCGGTTGCACCGATTTAAAATTCTTAATGGGAACGGTGAGCACCGCTAAATCTGTATAGGGATCCGTGCCGATGACTTTTGCCTGCACCTGTTTACCTGATTGCAGGACGACAGCAGCTTTGGTGCCACCTTGAACAACGTGATTGTTTGTCACGATATAAGCGTATTTTGAATCCTTGTCAAAAAATACACCAGAACCGATATCCGATTCTTCTGTCTGTGATTGCTCATCAAAAGGGCTACTGGACGTTGTATAGTTTTCAACCGCAACCACATCAGGTTCCGCTGTCTTTACGGCTTGTGTGATGCCGTCGCTGACGTTCACACTTACATTCGTGGCTGGTACTGAACTCGCGCTAGATGTGCTAGATGTAGCTAAGCTGTCTGTGGCATTTCCACGCAGAATGGGCGACACGGCCAGTGTGGCGCCAGAACCAACGAGTGCGGAAAGCACGACAACGCCAAGCAACTGTAAGGTTCCCTGTTTTTTGGGGCGTTGATCTTCAGATTTTGATTTGTAAAAACCCATCGTCACTCGCTCCTTGTTGCTAGTTTCTTTACATAATTCATTTTAGATGAGCGTTTTTCAAAAACGCTTCAAAATTAAACAACTTGAACATCAGGCGACCAGTTGCGATGCTTCGGACAGTGATTTTCAAGGGCTGTCGACGCATTGCGCGTGGCGGTCTAATGTTGATGTCTTCACTATGCACCACAAAGATTGAAGGAGTATCGAAAATCGAAATTTGTTTTTTTATGGAATGTATTTCTACAAATTGAGGCTTTATCGGCGTAGATAAGCCTTGGTATCATATCTGTGCAGAACTGGCCAAAACTCCAAATGATTGGAGTGCGGGGGACTTTTTTTGATAGGTAGAGAAATTGTGCCAATCTTGGGGTGAAGCGCTTTGCGCAGGGTTGTACCTCAATCCGAACCCGACAACTAACCTCGTAGGCGAATAAGGGAGGAAGTTTAGTTTGCGTTTCAGTTATAAGAAGACAGTTGTTTCCACAATCGTGTTCGGTGCGACCCTGTTGTCCTTGCCGACAGCCGCTTTTGCCGCAACAACGGGTGGATCGAACAGTACATATGTTGTTCAAGGCAACGATACCTTTTGGACAATATCGAAGCAACTGCAAGTTCCTTTAAACCAACTGTTGGCAGCAAACCCCTCTGTCAATCCTCTCAATTTATATCCAGGATTGACGATTAAACTTCCTGCGACAACTTCTACACAGAACACCGTCATGAATGCGTCGAGTGACAATCAGCTCAGCTATTCAAAAGAAATTCAGTGTGTCGCAACGGCTTATACGTCGGCTGCGTCGGAAAACGGCTGGGGTGCAGTCGATTACTTCGGCAATTCGCTGCAACTAGGCACAGTCGCTGTCGATCCTTCCGTGATTCCGTTGGGCTCCAAGTTATATATCACAGGGTACACTTATAACGGGCTGCCTGTGGGCGGCATGATTGCGCATGCGACAGATGAAGGCAGTGCAATCAAAGGGAAACGCGTCGATATTTACATTCCCACAAGTCAAAGCGCAGCGAGTAAGTTTGGCATGCAAAATGTAAAAGTATACATTCTCAAGTAAGGGCGGTTGATGTGCGGCAAAAACGAAAACATTTTTGCGTGAATGCCAGTTGAACATCAACAAATCTTATAGCGAAAAGACGGCGTATGCCGTCTTTTCGTGTTTTGGCGCGTAATTGCAACACAGTTTATCGCAAGATGATTCAAAGCGATTTGGCCAAACAGCAATCGATAAACGCCGATGTGGCTTTGGAAGGCGGCAGGTCTTTCATGTGAATGATGCCAATGTTTCGCGGCGGGATAGCGGGGACAGTTTTCAACTCAAACAGTGTGGCGTTGTCCATATCTCGCATGGCGAATTCTTTGATCACAGTGGCAACGCCGAAATTCTGTTTGGCGAATTCGGCAATCAAATCAATGCTGCCCAGTTCTATCTCTGGAGACACCGTGATGCCCACACTTGTCAGAAATGTCTGGATGTAGTGTCTGGTATTGCTCCCTTCCTCCAGCATGATCAATGGGTATGCTTTAATCTTTTCCAAGGCCATCTCGGTCTTTGTCAAATGCCGCAATTTTTCTCCCACAACGAAGCAATCTTGAATAGGCAGGACTTTGGTCGTCAATAGCTCCGGTTCTTCCACCGGCAAAAAGACCAAGCCGACATCGGCCTTGCCACCGAGAATAGATTGTACGGTCTCCCGTGTGGGGCGATTTGTCACATGAATTTTGATCTGCGGGAATTCGCGAGTAAAACGGCTTAGGTGAGGTAACAAAAAATGTCTGCACAAGGTTTCACTGGCCACGATATGCACTTCGCCGCTACGCATTTTCACAGCTTCAGCCAATTTTTGTTCACCGAGAAAAATGAAGTTGTACGCTTGTTCGATATACTGAATCAAAAGCGCCCCTTCATGCGTCAGATTGACGCCTTTGGGCGTGCGGACAAACAGCTTGGTTCCCAGCTTCTCTTCGAGATTTTTCAGCGCATGGCTGACCGCGGGTTGGGTGATATACAATTTTTCGGCAGCTTTCGAGAGGCTGCCTGAGCGGGCGACGGTGAAAAAGATCTTATATAAGTCGAGACTTGGCATATCAAATCTCCTTATATCCAATATCAAAAATATTCATTTTATTCATAGCTCGCTTTCTATTATGCTCCAAAGTGTGCAGGCATTCCATCTAAAACCGGGAAATACAAGCCAGATCGATACGAGATCGTGAGGGGGTCGTATGCTTGTTCAAAAAACATGCAAAGTTGTTCGCTCCTTCGTTTGGGTTCAATGCCGACGAGTTAAATGGTCGTCTGGCGGCAGGTCAATACTACCTGGATATGTTCAATTGTCGGCGTCTGGTTCATTATCTTGCTTTGGGAAAGCCCGTCGGACTGCGAGGGGAGCCGGGGATTGGCAAATCGGAATTGCCGGAACGCATGGCCGCGTTGCTGGGCGCGCAGTTGATTGATATCGAATGTCACAGTCAGTTGGAGGCGTCGGATATCGGGGTCTCGTGGAACGCCTATCGCCAAATTGTCGACGCGCAGACTAAACAGATGAAGGGTGAACCTTTTTCCCTTCCGTATTTAAACAAGACACCGCTGCTCTCATGTCTGTTGGCAGAAGCGCCAGTGGTGTTGCGGATTGACGAGATCGACAAATTGAATGAAACGACGTCTAACTTCTTCTTGCGTTTCCTGGATAAACAGGAGTTGGTCATCCATGACTTGGCAGAGGAAGCCAACGTCTTGCGCGCGAAAACAGACATTTACGTGTTTCTCACAAGCAACGACTATCGACTGTTAGATCCAGCCCTGATGCGCCGGATTGCCTGGATGGAGCTTTCATTCCCAGATGAACAGCGCTTGGCGCAGATCATCACGGCAAAGACACCTGCATCGACGGATGTGGCTCGTCGGATCGCGTATGTGGTCATGCGTCTTCGCCAGTTGGAGTTGCGGAAAAAGCCGTCGATTGGCGAGGTTTTGGACTGGACACGCGCCCTTTGCCAGGCATCGGACGGCGCGCTCACGCTCGATGCGATTCACGTCACCTTGGGCCTGCTGCTCAAGTATGCCGACGATGAAAAAAAGGGTTGGGAGGCCATTCAGTCGTGGGTGGACCAGCAAACGCAGGATTTTGCGAGGACGAGAAAACCATGAAAGCGGGACGTCACCGAGTTGTTGATCCGGACGCCACATTGCGCTTCGTTGGCAGCAGCGTAGGATTTATCCAGACGATTATCCAACGCGTAAATGAGCGCAAAGTACGGCGGGTGACACAGCGCAAGATGAAGCTCAGCTTGGATCAACTGATCGATCTCTGGATGACAGAAGCCGTGCAGACACGCGATGAGCGGGTGGCAAACACGGTATTCGGGAGCCCTCCACTCACTGCCAACGAGCCGACCAGAAAGGCGCAGTCGGAAGCTGGGGATGCATCCTCTGCAGTGGCAACGGATGCAGCGTCGCAGGAAGTGGCGAGCGCCACTTCAAGCGAGCAGATGTCGATGGAACTGCGCTTAGTGGAACACGTAAGCGCCATAGATGAGGAGCGCGCAGAAACGCTCGATGTGATCGATATGCTTGACGCGCAGGCTATCGAATTTTCATTTGACGCGCGTTTTGCGGCGCCATCTGCTGGGATCGTGCAGGCGGTCAGTTCATCACCACCATCTCCGGCAGATGCGATGGCATCTTCGTCTCTTTTGCTGGATGATTTGCCAGATGTCGAAGTGGAACAATTGGGGCAGCAAATCTCGGTGCTGGTTGAGCAAGCGCTGCGAAACGGGCAAAAACGGGCCATCATCGCACCTGCGCCGCGCCGCAAAAAAGTGGATATCAAGATGACGGTGCGCAAGCGGATGGCGGCAAATGGCGGCATTTTCACAGGCTTTTGCCACAAAGAAAGCCCTTCCCTGACCGATGCTGCCAAGCGGCCGCTCCCATTGCTTGTCATTGCTGACGTATCCGGATCCATGGGGCGCTATGTCGCCATCGTTTTGTATCTATTGGATGCGCTTTCGCAAATTGCGCAAGTGACAAGCTATATCTTCTCCGATACACCGACGTATTTGTGTCAATTGCCTGAAGGGGCATCCTTTCGCGCAAAGTTCGAGGAGATCCGGCGGCAGGCCACATCGTGGGAATATGGGACGCGGTTGAACCTAGCCCTGGACGCGGTGCGCCAGGAGGCGAGATATGGAAAAAATACCACTGTGCTGCTGCTGACAGACGGCGGATTCAGCATCGCGGGGGATGACTGGGCGCAAACGGTTGATCATCTGCTTCACCTGCGCCACACAGTGCGCAAAATCATCGTCGCTACACCGAATATGCGTTTCTTGTCAGAGGGGGAAGAATGCGCAGCGCGCTTGGGAAACGTGGAACACAGGTGTGGGCGTGGTGATGATCTGCGCACGCCTGAAGCGATGAAAATCGCGCGTTTCGGCTTGCTTGCGCGCTACAGTGACGAGTTGGTCGCCTGTCGAGAGGTGATGGATATTAAGCGCATCATCATGGCGCTCGTCTCAGCGGAAGTAGGTCGATCACGATAGTCGTCTGACACATTTTGCGCTGCTTTACCGCCATTTTATCGGTGCGTGGTTCGTGATGTGATTTTACTTCACAGTATCACGTATGTGATTTCTTCCTGGGGCATTGGACAAGCTTGGATTTTGTCGTAAAAAATTCTTATGCGAAAAACGCTGCGAGGATATATACTACAGCTTGATTTGAGTTTATCGCGACCAACGCGAATACGAGGGAAGAATGATGACGACAACGAGCAGCGTCAAACGGTTGCTTGTGGGCAAACCACTGAAAACAAAAGAGAATCAGCATGCGAAAATCGGGATTTTAAAAGGCATGGCCGTGATGACGCCAGATGCGCTGTCGAGCGTCGCCTATGCCACAGATCAGATGGAGGCCGTATTGGCCGGTTTGATCACAGCCGCATCGACGCAGGCGTATTTGACGAATGTGCTTGGTTTCTCGATGTTGGGCACGGCAATTATTGTTGGTTTGGCCTTTTTACTTTTTCTAGCTTACCGCAACATCATCGCCCAGTACCCACAAGGGGGTGGGGCATACGCAATTGGGCTGAATGATCTCGGCAAGTTTTGGGGTCTTTCTGCCGCATCGACTTTGATTGTGGGCTACACGCTCACTGTGGCGGTTTCCATTGCGGCTGGGGTTGACGCCATTGCGCCAGTCATTCCATTCATCGCTGCGCACAAATTGTTGTTCAACGTCCTGCTCACACTGTTGATCATGTTTGTCAATTTGCGCGGCACCGGAGAATCGGCCAATGTGTTTGTCCCTTTTACGTATGTTTTCATCGGTTGTATTGGGCTTTTGGGCGTCACGGCCATCGTCCGTATTCTGATGGATCCAAATCAGATTCATGTCCCGACCGCTGCAGGGATGCACGCTGTGCAAGGGATGGGCATGTTCCTGTTTTTGCGGATGTTTGCCAACGGCTGCAGCGCGTTAACGGGGATTGAGGCGGTTTCAAACTCGGTGCCTGTCTTTAAGGAACCGTCTGCCAAAAGGGCGCAAGGTTTGCTGTTGACGCTGGTTGTGACGCTGAGTGTCTTGTTTTTTGTCGTCTCTGGCGTGGCGATGTTGGGCGGTTTACAGTACAATCCCGATGTGCCGCTCATCAATCAGGAATCGATGATGGTGTTTGGCACACATGGCATCGGCTATATTTTTACCGTGATCGTTTCGCTTTCCACCATGTGCATCTTGGCGATCGCAGCAAACACGGCGTTCACTGGCTGCCCAGCACTGTGGTCCGCAATGGCGCGCGACGGTTTTATGCCGCGCTGGATGCTGCATAAAGGCAATCGGCTGGTGTACAGCAATGGCATCGTTTTTCTGACCTTCATATCCCTGCTGTTGACGTTGTGTTTCGATGCCAAGGTGGGGCGACTGATGCCGCTGTACGGTGTATCGGTGTTTTACACGTTCACCATTTCGCAGCTTGGTATGGTCGTTCGCGTGCTGCGTGAACGGCGTGCGAAGTGGATGGTCAGTGCCATCAGCAGCACTTGCGGCCTGGTTTTAACGGGTGGCGCTTGCCTGGTTTTTGGTGTCACACGGTTCACCAATGGCGCATGGGTGGTTTTCATCTGTGTGCCGACGATGGTGATGCTGTTCAGTCGCATTCAGAAGCATTATCAATGCATTCGCGAAGATTTGAAGTACGACATGACGCGCACGTTTCAGCCGAGCAAAGAGGCCATCACGATTGTTCCCATCGCTTCCATCAACAAATCGTCGGTGAACGCGCTGGAATACGCTGTGGCGAACTTTAAAAATGTCATTGCTGTGACGGTCATCGCGAGCGATTCAGAAGAAGAGAATCGTCGCAGGACAGTAAAGATTGAAGCGGAGTGGGAAGAACTGCACACGGGTGTGCGGTTGGTTGTCATCCATTCACAATATCGGGCAGTCGCCAAACGATTGCAGCGATTTATTGACTTTGAACTGCAAAAATACAGGCCAGAAAACATCACGGTCGTGATTCCGCAATTTATCACCAAGCGCTGGTGGCATAAGTTGCTGCACAACAAGACGGGCAGCATCCTGCTTGCTTGGCTGCTCATTAATAAATCAATCAAAGTGGTGTCTGTGCCTTATCATTTGGAACGTTAATTTTGCCTGCTGCAGTTGTGGTATACAAAGACTGCGAAAGAGGACCATCAAACAAAGGTGAAGGAGATGATGGCGATGCCCAAAGATTATCACTGCTGTGCCACGTGTCGCCATTTCTCCATTCGTCGCAAGGAAGACCGCGTAGAAATCCGTTGTGCGCGGCTAGGGTACGAAACAAAGACGTCTTATCAGTTCAATTGTTGGAATCCTCGGGAAGATATCCGGCAAAGGATGCAAAACGAAGATCCAGCTTCACAGAACAGACAGTGACCATGTATACACATTGCTCATTTTGGGAGTGCGTACAAAGTGCCGTATCGCTCGTCAACATTTGTTCATAATTTATTCTTATACATCACATAATTTTTTCTTATTGCATTGACGTAGCAACTTCGACAGTATAGTATTCGGTTAATACCTAGTTATTTGATACGGATAATTGGACTCGGGGGGAGGGATACACATGGTCATTGCCGCCTGGATAATTGCACTCTTTTTCGCAGCGAATATCGGCGCAAGTGGCACAGCGGCTTCTATGGGTTCTGCATACGGCGCAGGCGCGATCAAACGAAAGTGGTTGGCGCTTGTCCTTGTTGCCGTGGCAGCGTTTATGGGTGCAATCATTGGTGGGGGTTCTGTTGTCAAAACCATCAGCGGGGGCATTGTACCCTCCCATCTCATCACAACAGAAGTGACTGTCATTATTCTGGCTTCCGCGTGTGCGACATTGTTTTGTGCGAATCTCATCGGTGTGCCGCTGTCGACCAGTGAAGTGACTGTGGGCGCGGTGGTTGGCGCTGGATTGGCGCTTGGTCATGTCTACGCCGGAAAAGTTCTGTTTATTGTGATTGTATGGTTGGTCATGCCGTTTATTGCGATGGCCATTGGGTTGTTGCTTGGCAGAGTTGTGCGGCTGATTGAACCAAAATGCGTTGGTGTAAAGTCTGTCACTGTGGCACTCACCATTTTGCTTGTGCTGGCTGGTTGTTACGAAGCATTTTCAGCAGGAATGAACAACGTGGCCAATGCCATTGGGCCACTGGTTGCTGCGGGCATGATATCCGCTCATTCAGGTCTGTATTTAGGTGCGGCGTTTGTCGCGATTGGCGCTATTGCCTTAGGTGGGCGTGTACTCGATACCAATGCCAAGAAAATTACCAAATTGACACTGTTACAGGGATCCGTTGTTTCCATCACAAGTGGCACGCTTGTCCTTATCTCCTCTTTTTTCGGTTTGCCTGTGCCATTGACACAGGCGACGACGATGGCCATTTTCGGGGTCGGCCAAGCGAAAGTCGGCAAAGAAGTCTGGCGACAAGATGTCGTGAAACGGATTGTGAGAACCTGGATTGCTTCGCCCGTTTCCTCAATGGCGCTCACATTCTTGATGATTCAGTTGGTGATGGAGGGAAAAGTGGTGCCCGTCGTGGTCATCTTGGTCATCGCGTTTGGCCTTATCAGTTGGCGCTTTGTTGCCACTCGCCGTCGTCGTTATTCGATTTACGATAGATAACCGCCAAAGCCCTTCGGGGACATGTGAAAATCTCCATCAGATTGATTGACATAAGGATTTTTTCACATGTCCCCTTGATCCAAGCACGCGCATGGTTTGCCAAGGGCGACAAAATGTCATTCATTTACGCGCTCTGTGCGCGAATTGCGTTGTATGTAAAAAGGCGAGACCGCTGGAAAGCAATGCAGGCGTAATCAAGAGGATCGCAATAAAAAGCGGCAAATGGCCAATGAGCATAATCCCCATGGAGATCCCCATGAACACGTTCATAAACAGTTCCGAGATGATGTTCGGGCTCAAATCCCTCGCGCTTAGAATCCCTGCTGCCATGCTCAAGAGAAAGCTGAATATACCCCCAGCCACTTTGCTGCCAGTACAAACTTCTGTCACCAATTGCACCGCAAATGTAAAACGAATGAGCGATGAGTTGATATGGCGCTGAAGCTCGGCTGGATTTGAGCGAGAACCCATTTCGGGTTTCATCAGCTTCAGTAGCAGGACTGTGTCGATGATGGCAATGGGCAAAGCCAGAAGCAGGACCACAGGGTCATCTCCTCTCAGCAATGTGTATGCAAATGCGAGGGGAAACTTGTCCTTAAAATGGGATCGGCGTTCAGCGCCTTGAGAATTCAAGGAGGATTGGACTGTGAAAAGGGACCGCTGTCGCAAAAAAACATGCGCGTGACGACAAAGCTGTCGCGCGCATGTTTTTTTTAGTGCCAGTTGTATTGTGCGGCGAACTTCTCACACATATCGGCACAGTGGAACGTCATACGTGCAGATGCCTGCGAATCTGGATCAGGGAAACGCATGCATTCGTGTCCGCACATTCTGCAGACTTTTGCGCAATAACGCAGCGCCGTCCTGAGCATGGGGCTGCACCTCGCCACTTGCCGCGTGGTCAAGAAGCAGACTTCGGCGCAGTCTTGCAGCATGGCAATTTGTCGACGGCGCAAGTGCGCATCTGGTTTACACATTTGTACTTGCATCATTCTTTCGCACATCAACATACAATCTTTGATGTACTCACAGATGTTCATACAATGATGCATTGGATGAACTGCAAATGGACTGGGGTCCACTTGGTTTAATTGAATTTTTTCTTGTTCCAGTTCGTATTCCATATATGCGAATTGTTTGGGCTGAACTGGCGCTGGTTTTTTCACATACTGCACAACCGGAGACTCAAACTCGAACGATATTTTCTCTGTCACTTTGGGTTCTGGAGCAGATGGGGATTCGTGGTCGATATCCGGGCTGCTCTGTGGTTCCATGTGATAATGGGGGACGTGTTCTGCTTTGGACGGTTTTTTGGGCGGAATGCCCTCACTCCGATAATCAGGTGTGAAATCAAATTCTCCGTGTTCTTGATTTGCCACCGCGCATCCTCCTTACAGATGTTGAATCCACCCCCATTAAATGCGCGGAGTGCATGACATGTGCCCGCCCACACAAGGTTTGGGCGCCATACAAATTCAAGTGACTCAAAGTGTGTTAAACTGATGGCAAATCATTTAATAGTGCATATGGATATTGGATGAGCAAGATGCACAACGGAGGAACAAGATGCCTATTAAAGTCCCTGATCATTTGCCTGCCAAAGAGATCCTACAGTCTGAACAAATTTTTGTGATGGATGAGTCACGTGCTTTTCATCAGGACATTCGGCCGCTGCGAATTGTGATTCTCAATTTGATGCCGCTCAAAGAGGTCACAGAGACACAATTGCTGCGTTTGCTTGGCAATTCACCGTTGCAGGTCGAAGTGACGTTGCTTCGGATGAAGTCGCACGTCGCCAAGAATACGTCATTGGAGCATTTGACGTCATTTTATAAGACGTTTGAGTCTGTTCAGCAAGGCGCGTATGACGGGATGATCATCACCGGTGCTCCGCTGGAACATATGCCGTTTGAACAGGTGACATATTGGGATGAAATTCGGGAAATCATGGATTGGACGAAGACGGCCGTGACTTCCACGCTGCATATATGCTGGGGTGCGCAGGCCGGACTGTATCATCATCACCAGATTGATAAGTATCCGCTTGAAGATAAATTGTTTGGTGTATTTATGCACCATGTCAACGTACGGTGCAACTTGACGCGTGGATTTGACGATGAGTTCTTGGTTCCCCATTCGCGTTACACCGAAGTAAAGCGCGAGGATGTAGAAGCGGTTCCTGATTTGGAGGTACTTGCGGAATCACCAGAAGCAGGCGTGTTTTTGGTGGCTACACCAGATGCGCGCCAGATTTTCGTGACTGGCCACGTCGAATACGACGAGATGACATTGTGTCATGAGTATACACGGGATATTCAGCGAGGCATTGAAATTGATGTGCCCAAAAACTATTTTCCGAACAACGACCCAGAAGCTCGGCCCCGTCATCAATGGCGCTCGCATGCGAATCTCTTATTTGCAAACTGGTTGAATTACTGTGTTTACCAAGAAACACCGTATGATCTCGCCGGGCGCATTCGTCAACCGGGTGTTCAGTTGTTTTAAACACATTTCTGGACATCTGTCGGCAAAAGGGAGGAACATGTGAAAATATGCGCATTTGCAGCAATGCTGCAAATGCGCATCGTTCACGTCAAACTATGTGTATTTGGCAACAGGAGGTGTCCATACGCGATGGCGCACGATCATGGGCATATGGACCATAGTCACCATGAACATCATCACGACGAAGTTTTCCATTCGCACGCTCCTGCAGGTAGGATGGGGATTGCGTTCATGCTCACTTGCGTGATTTTGATCGTCGAGTTTCTCGGTGGTTTGTTTTCGCACAGTTTGGCGCTGATGGCGGACGCAGGCCATGTCCTGACAGATGTTTTTGCGATTGGCTTGTCTTGGTTTGCCCTGCGTCAAGGTGAGCGGCCTGCTGACGAATCGATGACATTTGGTTATCACCGCTCTGGCATTCTTGCGGCATTTATCAATGGGATGACGCTGATTGTCATCACCTTTTGGATTTTGGTGGAGGCTTATCACCGCCTGCATCAATTACATGCTGTAGACAGCATGTGGATGTTTATCAGTGCGGGCGTGGGCATGCTGATTAACCTATACATGGGGCTTGGTATGCGTCACGAGGAAGATCTGAACGTCAGAAGCGCCGTGTTGCACATGCTTGGGGATGCCGTGGCTTCGGCCGGCGTCATCATCGCGGGTATCATTATCATGTTGACAGGCTTAAATATTGTCGATCCGCTTTTGAGCATCGCAATTGCCCTTTTTATTGCTTATGGGGCATGGCGCATCGTCCGACAAACCATCAAAATCTTGATGGAGGGTACGCCGACCAACGTCGATTTTCGCCAAGCGGTGACAGCGATTCATCATGTACAAGGCATTTCTGATGTCCATGATGTTCACCTCTGGTCCATTACCAGCGGCAAGAACGCCCTTTCTTGCCATGTGGTCTTAGATGGCAATATGACAGTGCAGCAAAGCCAGCGAATCTTGCGGGAAGTGGAACATCAACTCTCACATATTGGCATTGGCCACGTTACCATTCAAATTGAAGATGGCAGCCATCCGCACGGCGATTCGGAGTTATGTGCGACGAAAGAAGCGTATCATGCACATACACATTAGGATGATGGCTGCGCGCTTCTGGTGGAGATGAAAGGACAGGGATGGCATGAATCGGTTCGTTCGCTTGGCGCGACCGCCAGCGGCCGGGATCGTCGCCTGGTGGCTTTCGCAGTTTTTATCAGCGAGTCCGAAGGTGGCGGTGATCACAGGTGTTTGTATTGCGGTATTTGGATATTTATCCATTGCCAACGTGTATTTTCAGCGCCGCTTATTCATTCGCGATGAACTGATTGGACATTATTCCAGCACGTTGCTGGCAAGTGTCATTGTTTCGTTGATTGTGCGTATTACGCATTATTAAGCCGTTGTTTGTGTGCGTTAAAATATTCTGATTACATCGACCGTGTTCGACAAATATGTAACCAATTTGCCGATAGATTGTCACAACTCTTCGCCTCCAATCGTCGTATACTGTTGATCGTTGAGTGTCGGAAGCAAGTGGAGGCGAATGATGACGAACGCGGAGAATACAATAAGCGTAATTGAATTTTTGCGTACAAAGATGATTGGGTTGGCAGAAGAGACAGGGTCTTTATTAAATCAAGATGTCATCCGCGTGAGTCAACAGCTAGACTTGCATCTTGTGCAACTGCATCTTCTGGAAGAGCAACCAATACCCACGGAGAGATCAGAAACGAACTGGTGGCCGCCCGAGGCCGCTGGGAACGAGACGCACTTTTTTTCATGGAAGCTGTCAGCTAAAACCCGTCGACACTTACACGTGATTGGCTTACATAATCACAGATAAAAAAATTCTGGAAAAGTTGACGTGAGGATTGGGACAAGGTACGCTGTCTACTGAACACTCGGAGAATATCTCCATTGGAACGAAGGATGTGTAAGTAGACGTGCATTCATATTGGTTTTGGATCGGTTCCTTTCCTGTCCGCTCTTACAGTACAGTCTTTGCGCTCGCGTTTTTACTTGGGCTAGGCATTACTTTGTATTTCGCCAAGACGAAGGGGAACGAAGGGGATGCCGAACATTGGTGGAGTTTGGCCCCGTTTTGTCTCATCGGCGGCATTTTAGGCGCCCGGTTCTGGCAGGTGTTCTTTTTTGATTGGAGTTACTATGCAGCTCATCCGAATCAAATCATCATGGTCTGGCATGGCGGTTTGTCGATTCAGGGGGGCATTGTCGGCGCGCTCATTGCGGGAATTATCTACATATGGCGAAAAGGATTAAGCTTCTTTCACTTCGTTGACATCGGAACACCTGGCATTCTCATTGGTCAGAGCATCGGTCGAGATGCCGATTTTATGAATGGCAGCGCCTACGGTGCGCCGACACATCAAAATTTTGGCGTACTTTTCCCCTCTGATACTTTAGCGCGACAGGAATATGGCAACCAGCCGTTGTGGCCGTCGGTGATATGGGAAGCGCAAGTGGACATTGTTTTGGTGGTTTTGTTGTTCATCTTGCTGCAGCGCAAAAAAGGTTGGCCGCGCGGTTTCGCTTTTGTTTACTATTTAATTGCATATAACATTTGTCGCTTCTTCTTGGAAATGCTTCGTGGCGATTCGCCGCGCGGGGTGTTCGGCTGGGATGCCGCTCAATGGACATCACTCGCTTCGGTTCTGGTGGGCATTCTTTTGGGTATCTGGATTTTTGTCAAACAGGATCGCAAAACGCCGTTGGGCATCTAGGATAGGGTGTAAGCCCTACTGATTAAACGCTTCGTAAAGAATATGCAGGTTCTCACTCGGTTTGGATAAGTAAACAGCGATGCGGTGTGCGACAAGCGCACCGTTTTTTTTTTTTTTTGTGGGCTTTTTTGCATGAACCGGGTTGAAGTCACTGCTGTGGCTTTGCAATGCATAAAAAAATCGGCAACGGCGATGGCCGCTACCGACAAGCGGGGTAATTCTGTGCGATGCCAATATTATCATGTACACAGGTGAGATGCAAGCTGAAACGCAGGCTATGTATATGATTCATAAAGGCAACCGAGCAAACTCATATCCAGCGGCGTGCAACCGCTCAATGATCTGTGGCAGGGCCAGCACAGTAAAACGACTGTTGCTTACACCATCGTGCATCAAGATGATCGAACCGGGTTGAACAGCTGCGAGGACGCGCCTGACTATGATGTCTGAGTTCGGGGTTGCCCAATCACGAGAATCCACTGTCCACAGCGCTACTGGATGACCCAGTGTCCGAACAGAACGAGTTTCAATTGAATTGATGATGCCGCCAGGCGGGCGATAATAGCGTGGGTATGCGCCAGTGATCTGATGAATAATCGTGTCAGTCTTACGGACGTCTTTGCCCACCCAAGTCGGATCCTTGTGTTTTAAAAAATCATGACAGTAACCGTGGTTTCCAATTTCATGTCCATCCTTCACAATTCTACGTGCGATGTTGGGGAACTTTTGCGCTCGTGCGCCCAAGATGAAAAAGGTGGCATGCACGTGCTCTTGCTGTAAAACCGTCAAGATTTTTGGCGTGTAGATAAGGCTCGGGCCATCATCGAACGTTAAATACACGACTTTGTGTACACCTGTTTTTCGATCCATCGCTTGACACACAGCAACCGGACAAAACGCGATTCCCATCATGATGGTCAAGAGGCAGTAGACCCACCGCAACCACTGACGAAGCAAAAGTCATCTCCCCCCTGACCGTTTCCAGACGTATTGCTCCTGAGTATGTCCCCCTCAAGACGGGTTCATGTGCTGTGGTACCAAAAGTCCCGATTGAATTGGGGGATATACACGATGCCAAATGACAAGTCCATGCATACTTTAGGTGTAGCGAATGTATTAGGGGGAGGGGCGATGCAAAAGCATGTCACGAAACAAAAACCAATTATCAGTCAGGCGATTCTTCGCTCCGTTGACTTTGGGACAGCCATCCTGATTTTGTCTGGTCAAGTGACCGGCGTTGGGGTCTTTGCAGTGCCCGGTGGCATTTACCTGAGTGTGACTGGGCCGATTTTGGGTGGAACCAGATTAACTGGCAAGTCGGAAGCAGCGAAAGTGCTGATTGACGCCATCGACATCATGATTGCGTTGCTTTTGATTCTGGGTGAATTGAGTGTATATGGTCCATTCGTTGGGCCTGGGGCATTATCCATTGTCATTACAGGCGCACCTTTAGGGATCACCAGCTTGCCAGCCGCAAAAAGTAAATCAAAAGCGGCTGAAGAGTTTTATCAGGACTTGCGGCGTGTATTAATTAATCGCTATGTATTTGGAGATGAGGTGTAAAGGGGGAGGCCCAATGCATTTACACGAAGTTGCAGCAAAAAAACTCTCGCTGTCGACGCTCGGCGCGATCACGCTCTTTCTTACAGTATTTTACTTCTATTTTACGACACCAGAGGATTCATCCACAGCTCCCGCAGAAACCAACAGTTAGGCCACTCTTCTGACTCGTGTAAAAGCGAGTGTATAGATTGGCGCCAAGCTGTTCACAATATGGCTTGTCATCATCACAACACCACTGGGAGGGCATAGACATGACATCTCGTAACCGTAAAGTGATTCCACAGGCAACTGAAGCTTTGTCCCAAATGAAATATGAAGTTGCATCAGAGTTTGGTGTACAACTTGGGGCAGACACATCAGCTCGTCAGAACGGATCAGTTGGTGGAGAGATCACGAAGCGCTTGGTCGCTTTCGCTGAACAACAAATGTCTGGCCGTTAATTACAAGTAACGTATCAAGCACAATAAAGCAAAGAGGCTGCCGACAACGGCAGCCTCTTTGCTTATCGACAGATGACTATGATTGCAAAAGTGACGGGAGTTCGTGAAGGTCGGTGATGATGTTGTCCGGTTGGGGACCAAGCGTGTCTGAGACCGCATTTTGCCGATTGCACCAAATCGAGTGGAACCCGAATGCCTTGGCGCCTGAAATGTCCCAACCGTTAGATGAAACGAAGATGACATCTGTTTTTTCGCAGTGCGTCGTGTCAATGACCAATTGGTACGCAGCACGCGCGGGTTTGTAAGTCCGAAGCGGTGCAGAAGAGAGCAGATAGTCAAAAGAGAATAAAATGTTTTCAGCAGACGCCAACTTTTGTAACGCGCGAAACGTCCCGTTGGAGAGCACAACCAACTTGTGTGAGGTTGCGTTGAGCGCATCCAACGTCGTTTTGACATCGTCGTAGACTGGTAAGCTGTCATGTGCTTCAATGAGCTTTGCACAAGCAATTTGTTCGTTGTGAACGCCCATGGAACGCAATGTAAACAGAAACGCTTGCTGTGTTAATTTGTCAAAGTCCTGATATCGGTTCATCAATGTGCTGCGCCAGGCGTAAGCGAGCTGTTTGTCGCGCCACACGCGTTGGAACTCATCGGCACGCTCACCAACAAATTGTGCGGCCACAGATTGCAGCGCATCAACATTAAAAAGTGTGCCATACGCGTCAAATACAATGACAGACATAGAAGGTGACTCCTCTCCAAAGGGCAACAGCCCCGATTGCGATCAACTATACCCCACGGGTATTCGGATCCCATATCACTTTGTGAATTTGCAGATTCAACTTCACGTTTGGCAATTTTGCCGCCAATATTTTTTCCACCAGACGATGCGGGGGCATCGTTTCCCACACAGGGCTGAAGAGCACGGTGGCATCCGAAGGATGGCGCTCAAGCACCGTTTGGGCGACGACGAAGTCGTCATCGTCAGCGATGACAAATTTGACTTCGTCGGAGGGCGTCAGCACGGCAAAGTGTTCGTGCACCATCTTGTCCATCTCACCGCTCGCAGGCAGTTTGTAATCGACGATGAAGCGCATTTTTTCCCGCAAAATGGCGCTTTCGTGACGAATTTGAGCGAATGGCCGCAAATCGATAGCGCCATTGGTCTCAATGTGGATGTCTCTGACGTGATCGACATCAGCCAAAGCTTCAATCAGACGCATCGACTTGTGCTGATGAATCAGCGGTTCACCGCCTGTCAGACAGATGTTCGACCAGCCATAGGCGGCGACCCGTGCGACGATCTCCGCGATGCTCGCCTCAAATTCCGGCTTGTACGGCGCGTAACTATAGGGGGTATCGCACCATGTGCAACGCAGGTTGCAGTGAAAGAGACGAACGAAGACCGTCGGATAGCCAGCTTTCGTGCCCTCTCCTTCAACCGTTTCAAAAATCTCGACCATTGGCAGTTGAATGTCGTTGAGATCCATTGCCTTGGTTTGTTCAAATTGGTTGAGCCAACGGTGCTGGCGACTCATTCCATCCACGTCCGTTTCATCGTTGCTCGACTGGTTGGCGTCTCGTAAAGCGTCAATTCTTCCAGACGGATGCCCCGTTCATCCGCTGTTTCGCGCTGAAAGGCCACTTCTAATTGCTCCCACATCCAGACGACCATGTTTTCCGCTGATGTGTTCATCGGCGGCAACACCTCATTGAGGTATTGATGATCCAACTTGTTTTCTATCACTTCGCGATAAATTCGCTTCAGTTCGCCAAAGTCGATGACCAGGCCGATCTCGTCGACAAAGCCACTGACCGTGATGACGAGACGATAGGTGTGGCCGTGGAGATTCTTGCATTTTCCTTCGTAGTTATGCAGATGATGCGCCGCGTCAAAGCTGAATTCCTTCGTGACAGCAACACGTTTTTGGTGATACGCAAGTTCATCAGGTTGTATATGTGTGCCGAGTTGTTGCAGTTTGGTGGGAATCTGATAGGACCCCATACAGATGATTTCCTCCTTGTTGAAAGGCCGTCTTGCGATGTTTGTATCTTGCGCTTTCAGCGCCGCGCTCATCAAGCAAACACGTCTTATTTTGGCCACGCAAATAAAGAAGCCCCTTATCGGGGCTGTTCGTACGCGCTATAATAAAAACCGCATGTTCGGTGCCATTCGTCGCTGCATTTATTCGCCATCTTCTGCGATCCACTGGTCTCCCCATTTTTGCACTGCTTCCATCACAGGTTGCAGCGCCTTCCCTTTTTGCGTCAGCTCATATTCGATGCGAACCGGCGTCTCAGGATACACGTGGCGCACTAGAATGCCCGTTTTTTCGAGCTCTTTGAAACGTTCAGCGAGCATGCGGTCGCTCATGTTTGGAATCATCTCCGAAATGTCTTTAAAACGTTTCGGGCCCTCCATCAGAACGCGAATAATCAAACCCGTCCATCGTTTCCCAAGGAGCGCAAATGCAGACTCGAATTTAGGGCACAGATGTTCATAGCTCCCCATCACGATCATCTCCTAGTCTCTAGTTTATCACATTTTGCTTCTATCTCGTAATGTTTTAAAGTAACTTCCATCTGTCGTGCCGCAAAGTCGATAAATATGTCCGTCGTTTCCTGTTGCATCTATGTATTTGGCTAGGACAATGCGCTTTACAAAACGGTGCCAAACTGGTTGACTTCTGATGAGAAATGAGAACGGTTGGAGGGTTCGAATTGATGCAAAATTCATTACGTCTGCCGGAACCAGCGCTGTTCGCCGACGAATATGCCACACAAGCAAAAATGCGATTAGATAACTTGACGAAACCACTAGGGAGTCTCGGCGACTTGGAGTTGGTGATCAGGCAATTGGCTGGGATCCAAAGGCGGATCATCCCGCAGTTGCAGCACCCACATTTTCTCGTGTTTGCTGCGGATCACGGGGTTGCTGCGGCGCATCAAGTTTCCCGATATGGGCAGGAAGTGACCGAAGAGATGGCCGTCAACATGGCGATGGGCAGTTCGGTGAGCGCGGTCTTGGCGCGTCAGCACAAGATTCCTGTGCGCGTCATCGATGTGGGCATCTGTCGCGCCGTCCGTCATCCTGACGTCGTCGTCCGCAAAATCGGCCATGGGACGAGCGATTTTACCCAAGGTCCGGCGATGACGCATACGCAGCTGGCGCAGGCCATCCAGGTGGGCATAGATGAGGCCAACCGGGCGATGGATGCGGGGGCGGATCTGCTGCTTTTAGGTGAGCTGGGCATCGGCAATACGACGAGTGCGACTGCTTTGGCCGCGTGGCTGTTGGACAAGCCGGTCAGTGCGTTGGTCGGCCGGGGGACAGGCGTGGATGATGAGGGGATGCAGCGCAAGATGAAGGTCATCGAGATGGCGCTTGCGGCCTGTCATGCCGCTGAAGCAGAAAGCGATTGGCTGGATGGCTTCGCCCGTCTGGGCGGGTTTGAATTGGCAGCCATAGCTGGCGCGATGCTGGCCGGGGCCGCCCGTCGTGTGCCGACGCTGCTCGATGGCTTGATGACTGGGGTGGCCGCGTTGTGGGCCACGAAAATGGCGCCAGCACTGGCTGCATATCTTTTGGCGGGTCACTTGTCGCCAGAACCAGCCCACAAATTGATTTTAGCTGCCATCGGCTGCCAACCGCTGCTGACATTGTCCTTGCGTGTCGGCGAAGGGACAGGCGCCCTTTTCGCTTGGCCAATTCTCGCGAGTGGACTGAAGGTGATGGCGGAAAGCGCCACTTTTGCCGATGCCCGCGTCACCAATCCACATCAAGATGCATCAGCGGATGAACATGTGGAAAATATATACACAAACCAAACAGAAGCGCCTGTCGCCGCAGATTTTAGCCTTGCTGAACGTGAAGCGGTATACAAGGTGATCCTTGCTCGGCGAGACATTCGCGTTTTTTTGCCGCAGCCACTTGACCCAAAGATCGTGACGCGCATCTTGCAAGCAGGCCATCATGGTCCTTCGGTGGGCTATATGCAGCCATGGAATTTCATTGTGATCGAAGATAAAGATGTGCTTCTTCGCTTGCAGCATGTGGTGGACAAAGCGCGCGTCGAGGCGGGGCGAGTGTACGCGGACGCCAAGCGGGATTACTATTTGCGCTTGAAAGTGGAAGGGCTGGTGGAAGCGCCATTGACCATTTGTGTCACCAATGACAGCACGCGCGGCGGGCCGCACGTTTTGGGGCGACATACGATACCCGAGACCGATTTGATGTCCACCGCCTGCGCAATTGAAAACATGTGGCTGGCTGCGCGCGCTGAAGGTGTGGCTATGGGATGGGTGAGCATCTACGAAAAACAGGATGTGCGCGATGTGCTGTCCATCCCGGCGCATGTGGATCCGTGCGCATTGCTCACACTCGGATATACACCTCATTTTCCGGATATCCCTGTACTCGAACGAGTTGGCTGGGGTGAACGGCTGCAACTCGATGATTTGATTTACCAAAATGAATGGGGGGCATTACCCGAAAAATAATAAATTACGACTTGTGTCGATCCCGCTCGACATCATATTGACAATTGCACGGTCGTTAAATAGGATGTAAAAGCGATGAAACATGTTTTTCAGGTGCTCTACAAATGTAGAGAGAATAGGGAAACCGGTGAGAGTCCGGTGCGGTCCCGCCACTGTAAGCAGCGTCGTGTCTGTTGCCACTGGTGAATTTTGCTGGGAAGGAAACAGGCGAATTGTTGTGCTGCGAGCCAGGAGACCTGCCTGAAAAAAGGACGAGCCAACCTTCGAGGAGAGGTTTGTTTGGCTATGGCACGAGCTTGGAACACTTGCTTCGCCATGACGAACAACGAGCCTGTAAAAGGCGTGCTTTCTTTCTCTCGTTGGGACGCTCCACACTTTGAGGAGGGTTCCATCTATGATAAACCGCAAGGCGCGGTACACCACTGTTTTTGCATGCGCCCTAGCTGTGTTGCTGGCAGGCTGTGGGATGGCAAACAATACATCTACGAATCAGACGACTTCAACGGGCACTTCACAGGCGAAGAACACCGCCCAATTTCCCATCACGTTGACCGATGACGCCGGTGACAAAGTGACGGTGCAGAAGCAACCGCAGCACATTGCGTCAGGCACGGAGGGCACAGATGAAATTTTGGCCTCTTTGGTGCCAAAATCACGCATTGCGCTCGTGACAAATCTGTCTAGTGATCCCACTTATTCCAATGTGGCCAATCTCGTAAAGGGGATTCCGCAAATGTCCAAGGCGGACTCGGAAAAAATCCTCTCGACCAACCCTGATCTCGTACTGCTCGCCTCTTATGTGACGCCTGGCGTCGTCAAACAGGTGCGCGACGCAGGCGTGCCTGTCTACGAGTTTGATGACTTCACTTCTGTACAGAGTATCGAGAAAAATATCAAGGTGATTGGCAAATTGGTAGGCGCGACGGCAAAGGCCAATGCGATTGTGACGAATATGAACGACAACATGCAGAAGCTCAAAAATGCCGTGAAAGGGCAAAAGCCGGTCACCGTGCTCGATTACAGCTCGTACGGATTTGCAGCGGGCAAAAATACCACGACCAACGACGAAATCACCATGGCTGGCGGTGTCAATGTCGCCGCGAACTTGGATGGCTGGAAACAGATCACCGATGAGGAGATTGTCAAGATGAATCCAGACGTCATCATCGACGCGACCGATGACAAAGGATTCTTGCAAAAATTGCAGAATAAAGCAGATTTACAATCTGTATCTGCCATTCGCAACCATCGACTGTACGCCATTCCCGATGCGGATTTGTCCAGCGTGTCGCAATATGTGGTCCAGGGAGGCGTCGATTTGGCGAAGGTGTTTTATCCGAAGGCGAGCATCCCTGATATTCAGGTCATGCAATGAGTGCGCGTCGCCATCAGTGGACGTTCATCGCGCTGGCAGTCGGCTTGCTCGTTTCACTCTGTCTGGAGATCTGCATTGGTCCGATGAATATTCAAGTCGACAAAATCATTCCAGATACGGTGCAATATTTGCAGGGACAGCACAATACCGATGCGACGGTCGTCGGCGCGATTCGCTGGCCGCGGGCACTTGTGGCGGTGCTGGTTGGGGCAGGGCTCGCCATATCCGGCGCCGTGCTGCAGGCGGTTTTCAAAAATCCGATGTCTGATCCCGGCATCATCGGTGTGTCCAGCGGCGGGGCATTAGGCGCCATTTTGACCATTCATTTGGGCTTGGCGGCTGCAAGTGTGTGGACGACACCGCTTGGCGCTTTTGTATTTGGGCTGTTGGTCGTTTTGCTCATCTATCGCTTGGCGACCGTCCGCCAACAGACCAATTTATACGCATTGTTGCTTGCGGGGGTGGCCGTGGGTTCGTTTTGCAGCGCCATCATCACATTGATTCTTTCCCTGTCACCGCTGCAAGAGATGCAAGAGATGTTATTTTGGCTGATGGGCGGATTGGATGGCAGCAGTTGGTCCGAGGTGCTGCTGCTCGCCATTTTTATTGGATTTGGCCTGATTCTGTTTATGTTGCTGGCCTGGTCGCTCGATATCATGATGACAGGAGAAGACCACGCGATGGGGGTAGGGGTGCCTGTCCAGCGGATGAAACAGTTGACGCTTGTGCTGTGCGCGCTCATCGTCGGCGTGTGTGTCAGCACCACAGGCGTCATTTCGTTTGTCGGGCTGATTGTCCCACACGTGTTGCGTCACTTTGTCGGAGCGCGCCATCGGCTGCTCATTCCTGCGTCCGCGCTCGGCGGGGCCATTTTGCTCTCCTTGTCCGATCTCGTCGCGCGCATGGCCCTGCAGCCAATGGAAATCAATGTGGGGGTTGTTACGTCATGTCTTGGCGCGCCCTTTTTTCTGTATCTTCTATTTAAACGTCAACGCGCGTGGCAGAGGGGTAGATAGCGTATGGCCATGCTCAGACTGGAACAATTGTCACAACACCCCATTCTCCGACCGCTGGATGTGTCCTTGGATGCTGGGAAGGTGGTCGGCATCATTGGGCCCAATGGCGCAGGCAAGTCGACCTTGATGCGTACGATTGCCGGTTTGTTGACCCCAACAGGCGGTCAAGTGTTTGTCAATGAGACGCCTGTCCAAAAATTATCATCGCGCCAGCGCGCGCACCACATTGCCTACTTGCCGCAGCAATTGCCGGATGACATCCCATATACCGTACAGGAATTTGTGGAGATGGGGCGCTACAGTCATCAACGGGTGACCTTTCGCGCGAGCGAGAGAGGCACCCCGGCGGTTCGCCGCGCGATTGCGCAAATGGGTTTGGAAGAACTCGTGGACACACCACTGCAGCATGTCTCCGGGGGTGAACGGCAACGCGCCGGGATCGCCCGTTGTCTTGCCCAAGAAAGCCCTGTTCAACTGCTGGATGAACCGATTGCGAGCCTCGACGTCTATTACCAGTTGGATATCATGACACAGTTGCGAAAAATGGCCCAAGCTGGCCATCTTATCTTGATCGCCATTCACCATTTGGAGTTTGCTTTGCGATTTTGTGACGATCTGTTGGTCATCCGCAATGGCGACTTCTATGATACAGGTCCTGTGGCGGATGTGTTTACGAGCAAAATGGTGCGTGATGTATTTCACATTGACGCGACGCTGTTTGTGGACCCCTTTTTGAATCATTCGCGTTTGAGTTTTTCACCGTTGGACAGCGAGACGTGACGTTAAGGCATCTGTAGCGGCGCGGAGGCATTCAGCAGAGCCAATGAGGCATCTTCTTTAGCGCGTGGAGGCGAAGTGTATGACGGTACATCTGGTCACGGGTGGTGCGCGCAGTGGCAAGAGCCGCTTCGCGGAACAACTGGCTGCAATGGCTGCTAGGCCCACAGAGATCTGTTTTGTGGCGACAGGTGTCGCGATGGACGCGGAAATGGAAGCGCGGATTGCGCGGCACAGGCGGGATCGACCGGCAGAATGGCGAACGCTGGAGGTGCGGCACGATGTGGCAAAGGCAATTGAAGATGGAGAATACAAAGTCTATCTGATCGACTGCCTGTCTTTGTTGCTCAATAACTGGATGTTCGATTTAGCGTGTACGGAAACGCTGTTCTGGCGCAAGTTGGACGATCTCACTGCCGCATTGGCAGCATCGTCTGCCACTTGTATCGTGGTGACCAACGAAATTGGCCTTGGACTTGTGCCAGCGGATGCCGAAAGCCGACGCTATCGGGATTGGCTCGGGTGGATGAATCAGGCCATCGCCCAAATGGCCGACCGAGTGTACTTCGTCGCCAGTGGCATTGCCATCGATTTAAAACAGTTGCCTGGCAGCGTGGTTGTCCGTTGAGTAGCGCGAAGGCTGCGGCAATGTAGTGCAAAACCATGTGTGAAATGGCGATTATGATGAGGAATGGGGGCGGGGGAAGGTGTGGCGCAGTTTTGTCCTTGCCTGGCAGTTTTTGACCATCCTGCCAGCGCCGTATATCAAAGATCCGAGTGAAGCGGAGTTTCGGCGGAGCGCACTCTGGCTGCCTTTTATCGGCCTTGGATTAGGGGCGATTTTAGCGGGCTTGCGATATGCCCTTGCTCATGTGTTGCCAATCGGTGCGGCGACGTTCATCGCTTTGACCGTCTATACCATTTGTACGGGTGCATTACATGTCGACGGACTGATGGATACAGCTGATGCGATTGGCAGTCGCAAACCACGCGAGTTGGCCTTGGATATCATGAAAGACAGTCGAGTTGGGGCCATGGGGGCCATCGCCGCGGTTTTGTCGCTCGCTGGCAAATGGATTGCCCTGACCGCCTATCCGGCAAAATGTGTATTGCCACTACTGCTCGTACCGCTGTTCAGTCGTTTGGGGATGGTGTGGGCGATGTTGTTGGCGCCGGCCGCCAGGCCAAACGGTTTGGGCGCGATGTTTGCGCGTCAAGTGCCGCCCATCGGCGTCGGCGTCGTTTCGGCCATCGTCGCGATCGGCTGTATCTGGCTGATTCCTCTGCGTGTGGCGATCACGCTGTTTTGCGCGTTTGTGCTGCTTGTGTTTCTGTTCACCCTGTGGATGCGGCGCCGCTTTGGCGGCATGACTGGCGATACATATGGGGCATTGGCGGAGCTCATCGAATGGGTTCTGTGGTTCGTCATGTTGGCCTTGTTCGCATGGAGAATGCCTTCATAGACTTCACTGTGACTTCACTGCAAGTGGCTTGTATCGTTCCAGCGCAAGATCTGCCAGTTTGATCCCTGTTTTTGCGCGACGGAGAAACTGGCGTGTTTCGGTTGATATGCGCGAAAATGGCCGAGACTGCGCTGTTCCAAGCCACAGCGCCAAAAGCCGAGCAGTGCGCCGTGTGTGACAATGCACAAAGTTTGGCCGCTGTATTCGGCGCTCCAGTCAGATACGGCCTGTTCCATGCGCCCGGCGGCACTGGACCACCGCTCGCCGGAAGGAAAGGCAAAATCGACCGTATCCGGAGAGAGCGCTTCGTCAAATGCCGCCTTGTGCAGCTCGTACGCCTCAAACGAAGACACGCCGTCCACGACGCCTAAATCTATCTCCATCAGCCGTTCATCCATATGCCGCACGCAGTTGGTATGTAGGGACGCGATGGCGTCGGCAGTTTGTCTGGCCCTGGCCAGTGGGCTGGTGATGACGGCGCAAATGGGGAGGCCGACGAGTGTGTTTGCCAGTCTCCTTGCGCACAGGTGCCCGTCTACGTGCAGCGCGGTGTCGGTTCGGCCAATCATCACAAACTGTTCATTTGCCAACGTGGGCGCATGGCGAGCGAAAATCACAGTCGTCAAGTACACCGCTCCTATCTCATCATAAAGTCGATACCCCGGTGCCGTGCCAACATGGTGGACTATTCTCGACCATCGTGCAAGTATTCTTGCATGATGTGGGCCATGTTGTGCATCGTCAGGGAATGCAGCCAGAGCCGGCCCGGTCCAGTCAGGCGGATCATATACAGGCCATCCCCGCCAAACAGCATGTTGGTGACGCCTTGCATCCGCTGTACGCGGTAGTCGAGGCTGGCAGAGAATGCGGCGATGTGGCCAGGATGAACCAGCAAACTTTCCCCGCGGGCCAAATCCCAGTGCAATATCTCACCGTCTATCGAGACAAAGCCAAGTCCATGACCATCCATATAGGTGAAGATGAGTCCGTTGCCGCCGAGGAAACGGCCGATGTTCAAGGTGGCTTCGACGCCAAATTCGACATCCGCTTCGGCGCACAAAAACGCGTGACGCTGCACGATGATGCGGCCGTAGTTCTGTAGCGGCAGCGGTAGAATGTGACCGGGCATCCGCGTCGTAAAGAGGACGGATTCCGCATCGTGCGGGGCGTGAAAATAGTTGAGCATGATACTGTTGCCGCTGAAAGCCCGCCGCAGCATGCCACCGAAGCCCCCAGGCGCCCGAGTTTCCATGTTGGTGCCAGGCGTCATGCTGACAAGGCACCCGGTTTCGGAAAAAACGGTCTCTCCCCGCACAAGTTTGATTTCTAACGTCTGCATGGTTGTGCCATGAATCTGATATTCCATCGCAGGATTCGCCCTTTCGTGCATCGACCTTTGCCAACAAGATCAGGCGCCCATTTTGTTCAAAGGGGCTGCTGGATGACAAGCTGAACTTTACGTGAACATGCCGTACGGTAGATGTATATTAAGCGTACCGCAATTGTACCATGCCAACGCTGAAGAACACGACGGCAAACCCAGCCAAGACGGTCAAGGGCCAGACGATGACGGCGAGTGTGACATTGCTCATGGCCGCAGTCTGAACTGCGTTGAGCGCCCAACTTTGCGGCATGAGCCAAGCAAGATGTTGCATCCACTGCGGCTCCAAATCAAGCGGCCAGTAGATCCCTGCAATCATGCTGGAGATGGACCCAATACCGCTGCCGATGATCATGTGTTGTTCCTGTGTTTTCACGAGCCCAGCAATACAGAGCGCAAAGCCCGCCATCGCAAAGATGTAAAGCGAAACAGTTAGAGCGATCCAGCCATTGAATGGGACATCTACACCAAACATCAATCTACCGGATAAAGTCATGAGGATATACTGGATCCAACCGATAAAAAAGTAGGATAACCCATAGCCAGTTATCACACCCGCTCTGCTCACAGGTGTCATTTTCATCCGTGACCAAGTGCCCGACATCTTTTCTTCCAAAATATTTCCGGTCGATCCGAACAGCGTGAAGATGATGAACATGACTGCAAACCCGATGACTGAGCGCTCCGTGTCGGTCAAGGGATTGTGCGCGGGTTTACCGCCGCTTAATGTATTGGTGGTGGTTGAGATGGGCGCTTGGATATGTTTTGCCTGCGCCATACTTTGAACAAACGTCTGCGCGCTTTGCTGCGTATCCAGATGTGTATGGGCTGTTTCTTTCAGCAGACCGACGTTGCCGGCAAGCGCCCATTCGTTGATTTGGTTTTGTAAATCAGCAATGGAGCTATTTGAATCACTTGCCCCTTCGTTGGGAGATGCAGTTGTGTCAATTACAAGCGATTGGTGCGCCAACGCTTGTTTCTGCAATCCTTGGGGCAACGTGATGATGACATCCGCCTTTAGATTGCGCAATTCGCTGGTCGCTTGACTTGACGAGATCACCTGGACTTTGTAGTCGGCATCCTGTTTCATTTCTTGTATCAATCCGCGTGAGACAGTGGAATGGTCATTATCCACAACTGAGATGTTGAGTTTAGCAGAACCGCCAGCGTTGGGCAATACCCCAAACACGAACGTAAATACGATGGGCAGTGCAAGCATCCAAATCAGCGTGCTTCGGTTCCGGACAATGCCCAATAAAGACCTTTTTAAAATCGCCAAACAGGCAGTCATCCGGCTACCCCCCCTCTTTCAACGGTCCGTCCATAGCGCAAACTGCCGACCAAACCACAGATGATGCCGAGCACCACCAGATAACAGAATGGCGCGAGCAACTCGCGGCTCGAAATGCCCATTACAGAGTTGACCATCGCAGTCAGCACTTGACCATTTGGCAAACCGCGGCCAATGCGCTGCATAAATTGCGGGAAGCCATACAATGGGTAGAAGCTGCCACCGAGAATGGCCGCAATTTGAGCCCCAATTTGGCCTAATGAATCCATAATGCGCATGTTGTTTATCCAACTGCCCAAGGCCACGGAAATCCCAGACAGCGCGACGGCGTATGCGACGAGAATCATCACGGTCTGATCTATCGGTCCCAAGTGGATGTTCAATATGAAGCGGAAACAAAGCAACAAGGCTGCCCCATACAGGAGCAAGACGACGAAAGTAGAGAGCAAATGGCCACTGACAATCGCATAGCGCGATGCCGGTGACGCCATCATTCGGCGATATAAATCGCCTTGTTTTTCCCGGACCATCCTGCCTGCGCGATTGAGGGCGTGGGTGAGCATAAACATCACCATCATGCCAATGGCGTAATAGGAGCCCGTCGAGACAGAATGCAGCGTCGTCGAGATGGACTGCACCTTGGCCGCTTTGATGTCAGCTGTTTGGTTAGGCAAGTTTTTCGCCGCGAACTGAGTTTCGGCCATAGACTGTCCATACGCTTGCACGATGTCATTCACAATGGAGCTTTCTGTATCGTGATCCGCCCCCGCTTCGATCCGCACATCCGATTTGTGACCCGCTTCGATGCTCTGTGAAAAGTTTTGCGGAATCCAAACGACGACATTTGCCTCATTGGAACTGGTCTGGGCGCGCGCGCTGGCCAACGAGTTGGCTTCATGCACCGTCATTTGCCCGGTTTGCTTTTCGAGCGTCTGGACCAAACCTTTGCCGAGTGAACCAGCATCTTGGTTATAGACGACCACCGGAAAGGAAGGGATTTTTGGATTGCTGCCAAAAATCCCGCCTAATGCGAAACTGAGCACAGCGGTGATGACCAACGGCATGGCAAATAAGAAAACCAGCGCCTTCCTATCTCGCACGAGCGCCAAAAGATTCGCTTTGGCCATTTTGACTGCCAATTGGATGTTCATGCACTGGCACCGTCCCATCCGTCGCGCAATTGCCGACCCGTCAGATGGAGAAAAGCGGATTCGAGATTCGGTTCTTCCACGTTGATTTTTGTCGGTTGCAAACCGTGTCGGCTCATGGCCAGAACCGCCTTGCTGACGGCAGAGGCTGCATTCGTGCTTTGCATGACCAAAGCGCCCTCTTTGTTCTGCACTTGCTTGAGGGATAGATCCTGCTGCAACTCTGCAACGAGGGCGGTCAGATCACCCTGCGTGTCAATCGTGATGGTGGCCAGGGTGCCAGCAAGTTGTCTGACATCGTTCAAATCGCCGTAGGCAATCACTTGACCGTGATCCATGATGGCCAAACGCTCGCAAAGAAATTGCACTTCTTCCATGTAGTGACTCGTGTAAATGATGGTGACGCCCTGACGGTTTAAATTTTTTACGGTCTCCAGAATGTGATTTCGCGATTGTGGATCAATACCGACTGTCGGTTCATCCATAATCAGCACTTCAGGGCGATGAATCATCCCCACAGCGATATTCAGCCGCCGCTGCATTCCGCCAGAGTACTTTTTGACCAACTGCTTGCTGTTGTCTTCGAGTCCGGCGACCTGCAGGCACCAGTTTACATTGTCCTTGAGTGCGGAGCCGGTGATGCCATACACGGTGCCCCAGAATTCCAGATTTTCACGGGCGTTCATCATGTCGTACAGCGCGATGGTCTGAGGAACGAGACCAATGCGCTGTTTTAAAAACTTTGGATGTTTGCGCATCGTTTTGCCGTGCATGGATATTTCACCTTCATCCGGCGAGAGAAGGCCGGTGATCATGGAGATGGTCGTCGACTTGCCGGCGCCGTTCGGACCCAACAATCCAAAAGCATCGCCTTGGTTGACTTGAAAACTGACATTTTTCACGGCCGCTTTCTCGCCGAAATGCTTGGCCAGGTGTTTGACTTCCAACATGTGTGGTACCTCCTCGTACTCGCATTTCCTGTTACAAGCTTACCCTCCAAGCGTTTTTCGCACATGTGCTAAAGGATAGAAAAACGAGGTGGCTTTTGTCGCCACCTCGCGCTATGGTCATATGACGAAAGTCATGGTCGCATGCTTTTGGTCAAGGGGAAGCAACTGCTCCCTAGGATGGTTTGTTGTGGGTAGGGAGCTGACCGTAACCTTGTCGCACAGCGTACAGCGCCACTTGGGTTCTGTCGCGGAGAACGAGCTTGGCAATCAGATTGCTGACATGGTTCTTGACGGTCCCCTCTGTGACGTGCAACTGCTCGGCGATTTCGCGGTTGGACATGCCTTGTGCCAGACAGTCGAGCACGTCGGTCTCCCGCTCTGTGAGTCCTGCGACAGCTTGCGGCGGCTTTTGGAGAACAGGCTCGGCAGGCTCTGGCGCCCGTTCTTGTTGATTGACCGCTGTGAGAAATTTTTTGGCGATGTTTGGCGGCAAGACAGCGCCGCCACGCACTGCCACGCGAATGGCTTCGGCGATCTCTTCCGCAGGCATGTCCTTGAGCAGATAGCCAATGGCGCCTGCTGAAAGCGCGCCTACGACATCATCCTGTTCATCATAAGTGGTCAGCATGAGAATTTTTACATCAGGCTGTTGCTGAAGTACGTTGCGCGTCGCAGTGATGCCATCCATTTTTGGCATGCGGATGTCCATCAAAACGACGTCTGGTTTTTCCGTCAATGCGGGAATGACCTCACTGCCGTCGCCTGCTACACCTACCACCATGATGTCGTTCTCCAACCCAAGCAACGTGCGCAGGCCTTCGCGCATCAGCCGTTGATCATCGACAATCAGTACGCGGATCATCCGTATGCTCCTTCCCATGTGGGTAATTGCGCCGTCAATCGAAAGCCCAAACCAGGTTCTGATTCAATTTGTAGGTCGCCGCCATACTGTTGCAACCGATGCTGCATGGAAGACAGGCCGAAGCCCATCGCCACTTCGGCCGTCCCCTTGCCATTGTCTTTCACTTCCAGTGTCACATAGGCGCCATTTTGATATAAGTGGACCTCGACACGCGTCGCCCGGCCATGTCGCTGTGCATTGGTCAGCGCTTCTTGGATGACTCGGTAAAGCACCGCCATCATTTGGGCAGGTAGCGATCCCAGCGCTGGATCGGCCGTGAAGAACGTCTCCATGCCAGTTAATTTTGTGAATTGCAACACAAGTCTGCGCAGGGAAGTGATGCCCTCGTCGGCTGAAGTGCGTCGAATGGCCCGCACCGATGTGCGCACTTCGTCCAGCGCTTCGCGCGCCAAGGCCTCGCAGACGACCAGGTTCTCCTGCGTCGTTTCCCGGTCGGCATCCTGTGTCCATATGCGCCTGGCCGCTTGAAGTTGGACGAGTAGCGCAGTCAAGCGATGTGCCACTGTGTCATGAATTTCTCCAGCAATGCGATTGCGCTCTTCAGCAGTGGCCAGATGATACACCTTGTCCGCGTATTCGTTGACTTGGTTGTTCACGATGCGAAGCTGGCGCGCCTGTTCCTGCACTTGGGCCATGGTTAAAAGTAATTGCTGACGCGCATTGGTTTGTACTTGCAACAAGAAAGCGAGTGTTGTGCCGACTCCGACGATGATGGCATAAAGCATCGCGACCAACCACCACGACAGCGCGGGGTCTGTCGTTTGTTCACCCGTTTGCATTTTTGCGCCGATGACGCACATCCAAGCGATGTCGATGACCGGGACAAGGCTTAGCAACCATTGCCACCAGTCGCCTTTGTATAGTGAAGTGAGCGTCAACAATGTCGGCAGCGTCAACAATATGGCGGGGCCAAATGGAGACACAATCGCCAGAAAGACGCTTAACAGGGTGATAAGCACACATTCGAAAAGCAACGTTACACGTTGAACCGTGCGCCAAATCATGTCATCGCGCCAAATGAACAGGATGAGGTTGGTGCCCATCAAGGCGACTGCGCCAATGATAAATATCGTTCGCTGCCAGGTCATTTGCGGGACATTCGTGTAATATATCACCACAAGTATTTGGGCAAATAAGCGTAACGTTAGCCAGAGACCTCGTGGTTCATGGCCGGAATGAATGCGTTTGACCGCATGACTGTCAACGGCTTCGTGCATGTTCAATTCGCTCCATCCGTCTGCGATAGCATCTTCGATGATGATCCATTGTCGATTTTGCTCTCATCTTACCATTGACATATGAAAGGACGGAAGGCATCAAAGTCAGATGGGTTGTGTCTCTGGGAACGTAACTGTCGTTCATGGTCACATAATGGGTATGATACAGATGCGGTGTAGTTCAATTTATTTGCTCATGTCCAAAGAGGCAGAGCAGTTCACTCTAGACCGCCATGCGTGATGCGCCCCGCACCAGCAGAATCATGAAAATGTCAGTCAATCGAGGCATCGCGGATGGCGCACGCAAAGGTGTCGACCTTATTTACAGGGTAGAGAAATCATATGACGTGAGGCGAAAACATGAATTTGCGGGAAATTGCACAGACCATCGCTGCAGCGGGCGGGCGGCTATATTTGGTCGGCGGCGGCGTGCGGGATCAAATTAGGGGACATTCGGCGAAAGATCTGGATTTTTGTGTCACAGGACTTTCGACTGAACAATTCTGGACCCATTTCCCGAATGCGTTTCTTGCCGGACGCGCCTTTCCTGTGTTTCGCCTGCCCGTTGACGGGCATGTCGCAGAATTTGCCCTGGCGCGGACTGAACACAAGATATCGGTCGGACATCGCGGCTTTCAGATAAACGCATCAGAGGGCGTGACCATAGAACAGGATTTAGAACGGCGCGATTTGACCATCAATGCGCTGGCGCTGGACGTGCTGACAAATGAAGTGATAGATCCGTTTGGCGGCCAAAATGACATTCACAATCGGGTGGTTCGCGCAGTGTCGGACGCATTTGCGGAGGATCCGCTCCGCGTTTATCGTGCAGCGCGTTTTGCGGCAACGTTGGACTTTCACATTGAACCACGAACCACTGCGCTGATGCGCAGTTTGCGCGATGAGTTATACGCGCTGAGCGCCGAGCGCGTGTTTGAAGAGGTCAAAAAAGCGCTTGGTAGCGCTCGGCCGTCCGTGTTTTTTATGGCGTTGAAGACGGCTGGCGTACTGGATGTCCATTTTGGCGAAATCGCTTCATTGGTTGGTGTGCTTCAACCAGAAAAATATCACCCAGAGGGGGATGCGTTCGAGCATACCATGCAGGTGCTTGATGCATCTGCAAGGCTGACGGAACGGGTAGAAGTGCGCTTTGCCGCATTGGTACACGATGTCGGCAAAGGGGTGACGCCGCGTGAGAAATGGCCATCGCATCACGGACATGAGGCGCTGGGCGTCCCTTTAGCGCGCCGTTTGTGCCAGCGGTTGAAACTGCCAAGCAAGTGGACAGAGGCGGCGACGTTTGCCACAGCAGAGCATATGAAGATGCATATTTTGCATCGCATGAAGCCTGTAAAAGTGGTGGATCTGCTGATGGCGGCGCAGCGCAATCCGTTGGGGGTAGAAGGGCTGGCCGTCGTTGGCATGTCGGATGACAGGGGGCGCAATTCGCCGAATGCGCCAAGTCCAAATGCAGCATCGTTGGATGCGCTGTGGCGTGTGATACAGGCCGTGAACGGAGCGGCGGTGACCACGGATGCAATTGGCAAGCAATTCGGTGAGGAACTGCGCAAAAAGCGTGCTGCTGCAGTACAGGCATGGCGGAACAGGGAAAAGTGATACCGTGAAATCAAGCGCGGATCGTTCATATTCAGTTCATAAAGTCCATGTATTTTTCCAGAGTAGACATGAGTAAAAAATGCGTCGCGATAGGTCGCGCTCATTTTGTGGGAGTTGAACTGGATTGATAAAAAAAGAGAAAAATAAAGGCGATTGGCGCCTGTTTCTCCATTTGCTCAAACAGACCAACCCATCGAAACGATTTCTCTCCATTGCGTTCTGTATGAGCATTGTGTCCACTTTGGTTGGATTGGTGATTCCGCTGTTTACCAAACAGCTGGTCAACGGGTTCTCCTTTTCTTCCCTGCATCGGTCGGAGATTGTCGTCCTCGTCATCGCATTTGTCGCTCAGGCGATTGGCAGTGGCTTGGCAACATATATGCTGAATCATGTCGGACAGAAAATCGTGGCGGGCCTAAGGGATAGATTGTGGAAAAAACTTATATTTTTGCCAGTTCCGTATTATGACAGTCACACGACAGGGGAAACCATCAGTCGGATGACCAACGATACGGCCGTCGTCAAGGCATTGATTACCGAACATCTGGCCAATCTCTTGAACGGCACGATTTCGTTGATTGGTTCCATCGCCATTTTGCTTTACCTGGATTGGAAAATGACACTGGTCATGCTGATTGCCGTGCCATTGTCCATGGCCATTTTGATGCCTTTGGGACGTCAGATGTTTAAAATTTCACGCGGGTTACAAGATGAAACAGCCCACTTCACAGGCATATTGACACAGGTTTTATCCGAGATTCGCCTCGTCAAAGCCTCCAATTCCGAACCAAACGAGTATGCGAGAGGGGAAACGGGGATTACCAACTTGTTTCGCTTTGGGTTGCGCGAGGCCAAAGTACAAGCGATGATTGGGCCGCTCATCTATTTCGTCCTGATGATTCTGCTTGTGCTCATCATTGGCTACGGCGGTGTGCAAGTCTCTTCCGGCGCGCTCACGGCTGGCGACTTAGTTGCCTTCATCTTGTATCTCTTTCAGATTATCATGCCGATGACCCAATTCACGCAGTTTTTTACACAGTTTCAAAAGGCGATGGGGGCCACCGAGCGAATCATCACGACGCTCCAGCACGACGAGGAGCGCCACGACGAAGGCAAGGTCGTTGAAAAAACGGATGAACCCATCATTGTCGATCACCTCACTTTTGGTTACAAGCGCGGCGAAGCGGTGCTCAAGGATGTCAATTTTACGGTACAGCCAGGAAAAGTGACGGCCGTCGTCGGGCCGAGCGGGGGTGGCAAAACGACGCTGTTCTCGTTGTTTGAGCGCTTTTATCAGCCGCAGGAAGGCTGCATTCGCCTTGGCGGGGACTCCATTGACACGTTCTCACTGGCTTCGTGGCGGAGGCAGATAGGCTACGTGTCGCAGGAAAGTCCGCTGGTGGCGGGTACGATTCGTGATAACATCTGCTATGGAACAGACAGACAGGTTGAAGACGCAGAGATCGAACGTGTCGCAGCGATGGCATATGCGGATCATTTTATCGATGCACTGCCGGATCGATACGACACTGAGGTGGGCGAGCGCGGCATTAAACTGTCCGGCGGTCAGCGGCAAAGAATTGCCATCGCACGGGCGCTCCTGCGGGATCCAAACATCTTGATGCTCGACGAAGCGACGTCAAGCCTGGATAGCAAATCGGAAGTTGCTGTGCAAAAAGCGCTTAAAAATCTGATGCAGGGCCGAACCACGTTGGTGATTGCGCACCGTTTGTCGACTGTTGTCGATGCGGATCAGATTTTGTTTATTGAGAAAGGCACCATCACAGGAAGCGGCACGCACGAGGAACTGTTCCAGCGGCACGAGATGTATCGCGAGTTTGCCACGCAGCAGTTGCGCATCAAAGAGGCGCCTGTGGCAGTCAGTGTGGGAGACTGATGGTGTGAAAGTGTTTGGTGTGACATGTTGACCATACGACGCGCCCAAAAGTGCCGAGGGTATCTTCATGCCAGAGAGGTGGATGATGAAAGATGACTAAAATTCTCGTAGTAGATGACGATCCCCATATTCGCGAACTTGTCGCATTATATCTGCAGGCGGAGGGCTTTTCTACATTTGAAGCGGCGGATGGCCTTGAAGCGCTCACGTTGTTGGAGTCCGTCAAAGTCGACATGGTGATTTTAGATGTCATGATGCCAAATATGGACGGGTGGGAATTGTGCCAGGCGCTGCGGACAGATTCGGAATTGCCGATGTTGATGTTGACCGCAAAAGGCGAAACGAATCAAAAAATCAAAGGGTTTCAGTTGGGGACGGACGATTATTTGGTCAAACCGTTTGAACCCCTTGAGTTGATTGCACGTGTGAAGGCGCTTTTAAAGCGTTATCGCATTGCGATTTCACAGACGGTTGAACTGGGGGCGCTGGTGCTCAACCGCAAAACACATGAAATATTTGTAAACCATGAAAGGATCACGTTGCCGCTCAAAGAGTTTGAACTGTTGTTTAAGCTGGCGAATTATCCGGGGAAGACATTTTCCAGAGAACAGCTGATTGAACAAATTTGGGGATACGATTATGAGGGGGACGAGCGGACCGTCGATGTGCATGTGAAGCGGCTGCGGGAGCGATTCCCTGAAGCGGAGCACACCTTCAAGATTACCACGGTGCGTGGACTGGGATATCGTTTGGAGGTTCAGGCGTGAGGGGTAAACTACGCATTTTTGGGATCATTTTATGTGTGCTTGCTTATAGTTTGCTTGCATTTACTGGCGGTTATTTTTTAACTAACGTCTTGTTTGCGTGGATGAGCATTCACTCTGTTGAATTGATTCGTCAACTGACGGCTTCGCTCTTTGGCTCTCTCATCTTTGGGCTGACAGCGTCTTTGATTGGCAGACTAATGCGTCCGAAACAGATGAAAATGTTTCGTTCAATGATAGACGCGCTGCGCGAAATCGCCAAAGGGAACTTTCGCGTCAATGTGCACATCCAGCACAGGCACGATTCCGACGATCCATTTGACCAACTTGCCAGAAGCATCAACGATGCGGCCGCGCAATTGGATGCAATGGAGCAGATGCGCCAGGAGTTTATCTCGAACGTATCGCACGAAATTCAGTCGCCATTGACATCGATTAACGGCTTTGCACACGCGCTATTGTACAATTCGAGTTTGAGTGATGGGCAGCGCGCGCACTACCTGGATATTATCGAGACGGAAAGCATCCGCTTGTCAAAACTCAGCGACAATCTGCTCAAACTGACTTCGCTTGAGTCGGAGCATCATCCGTTCGAGCCGAGGTCATATCGAGTGGACAGACAATTGCGCAAAATCATCCTCGCTTGTGAACCACAGTGGTCACAGAAAGATTTAAACCTGGACGTTTCATTGGATGAGGTCAGCATCATTGCCGATGAGGATTTATTGAGCCAGGTGTGGGTGAACCTTCTGCATAACAGCATTAAATTTACCCCTGATGGCGGCGAGATCAAAGTCACCCTGACACGGGCGGACAAATGGGTCTACGTGCACGTCAAGGACACGGGCGTGGGCATTGCACCTGAGGCGAAAGAGCATATTTTCGAGCGGTTTTATAAGGCGGACTCGTCGCGCAATCGGTCAGTCGGTGGCAGTGGGCTGGGGCTGTCCATCGTCAAAAAAATTGTTGACATGCATCATGGCGAGATCGACGTGAACAGCCATTTGGGGGAGGGAACTGAATTTACGGTCAAACTCCCGCAAAATGCGCTGAGGTAGAGATTGCGGCCAAGGTGCGGCTTTGTCACCTTGGCTAAATTTGTTGAAAAAAGTTGTCGAGCGTTGCAGGAAAATGGCGAAATACGCAGAATCTATAGTTTATAACAACAATGATTCGACTTTCATGATGATCGCTTCGTTAAGGAGGTGGATAGAAATGAAAGTTCTGAAGAAGGAAACATTCATCACAGTCGGCGTACTCGTCGCACTGGCTATCGCAACAGTCGCAGAGACTCCGTGGTTGGTAAGTTAACAGCTATTATTTTTTTCCATACAAAGAACCGGGGATATCCGGTTCTTTTTTTCTGCCTACACGCTGTAGATTTGAACTTATGGGTGAATATGCTAATGTTAGGATGGAGGATCATATGCCATACTTTGTGCTTGTTAGTATTGTTTTGGCGCTCCTGACGAAAAGAAACTTAGCCACGCTTCTTGAACTGCGATTTAAGTATTGGTATTTGATTCTGGGCGGTTTGGCGTGTCAAATCGGCTTAAATGCCGTCCATTTTGATGGCACAACCTCAGCAAGATGGTTGCTTGATCTATTTTTTGGCTGTGTGCTTCTTGGGATATTTTTAAATCGACATATCAAGGGTATGAACTTGATTTTATTTGGCGCTCTGCTAAATTTTTTTGTGATTGTCTTTCATCATGGGACCATGCCTGTGCTTGGCAGCTTGGTCAATGAGATGCACCTTTCCAAACTTGGCTCACGCCACAGCATTGCATCTACTTCTTGGGGATGGTGGCTTGCTGACTGGATTCCAGTCCCCCCGTTTATTATGAGCCCTGGCGATATACTGGTTGGAAGCGGGGTGATTCGGTTTGTTCTGTTAAATGCACGAAGAAGAAGAGAGGAATGAACGGTTTGCGCGCAATCAAACGTGGGTATCAATGGGGGTTGTTTGCCTCCGGCCTGTTTGTTCCGATTACAGCGATTCTTCATTTCTATATGAACTATACCTCTGAAATTTTCATTTTTACGGCGCTCGCCGTGGTGTTGAGTCTATTGCCGATTTATTTACCTGGCAATCTTGTGTGGAGTACA
Source organism: Alicyclobacillus fodiniaquatilis (assembly GCF_042678105.1). Lineage (NCBI taxonomy): Bacteria > Bacillati > Bacillota > Bacilli > Caryophanales > Alicyclobacillaceae > Alicyclobacillus > Alicyclobacillus fodiniaquatilis. The sequence goes on from NZ_JBHUCX010000099.1 coordinate 203,007, forward strand.
GGGGTCATTTGTTATATTTTCGTTCTCTTTTATTATGGGTTATATAATTCCTTTATCCCGCTCTTATTTGGCACATTGACGGTATATTTAAAGCATTCACAGTGGAATTTTCGCAGAGTTAATTGGTTTCGTTTTTTTGTGACCATGGGCATGTATCTCTACGCATTGTCTGGTAGTTGCCTATGGGAAGATTCTGTGAAGGGCATTCCGACCTTTTTTTCTATTTTTGGCGCTGTGGCGATCTTTGAAATCATCAATTTATCTCTATTTTTAGGCATACAACTTTCGGTTGGGCAAGCTAAAACGGCTTCGCGCTCATTCAAAACCTTTCACCTGATTCCGTTGTTTGCGACAACCACCATTCTCTCTTTGTTGATCAGTTCTGCCCATCTTGTGCCAGCGGTGTTTTATGCAGGCATTCTCCTTTTCTGTTTTATTTTGCTTTCTCGGCAGTATTTTAGGGCGGTGGAAACGTCCAAGGAGGCACAAGATAAGTATCGACTGATTGCACATCATACCTCTGACTTGATTGTTGTCATAGATCAGGATGCCATGATTACGTATGCATCGCCATCACACGAGCAAGTTTTTCAGTGTGTGCCTGAAGAACTCTGCGGCACCAGTCTGTACGATTATGTGAAAGAAAAGGAAACCGCGCAGTCCTTGCTCGCTAAAATCAAGCAGGAGCCGATTGCCCAGCGCTTGCAAATGACACTGCAAATTCAACAACACGCTGTCGTCGTGGAAACTGAGCTTTCCCCGGTGCTGGACGAGCGTGGACGCATTCATGATTTTATCGTCGTCTCCAGAGACATCACGGAACGTTTGCAACAGCAAGAATATCTGATTCAGGCGGAGAAGTTGGCCATCACCGGGCAGTTGGCGGCGGGGATCGCACATGAAATCCGCAATCCGCTCACGTCCATCAAAGGGTTTATGCAACTTTTGAAAGAGCACTTCAACGAGTTGTCGAATCAGACTTTTGATGTGATTTGGTCAGAGATCAATCGCATTGACGAAATTACGAGTGAATTGCTCGTGCTTGCCAAGCCGCAGCGGACCCAGTTGAAGAAGAACGACTTGAGCGCGATTATCCGGCACGTGATTACGTTGTTGGATGGGCAGGCGCACCAAAATAACATATATTTTAATTTTGATAGCGACAGATTGATTTTAGTGGAGTGCAATGCCAATCAAATGAGACAGGTATTCCTCAACATTTTCAAAAACAGCATTGAATCGATGGCTGGCGGTGGGACAATTGATGTTCGACTGCGCGAGACGGTGAGCGACGTCACCATCACTGTGACAGATGAAGGCACTGGTATTCCAGATGAACTCATATCCACGCTGGGTGAGCCTTTTTATACAACGAAAGAAAAAGGGACTGGCCTTGGATTGATGGTCGTGTACAACGTGATTCAAGAACACGGTGGGACCATCAGCATTGATAGCCAGAAAGATAAAGGCACAAAGGTGTGTATCAGTCTACCAAGCGTGCAATTGTCGCGTACGGACGATTTATGCTGAAGTTTGAGCGCGATGGCGCGGCGACAGACCGTATTGCCAAAGTGGGACATACTTACCTCATTTCAACGCAATACGGATGTTCATCCTCTCAGGATTGATTCGGATTGAAATCATTTTTAAATTAGCTCAAATTTATTCTTGAAGTGAGACACATCTACCTTTAGAATAATCATGACTAATATGGTCATGATTTGGACTTATAAACGAAGTTTTGAATGACTTATTTCCCTTTGGAAGGTGAGTTTGGCATATGTCACGGAGTTTCAGGCGCACGCTTTTAGGCCTGGCCGCATTGATTGTGATCGTGATTCTGGCTTGGCAAGGCATTACGGCTCATGGCAATCCGGATCCGACAACGAAAAATGTCGGTCACAGCGCAGCGATCATCGACACAGGTATTTTGGTTTTTAGGGAAGGTTTAGAGACAATTTTGGTCTTATCTGCAATTACGGCAAGTCTTGTGCGGACTCGTCAAGTGTATTGGAAACCCATTTCGGGCGGGGCGGGGTTGGCTTTTGCTGCAACCATTGTAACGTGGTTTGTCGTTGTTGGCATCATTGCCCTGGTGGGCCAAACGGCTCCGGAACTTGATATTCAAGCCGCAACTGGTCTACTCGCCATCGTTGTCTTGCTGGTCGTGATGAACTGGTTTTTTCACCGCATCTATTGGACTGGTTGGATTTCTATGCACAATCGGAAAAAGAAGCAAATCATCGACACGGTTGAGACGTCTTCTACTGGTTCTGCGGTGGAGGCGGCCAAGTCGGCAGCTTACAAAGGGCTGGTCATTCTCGGCTTCACATCTGTTTATCGCGAGGGATTTGAGGTTGTCCTATTCTTGCAAAGCATCCGCATGCAAGTGGGGTCTGGCGTCGTCGTGATTGGCGCGGCGCTTGGTTTAGCACTGTCTTTGCTGGTGGCAGTTCTCACATTTTTTGCGCATCAAAAGTTGCCATACAAAAAGATGCTTGTCTTCACTGGCGGCATGCTGGCAGTCGTCTTGCTGGTCATGGTTGGTGAGCAGATACAAGAGATGCAACTGGCTGGCTGGATGGGGACGACCACCATCCCTGTCAATATTCCGGATTGGCTTGGACTTTGGTTCTGCGTCTTTAACAATGTGCAAACCATCGTAGCACAGTTGATTGCCTTGTTGTTTGTCATTGGTTCTTACGTGGCTGCACAGTATGTTCGGGTATGGAAACCCCGGCGGCAATATGCGAAAAGCAGCGCGTCAGCCTAATGACTGACTGCGTGTTTATATCTAAGCTATTTTCCATTGTTCACGTGTAAACACGAACCGAGTGTATGACGGAATTTTTCAGATGGACGCATTCTGTGTATACTTATCTTTAATAAAGGTGATGGAGCTCACCACAACCGCCCGGAAGGGATAATGGCTCCTGCGCATGGTTTTTTCAATGTCGCAGGGGCCATTTCTTTTTTTCGGAGAACATGGATGTCGCGATGAGCGCGTTTTATTCTTCGATAACGGTGTGACATGTTGGCTACTAACTTTGTGATGGGGCGTGATCGACAATGGGGAAGTATTTAGAAATTCGCGTGCATGAGGGAGATCGGAAAGGCTGGTTTGGGAAATTGACCTACGAGGCGCTTGTTCAGTACTTGTGGAAATCCGGTGCGCCAGGCGTCACCGTTTTCCGTGGGAATGAAGGTCTGGACGAAGCAGGGCATTTTCAAAATGTCTACAATGAATACGCATCAGACAAATTGCCGATCACGTTACAGGTATATGGGGATGAAGCTGAAATTGACCACATGATGGAGGGCTTAGAAGCGCACATTCCACACAATGGGCAAGTTTTTGTCACAGAGAATGTATATTCAGCCAAACAGTTAGAGGGGGACTCAATCATGGGAGACGGCACTGTACTGAAGGTATATATGAAAGAGGAAGACCAATATGATAAAAAACCCTTATACCATGCACTGGTACTTGCCTTCAAAAAATTAGATGTGCTATGGGTCAGTGTGCAGAGCGCCATTGAAGGATTTGGCGCTGATCATGTCATGCGCAAATCGACGGTTTTTGAGTTTGCGGCGCATGCCCCGGTGCTTGTTGAAGCCGCATTGGAAGCGGACAAGGTGGACGCTGTTTTGCAACATATAAAACCACTCCTTGCATGCGCATCTGGCCCAGCGATTATTCTCAGGGGCGAAGTTGTCTCCATCGAGCCAGGTGACCATAAAAAAGATTGAACTCTTTTAAATCGAGTTGAACATGGTGCGCATTTGGTCGAAAAGGTTGGAGCGAAGGGGGACGAGTTCACTCGTCTCTCTTATCGCGTTGGGCCTTGAACGCATGATTCAACACTTCCGCAAATCCTTGCGGCGAAAAAGTAATGTCAATCCGAGTTGAACAACAATCGCAAATCATCGCCAAATGATTCCCGTAATTTTTTGATCGCTTCAGCTTGAATCTGGCGGATTCGCTCACGTGTCAAGCCAAAGAATAGACCGGTTTCCTCAAAGCTTTTCGGCTCCTCTCCGTTCAGGCCAAAACGCAACTGCAACACTTTTTCCTCTCTGGAGGACAATGTAGATAAGATCGCGTTAATTTCTCGTTGTCTGTCCTTTTCCAGGCTGGTTTGTTCAACGGATTGTGATTTGGTATCTTGTATAAAATCCTTGAGCAGGAAATTTCCTTCATCTCCATAGGGCGTTTCAAGAGATGTTGGCTCAGCGAGCATATTTTGCAGAATCTGCACAGTTTCAGACGGCACGGCTAGATGTTCTGCAAGGTCTTCTGCCGTTGGCGGTTGACCGGATTCACTCAACAGTTTGTTGGTAAGATTATTCACTTTAATCATTTTTCCATAAGCATAGACAGGAATGCGGATCATTTTCGATTTGTCCGCAAGCGCGCGCGTGATGGACTGACGAATCCACCATGTTGCATACGTGCTGAAGCGGCACCCTTTTTTGACGTTGAATTTTTTTGCTGCAGTGAGTAGCCCAAGGTTCCCTTCTTGAATTAGGTCTTCCATGTCCAAACCACGGTTCGTGTATTTTTTTGCAATGCTGACAACTAGGCGCAAATTCGCTTCAATCAACCTTCTTTGGGCTTCGTCGTCGCCTTGCTGAATTTGTGCACCGATTTGAATTTCTTCTTCATTGTCGAGCAATTTTTTCTTTCCAATTTGTTCTAAGTAAGAAGTGAGCACACTGTTTATACTGGTATTGCTTTCCTGATTATTCAAATTGGGCATCTGCGATCACTCCGTAGACGTGATAATAAAATAAAAAATGGCTCCTGCGACACGAGTTCGCAGGAGCCATTAGCCCAAAGGGCGGTTGTGGTGAGCTCCATCACCTATTCGATTATCTGCTATATCGGATTATACGCGCTTAGATCTCTGTCATGCAACTGTTATGGAATCGATTGCAAAAATTCTGTAAAGGGTTGTGACATTCATATTACAGCCTACAAATTAGACAGGGATACATCGCGATTCGAAATCAGAACAGATATGTTTTTGCACAAGTGACTAAAGTATGTTAAAACGTCACTGGCTTCCTGATAAGCATTGAGATCGACCTCATATCCTGTGCTCTATTTTATGGGGAGGCGTGAATTGATGAGAAAGGAAAGTGAACTTTACTTTCGAGGAAAGGGATGACACAATGACAAAGACACACTGGGAATTTGATTCCACCTGTCCACACTGTGGGAATGTGAATCATATTCAAGCGCCAATCGGGGAGTATGTTGTTCGTGTTCATTGCACACACTGTTCTCATGGATTTGACTACACCCATATTGTGCACAAACATCATGAGGTAAACGAGACCGACGATTGAATCAGGGTTCGTATATCACATGAATTTCTGTATATAGGCGATGGAGTTCGCCAAAACCGCTGGCAGCCCAGCTGATGACTCCTACCAGAATACATTTCTGGTAGGAGTCTGTTTTTTTCTAGGGGTTGTTCAAGGGAGCCATCTGTCGTCTTTGCAAGTCAAAAACAAATAAGTAGTGCCAGAGGAGAGAGACAATTGAGTAAAATAGCGCAGTTAAAAGCTCGTGAAATTTTGGATTCCAGAGGATTTCCGACCGTTGAAGTAGATGTCGTTTTGGAAAATGGATGTATGGGTAGGGCATCCGTGCCATCCGGGAAATCTACCGGACGCAACGAAGCCTATGAGCTTAGGGATGAGGATGAAGGGCGGTATCGTGGCAAAGGGGTTTTAAAGGTTGTAGAACATGTACAACAAGATATATTGCACTCAATTCGGGGGATGAGTGCTTTAGACCAAGCGGCAATAGACGATGCCTTGATTCAATTGGATGGCACGGATAACAAACAGCGCTTGGGCGCCAACGCCATACTGGGTGTCTCGCTTGCCACTGCCCGTGCTGCTGCAAAGTATAAAAATGTCCATTTGGTTGTGCACCTAGCGGAATTTGCTGGGCATCACTTGGATGATCTCACACTTCCGATTCCCATGATGAACGTCATCAATGGTGGCAAGCATGCAGACTCAGGCATTTCTGTTCAGGAGTTTAAGCTCGTTCCGCATGGAGCGACCAAAATCTCTCAAGCGATTCAAATGGGTGCAGAGACGTACCACGCTTTAAAGGATTTGCTGGCGCGCCAGGGACATCGCATTTCGGTGGGGGACGAAGGTGGATTTGCGCCGAAACTTGCGACGAACGAAGCGGCATTACAAATATTGTGCGAGGCCATTCTTGCAGCCGGTTATCAACCAGGCCAGGACATCTCCATTGGGCTGGATTTTGCCGCAAACGATTTTTATGCGAATGGAAAATATCATCTTGAGGGGCATGATTGGTCGTCTGACGATATGATCGAGTATTGTGTTCAATTGATCAATAAATTCCCGATTGTATCCATCGAAGATGGCCTTGCAGAGGATGATTGGGATGCTTGGCCGCGTTTGACGAATGCTTTAAAAAAGGTGCGGGTTCAGTGTCTGGGCGATGACATATTTGTGACAAATCCACGCATTTTTGCACAGGGAATCCAACAGGGGATTGCTGACGCCATTTTGATTAAACCAAATCAGATTGGCACGTTGACTGAGACGGTTCGCACCATGAAAATGGCTGCGGACGCTGGGTACAAAACGGTGATGTCGCATCGCTCCGGTGAGACGACCGATACTTTTATTGCCGATTTAGCCGTGGCGACCAACGCGAGGCAAATGAAATCAGGTGCACCAGCAAGAGGGGAACGCATCGAAAAGTATAACCAATTAATCAGACTGGCAGAAGAATTGCCGGATTTACAATTGGCGACTGGGTTATATCGGTTTTCATGACGGATTGAAATGAAATACCGGGCGAATCAGGCTCGCCTGGTATTTGATATGCGTGTGGAAAGGCGGAAATGATTTGGCATCGATTTCGTTTGTTTTAATGATTGTGCTGCTCGTCATTCTGGTCATTTCGCCAGCATCCTTGTTTGGATACCTGTATATCTTGTCAAAGAAACCCCAACATTCTGTCGTGCGGGCTCACCCCTATTTGGGATGGATGCGCTATCTTCTGGAGAAACTCGGGCCGGAATTTCGTCAGTACTGGTTTGATGATGATACGTCTGGAAAGCCATTTTCCAGAAGTGATTTTCTGGCGGTTGTGTTTGCGTCGAAGTATCGAAGCGATTTAATCAGTTTTGGCGGCAAACGCAATTATGATGAACCTGGGTTCTATTTGTCGAATGATTTATTCCCGAAACTGGTGGAAGAACTGCGCGTGGATAACCGCGTACAGGTTGAAGGACACAAATACAAAATCATTCGTGAAGGGCTGTTTACACGCCATGAAAAAATGATCGAGGATCAGGCGCAGCGATGGCTGTATGACGATGCGGAGGCCCTTGTCATCGGACAAAATCTCCAATACCCGTGGATTGTCAAAGGGATGTTTGGCGTATCAGCGACTTCGTACGGAGCGGTGGGGGAGCATTACATCGAGTCGACGGGAAGCGGTGCATTGATGGCGGGCGGATCGTGGATGAATACTGGGGAAGGTGGCGTGGCGCCTGAACATCTGGCGACAGGGGTGGACATCATCGCCCAAATCGGTCCTGGCATGTTTGGATTTCGTGATGAAAACGGCCATTTTTCATTTGAAGAATTCCAGAAAAAAGCCTTAGAACAAAATATTAAAGCGTTTGAATTGAAGTTTCATCAGGGCGCAAAAATTCGTGGTGGTCATTTGGAAGGCGCTAAAGTCAATCACAAAATTGCTGCGGTCCGCAAAGTGCCGATTGGCCAAACGGTCAATTCGCCGAATCGATTTCCTTTTCTCAAAAACGAGGCCGATGCATTGCGATTTGTGAAACAATTGCAGTTGAAAGGTGGAAAACCCGTTGGTATCAAGATCACCATTGGCGATGGTGGCAGAATCGAAAATTTTTTCGAAATGATGCTCAAGTTGGACATATACCCTGATTTTCTAACAGTAGATGGGAGTGAAGGCGGTTCAGGCGCAACTTTCAAATCTATGGCGGACGGAATGGGGCTGCCGTTGTACACTGCGCTTTTACTCTTGGATGACATGGCAAGACAATACGGAATCCGGGACAAAATGAAAATCTTTGCTGCGGGGAAATTGATCACACCTGATAAAGTGGCCATTGCGCTTGCTTTGGGGGCTGATTGTGTCAACTCAGCGCGGGGGTTCATGATGGCGAACGGCTGTATCATGGCCATGCAGTGTCATACAGGAAAGTGCCCAACCGGGGTGACGACAACGGATCCAAAATTCCAATCTGCGTTGGTTCCTAGCGAAAAACGTTGGCGCGTGATGAATTATATTTTACAGATGCGAGAGAGTGTGTTTGCCTTGGCAGCAGCTTGTGGTTTGAACAGCCCACGGGAATTGAGGCGAGAGCACGTCGTTTTTAAAAATGAATATGGGCGGACGGTACGTGTATCGGAATTGTTTCCCTATCCAAGTGTGGGCGCATCAAAATCATCGGCAGAGGAGATCAGCTAAATTTACGTATTGTGATATATCCCAGCATGTTGGCAGCGAACTTGACATCTCTTGACATCGTACTTTTGATTTGTGAAATGCTCAAAGTCTAAAATGCTAGGAGAATCGTTGATGATAGATGACATTGTAAAAGAGCTTGAATCCCTGCCGCAAAGTGAACTTCAATCGATTTATGAACTCATTGTCGCCAAAAAAGCGACATACCACACTTCCCTGGCCTTTGTGCAAGAATTGATGGGATTTTCCAGCCAGGGAGAAGTGAACGGAAAATATGTATACCATATGAAGGTCTACAACGAGTTGCTGAATCGGTATGGAATTTTACATGGTGGGTTAATGACTGCGTTTATTGACACGGCCATGGCGGAAACGACGTTTATTGTCGACAATACTGTTGAACGGGCATTGACATTGAACATAACAGTGGATTTTATCAAACCTGGGCTGGAGGGCGCGATACTTCGAGCAGAGGTGGATACCGTACAAAACAGTCATTCCATTATCGTTTTCCATGTGAATGTATTTGATGAAAATCATGAACTGAAGGCGACTGCGTTAGCTCATTTTTATAAACAGCACAAACGAAAAGTTTGAGTTGGTTGATGCGATTTGTGAACTGTTTACAAAACAAAAATGACTCCCGCGAGGTTAAAATTTCGCAGGAGTCATTAGCCCTTTTGGACATTAAGGTGAACTCCATCACCGATGCGTTTGTGACCATGGTATGCCTCGTCACTCATCTTGCAACGAACACTCGCCTAGTTCGAGGGGGCTGGATACCCCACGAATATCTCGAAGCCATTCGAGAAAGGGCGAACTCCAAAGGTTTGAGATAGTATAAGCAACTCATTTCAGAATGGCTACAGCCATTCGCCTCCTCCATCCATAAATTCAGAACCCAATCTCGTTTTCTAGTAATTGGACATGTTGCCTAGTCCATTTGTCCGGTTCACCAAAGTCGCCAACTTCGTACCCTAGCGAATGACTAACTTATCGAACTGGGGTGTAAGCGATGAAGAGGACAAGTTTGAATACCATCACTGCGCAGGACGGTGAATGTGATGGGATGGGCATCAATTATTGTCGTCAATCTAATTGGAATCGGCTCTAACTTTGATAATACGGGTGTTGGGTTGGCATATGGTTCCGACAAAATCAAAATCCCACACTGGGTGAACGCCATCTCGAACGTCGTTGGCGGAACGATGGCTCTGTTAGGTGCATTTATCGGAGACAAAGTAGCAATATTCATGCCCGCCACCATGGCAGACTGGTTTGCATGTATCGCATTGTGTGGAATTGGGATGTTCTTTTGGTATGCTGCCTATATCCATCCGCGGCTTTCAAAACAGGGAACAAAGCTCTGGATCCCCACACCAGGTCTCTGGCAAGGGATTTTGCTCGGACTCGTCATGTCTCTGGACAATATTATTCTCGGTTTTGGTTCAACCGTGTCGGGAACAGCATCACTATGGGTATCCGCTATCAGCATCGCTCTCTGGGGGTACGTCATGTTGTGGTTAGGACACGTTATCGGTTACAGCATATTCGCGCAATTTGTTGGCAAGTACTCTTCGTTTGTTGCGGGAATCCTCCTGATTGCTGTTGGAATGTATCAAGTCTATGGATGAAGCCTACCAGTCCTCAAGGGGTGGAATGTTGTGCGTTAGCCCGTTTCATTCCACCCTAACTTCATTTATTTTTTGGCCTTGACGTTTCGGAAAATCGTGTGGCGAATCCCAAATCCGATGACCAGTATAGCGATGGTAATCAAGCACTGAAACGTGGTGCGCGGCGCATCATCGAGGTTTTCAATAAAATGTTTGATGGACGGTATATCTAACATCAGTGAAGCCGCCGCCCAAGCCATCATGCCCGCACCGATAGGTAAAATCCACTGCTTTTTCTCAATCTGTCGTGAGAGCAGTAATCCAACGTTCACAAAAACCGGAATTGTTCCTACAGATGAAATAATGAGCCAGAATCGATCCCCCTTTAACACAGATCCCAACCAAATCATGTTGTCTAAGTTCCCAAAGACTGTGAATATCCATAGCTTCGCAATGGTTCCGAATCTGCCAAACATCGCTCGATGTTGTGGACCGATGCCTAGCGTATGAATGGACATCCAACCGAGCAGAACAATTGCGATAACCCGGAACAATACATGACCCAACAAATGGTCAATACCTACAGCAAGCACAATTTGTGATGCCGCCAGTAAAACCCCGATGACTGACAACGTCACTCTTTTTTCCTCGACAGTCGTATTTGTTGGCAATAGCAGACCGACTAAAAGCGCGTTATCTACCGCAACGATCAGTGCAATGAGAATGATTCCTAATGACGATGTTTGCATATACCCCTCCAAAAATAAAAGCCCCTACTGCATGAAAAAATAAGCAGTAGGGGCTATTAGTTGGCTTGCGCCGACGGTTAAAGGTGAGCTCCATCACCGATTCAGTTGATATGATATATGCTCGGAATGCCTCGGGTATGTCCATCATCCAGTCCTCTTTCACATGAAGAGGATTGGAATTGCACAAGGTGATCTCGAAAATGCAGCCAAAAAAACCAAACTTGCATAGTTCTCCCCACTGCAAGTGACACAGTAGGAGTCATTAGCCAATTTGGCGGTTAACGGCGAACTCCATCGCCTGTATGCAGTTGTAAACCAAACTTGCAAGAGCTTCACGCTTCAACGAGGACATATGAACCGATTACAACATCCAATGTTCAAGTAGAACCATGGCGCTCAAAACAAGAATTTTATGCCGAGCAAAATTAACAATACAGCGCTGCATACCTCTCCTAGTTTACCAATGGTATTGCTTAATTTTCTCCCGATGAAAAGTCCAAATCCACACATGAGCATACTTGCAAGACCAAACGACAAAGCGGAAGCGATCCCGTAGGTCGTGCTGCGCAGCCCAAGTACAAAACCGACGGAGAGCGCGTCTATGGACACGCTCGCGGAAAACAACAGAAGCGTATAGAAGCTCGTAAAAACCGACTTTGAGCTATCGCTCTTTCCGAACAACTTGACATATAACATATGTGCGCCCATCCCGATTAAAAGTATGGAACCAAACCACATAGAAATGTGGCCAATATAATGCCCGATTGTGTTGCCAAACATCACGCCTCCTAGTGTGAACAATACGTGAAATACGCCGACAGCAACGCATAGCTGGACGGCTAATTTTGGACGTATACCAGCTAGTCCAATGCTGATGGACAGTGATAGCGCGTCCATTCCCAATGCTACTGACATCATCAGGATTACGAGATAAGTTTGAAAATGTTGGATCATTGTTGCAAAATTCCCCCTCTCTGCGATTTTCAACTGGCACCTATCCTATGCGTCGCTTGATTTCTTATGATGCCAAAAAATAATTGGGTGATTTCGTAGATCAAGCATCAATCATCTTGTTTTCACATAATATCGTTACAAACTGATTGTTATTTAGGTGATGGAGCTCGCCTTTAACCGCCCGTATTCCGGGCTAATAGCCCCTACTGCTTATTTTGTGATGCAGTAGGGGCTTTTTTATGCGAGAGAGGTGCACACAATGGAGGCATGGTTGGGGATTTGCGCAATTGTCATCATCATGGCATTTGATTATATTTTGCTGAATTCTGCTGGCGTCTGCGCGCTAATTTGCACTATGGAAATCCCGCACTTCCAATTACACGGATGGCGGCGATACGATGTCGCCACGTCTTTGTGTCTAAATCCTCCATGAGAAGCGATGGGGCAGCAACGATTCGGTGATCAAAAACAGTCATTTGATGAAACAGACGAGAGGGACGGCAATATCGCACATGTAGGCACCATCGGTGTTTAGCAAGGTTTCATACACCTGCGGATGTTGTGGCGGCTGGTCGATCATTGGATTGAGAACACCTACATTGTGTGTACGCCAGTTTACAGCGCATGGTTCGGGCGTGCAGGAAGACGAGGACCAAGTTTATCCCTGGGTTCATCGACTGATGCATAGCAGCTTGTGAAATTTGGGCAATTGTTAGTCACAGGATCCAGCGTAAATCATACGCTAAAGCAACAATAGAATTGGTGATGGAGCTCACCACAACATCCGAGAGGATAATGGCTCCTGCGAACGTCATTCGCAGGAGCCATTTTGTCGTTTAAGGGGGTCTGATGCGATGAACATCGTATCAATACTGATTTTTGGATTTATCGGCGGCATCATCAGATTCGTTTGGACCAATGGGAACTCAGCAGATGTTTTGTTTGTGAATGCACTAGGGGCGCTCATTCTGGGTGTACTGTACGTGCTCTGGCAGAGGGCCCATGTGAAACCGTGGTTAGAAATCGGCTTAAGTGCAGGGTTCATCGGATCTTTCACCACTTTTTCTTCGTTGATGATTGAAATAGTTCAGTTTTATCCAAATCACTGGTTCTATAGCATGATATGGATACTGGCATCTTTTGGAGCGATTGCATTGTGTGCAGTAGGGATGGGCTTCACAAATTATTTCACTATGCATTTTAACTCAAAGGATGATGCCCAAAATAATGAGCAAAGCGCCTGAAAGGATGGCGGTGTGTTGTTTTAGTTGCGGCGTTTCTCCAATAAAAAAATGTGAAGGCAACACGAAACATACGATGCAGAAAAAACCGGCGAACATCGCGGTTAACCAGACGTTCATGTGAGAAAAGCCAACGGCAAACCCCATGGCTAAATCGGTCAATATTTGCGCAAGCCCAATCAACATCATCTCGTGGAAATGGATTGTTACAGGCGTATCGGGATGATGATGATTGTAAAAAGTGTGAAAAATGGTCCATGTTCCGATGGCAATCATCAGGAAAGAACCAAGCAGATTGCACGCCCGTGTAGAGAGCAGAGGTTCTATGTGAATGCTAGTCAAGCCGCCGAGCAAGCAGGCGGCCATAGAGAAGCATGCTGTGGCAAGAAACAGGCTGTATCTGATGCCTCTTTTATAACGAGTGAAGGACAAAGCAAGCCCGATGTCGCTGAGATTGGAACATGCGCCAATGGTCGCGCTGAACATGATAGCACTGATGGTCATGTCGATGTACCTCCGCCTGCTGGTAAAAAACTTGTTACCATTAGGATATGGAAGTGACATCAATTGCTACATGGACAGGCGACTACTGGGCAATGCGCGGAATGTTCATAGCCATAGTTGAATCATCCATGCCACAATCAGACCAATGCCAAATGAGCTGATGATGTACACCAGTGCCAGCCAGGCATTGGCACGAAACAGGCGAACGGTTTCGACGGACATAGTCGAGAATGTGGTAAAGCCACCGCAAAAACCGGTGCCTAAAAGCACCCACATCGCAGTCGAATAGGGTTCGAACCATTGTGCAAAAAGTCCCAGAAGAATTGTGCCAGCGATATTGATGACCCAAGTTCCCCAAGGAAAGGGGCTATTGTTGATTTTCGCAAACAATTGCCCCAAACTATACCGTGCGATCGCGCCTACGGCTGCGCCACCGCCTGCCAAAAAGATCAACAACGGCGTCATGCAGTTTCCTCCTCAAATTGCTGGAGCATGCGCGTGTTGACGAACGTGACGCAAAAATCGCCAGCATAGGCGAGTAGAGGGCCAATGACGATGCTGGACACCGCATAAATCAGTCCCAGGAATGCGTGATGATTTTCCATGCTGACAGTGCCCACGCAAAAGGTGGAAAACGTGGTATATGAACCGATGACACCTGTTGCAATGCCGTTGCGCAGCCAAGGTTTTATGTTCTTGAGGTCTGCGATGCCGTAAAAAATTCCAAGGGCCAGACAGCCAGATAAATTGATAATTAAAATATCCAGGGCAAACCCACCAGGGGTTGGTATCACGAAGGTCAGTAAATAACGAATGATGCCGCCGATGATCCCTCCGACAAAAATCGCGATGTAGTTCATGATATATGTCCTCCTTTATTTGAATTTCAAAATCTCAATAAAAATGGCTCCTGCGAATTTGTCTTCGCAGGAGCCATTATCCCTTGCGGGCGGTTTTGGCGAGCTCCATCACCGATTCAATTACTTCACTTTATTATACCGGATAAATGCCTAGATGCGCAATTGAGGATCGATTTATCAGCATCAGAAATGAACACGTCTTCTGAAATGCTGGATATTTTTGTATGCAGATCGTGTAAAAAACAAGAAATGATTACAAAATAGGCAGTTGTCGTGCCAATGAGTCCGTCATCTGTGTATTTGTGAAGGGTCAAATTCGATTCGGGGGGCGAGTGTATGGCGGATTGTCCAGAGGTACAAGTAGGTCATGTTGAAGTGTCTGGAGAGGATTACAGCAAAATACAATTCATGGTGGACAGGGGGCAAAATCTATGGCGTTTGAGTCCAGTGCGCACAGCGCAAATTGTTGGCAGCACATATTTCGGTTTGAGCCCCAACGATGCATACACTTTGGTTGAGCGGTATATTGATACAGATTCCGGTTTGCCCAATGCGGTCGTCCGCGTGAAACACGGTCCCTGCACGTTTCTCGTACAGCTTTACCAACCCGAAAAAAGGGGGGCAAAGGGGATTTGGGTGGCTGAAAGCATCACGCCCATCTGATGATGAGGTGAACTTGGTTGCGTCAATGTATAGGAGAGACTTCGGCATCCATATTGTGAGGCGTGGCTGGATTGGAAATCGTGACTTCTAGGAACGCCTCGTTTGTGTTCATCGTCTGATATGCAATCGCGTATCGCCATGTCGCGACTGAATGGTCAATGTCGCCGCGATATCCCTGGCCCTGCTCGCGATGATGTCAAGTCCATACCTTCCGTCTCGAACAGCGTCGGTGTTGAACCCAATGCCGTTATCTTGAATCATAAAAGACCAGTGACCTGAATTTTCCTCATCTGCGCTGAATGTCACGGTTACCTGTGTCGCTCTTGCGTGTTTGACGACATTCGTGATGCTCTCTTGAAGAATCCCAAACAATTGAACCTGTTCTGCTGGGCTCAGTTGGCCGACAGAACGAGCAACTTGAAAGTCCCATGCAATATCATTTCCGGATAATGTCTTCTCCAAAAACGTGCGTATTCTATCCTCTAGATTTGCGCCTTCCATCGTATTGTGTTTTAAATTAAAAATGGCTTGCCGCACATTTTCATCAATTTCGCGCAAGGAAAGTAAAACATCGTTCAGATTGTGCGCCAAGGTTTTGTCAGCGTGATCGAGGCACATGGTTTTTGCTGCGGTGACTTGTACGCCTGCATAGAAAATGGATTGGGCAATTTGGTCATGAAGCACGCGAGCCAGGCGTTCTCGCTCTTCCAGGACTGCCCGTGACGCTTTTTCTTGGCTGAGTTCTTGTTCTTTCTTGGCGTAGGCCAGGAACAATTTTCGTGCGACCAGCGCGATGACACCTGCATCAATACATGCTGTCACCCAGTTTCCCAATTCTGTGGGCAGGATGTTTTCGAGCAAGGTGTGCCGGAGTGTCTCAAACAGGCCAATGACAATCGCCGGAATCAAAAATAGAGAAACTTTTATCCGTGATGGAACCATGTGAACTGGAACCTCCAAAAAAGTAATGATGTGGCGCATGCGCGCAGACCAAAACTATTATACTATCGTAAATAAAAGTGGAAAAAGCAATTGCGTTTACTGTTTTGGGAGGGTCCATCATGAAAACATATGATATTCTCGTGGCGGACGACAGCGAGAGCGCTCGGAAGGCCATCAGCATTCTCTTGGATGCTGACCCACGCTTTCATGTGGTGGCAGAAGCGACAAATGGACGAGAGGCAGTGGAAAAGGCGGTGCAGCTTATGCCGGATCTCGTTCTGATGGACATCAACATGCCAGAGATGAACGGATTTGAGGCGACGCGTGTCATCAAGCGGGAATTGCCGTATATGATGGTCGTCATTTTGAGTGTTTCGGACGATGCCGCAGATCTGTTTGAAGCCATCCGCAACGGCGCTCAGGGATACTTGGTGAAAAGTCTGCAGCCTGCCGATTGGGTCGCTTACTTGCATGGTGTTTTGGCGGGGGAAGTCGCTGTCACACAACCGATTGCCGAGAAGATTTTAGCCGAGTTTAAGACAAGTTCGGATAAAGAAGCGTTTGCCATATCCGATAAACTGACGTCACGCGAGCGAGAGATCCTCCAATATGTGAGCAAGGGACAAACAAATAAAGTTATTGCAGAAGCGTTGTATATTTCAGAGAATACGGTCAAAAATCATCTCAAGAACATCATGGCCAAATTGCATATCAAAAACCGTGTGCAATTGGCGATTTATGCGCGTGATCACGTGGGGGATGCGTAGGCAAGACAACATCACGCCCACGTCACGCGCTTTATTGTCTCCACTGTCGCCGCAAAAAGGTTCACAACTTCTCCAAATCCTCATCACAATATGGCCCGAACGGGTCAACGACAATTCCGCTCTTCGTTCGTACAATCGTTCATATGTCTAGGCAGTTGCCTACGGTAGATCGCGAGCGCCATCAGACCATGAGAATGGGAGCCAATCGTGGCAGCGTGGATGGCGCACGCAAAGGTGCCGACTTTGTTTGCAGAATAGATTGTGCACAGAGAGGATTGTTCAGTATGCAAATGACAAACAGACGTGTGATCACAGGCGTGTTTTTCGCGTGTTTGGCAGTGGCGCTCACAGGCTGTGGAACGACAGATGCAAAAGATTCCTCCAATCATACCGTGAAGGCTGCGAGCGCAGATGCGCATGCCATCACAGTCACCGATGGAACTGGGGCAAAGGTCACACTGCAAAAACCAGCGACCAGCTTCGTCTGTTTGGATCCTTCTGCCATTGAGATGTTGAAAGATCTCGGTGAGAAGGATATAGCCTATGACAATGGGGATCAATTATTTGTCAAAATGGTATTCGGGTCATATGCGAGCAAGTTGAAGCAGATTGGCGGTTCGTGGGAGCAGCCGAATGTCGAGGACATTCTTGCTGATCATCCGGATTTGGTCATTGGCGACGCATATCCACACGCAGAGATCAAACCAGCGCTGAAAGGGGTAGCGCCGATGTATCTGATCTCACGCAGTGGCGGATACAAGCAGTCAATGCAGGATTTTGTGAATTTAGGCGTGTTGACAGGACACAAGGCGACAGCCGAACGAGATGTCAAAGCATTTATGCAGGATTTACATACGTCTGTCAAAGCGTCTCCGAAAAATGAAACCTCTTTGATCATCTGGGGGGATTCACCGACTGACTTTGAGGTGCCGACTGTGGATGATCCGTCCGCTTCCGTGCTCGCCGCCATCAGCAAATACCCCTGGGGTGGCAAAGGCGCGCAGGGCATGAATCTATCTTTGGACAAAATCCTACAGGTGAATCCAGATGTCATTTTTGTCGAGTCCATAGCCAAATTGGACAATCCCAAAGCGCCGACCTTATCGTCGCAACTGGCTTCAAACCCGCTATGGGCGCAATTAAAAGCGGTCAAAGACCATCATGTTTACGAGGTGAATCCAGAAGTCTGGCACTCCGACAGAGGCGGTCTTGGTTTGGAAAAGATCCTTGACCAGGCCATGCAAAAAATGTATCCGAGTCTGCATGAAACCAAATAAGGCGCGCCTGACAGGTTGAGAGGAGTTTCTATGAATCAGCGCATCAGATATCCCAAGAACATGACGATCACGCTTGTGGTTCTATGCGGGCTATGCTTATTTTGCATCGGCCTTGTCAGCATGATGGCAGGGACGCCCCCCCTCTCACCGGAGCGGCTGTGGCGCGTGTTGGCGAACACGGATACGCATGTCGCACATGTGCTCGTGTGGCAGTCGCGCTTGCCGCGATTTGTGCTGGGCGCGCTCGCGGGCGGGTTGTTGGCTACCGCAGGTGTGTTGTTGCAGGATGTCATGCGAAACGCCTTGGCTGGCCCAGAGATGCTCGGTGTATCCTCTGGCGCTGCTGCCGTCATGGCAGCCATCATCATCTTTCAATTGCCCATTCCGTATATCTGGCAGCCATGGCTCGCCCTGTTTGGCGGCGTGCTGGGCGGTGGCATGGTCGTGGGGGCGAGTTGGGGCAGTCGCTCGCCCGTCCGGGTCATTCTCATCGGCGTGGCGGTCTCGTCCCTGTTTAACGCGGTCATCACCACCATCATCAGTTTGGGTCAGCAAGACACCATCAGCCTTTTTTACGATTACTTTGTGGGGGGACTGGAGAACCGTACATGGACACAAGTGTTGCTGGTTTTACCTTGGATCACAGCGCTGTTGCTCTCCTACCTCTTTGTGAAGCGATTAAATGTCATGCAATTAGGCGATGATGTCGCCGCGGGACTGGGGCTGAAGGTCGCGGCATTGCGCCTTGTCGTCTTTATTTGCGCGATTGCCCTCGTGGCGCCTGTCGTCGCCACATGTGGGCCAATTGGCTACATCTCCCTTTTGGCCCCACACCTCACCCGACGCCTGCTGCAAACACAGGATGCCTCGCGCGTGTTGCCAGTGTCCGCGCTACTTGGCGCGATACTGCTGACGGGGGCCGATCTGCTGGCACGGACCCTGTTTTCTCCAATTGAGATTCCGGTGGGCGTGTGGACCACTTTGCTGGGCGGGCCGCTCTTATTGATTTTCCTCGGGCGGCGCTTGCGGGGGGATCACCCATGATGCGGACGTTGAAAGCGCGCAACGGGAGAATGTGTTTTTTCATCACGATTTGGTCGATTGTACTGCTCTGCATGTTCGTTTTGCATGTCGGACTGGGTTCCGTCTACGTCTCCCCTTGGCAGGTCATTCGAGCCATCGCAAATCGTCCAGTGGAGCCATATCAGCGCTGGATCATCTGGAATTTGCGGCTGCCGCGCAGTTTGATCGCGCCTGTTGCTGGTGGCATGTTGGGACTGGCGGGCGCACTGATGCAGGCGCTGACGCGCAATCCACTTGCTGAGCCGAGTTTAACGGGCGTTTCCGCTGGCAGCATTTTCGGCATTGTGCTATGGCTGGTGTACATGCCCAACGCGGAAGCCATGCCGCTGTTTTTGCCGTTGGTCGCATTCCTGGGGGGCGTTGGTTCGATGTTGGTGATGTACGCGCTCACTCGTCAACTGAAGGATGAGCCGTTCGTTCTGGTATTGAAAGGTGTCATTGTCTCGGCTGTGCTTTCCTCGGCTTCGTCGTTGTTTCTGATTCAACACAACAACCAAATGCCAACGGTCATGCTGTGGATTGTCGGCTCGCTGAACGCGAAGGTGTGGTCCGATTGGTTGACCCTCTGGCCATGGGCGCTCGTCGCCATCCCGCTCGGCATATGTTGCTGTCGCCTCGCCAATGTGCTGCAGTTGGGGGCGGACGTTGCCGTCAGCTTGGGGGTTCGCTTGCAGCACGCCAGGCTGTGCTTGTTTTTGGTTGCGGCACTGTTGACGGCCGGCGCTGTATCCGTGGTCGGGGCCATCAGTTTTGTCGGGCTGATTGGACCGCATATCGCAAGGCGTCTGGTTGGACATGATGCATTTCGCGTTTTCCCAATGAGCATGCTCGTATCTGCCTGCCTGTTATTGTCCGCCGATTTTGTCACACAAATTGCCGGTCAGATCTTCGGCAACATCGCCAGCGCACTTCCAGTCGGCGCCGTGACATCGTTGTTTGGCGCACCCTTTTTCCTCTATCTCATCGTTCGATCACGACGTGAACAGCGCTAGGTCACACAGTGAATGTGTGCAGTGACAACAAAGTCCGCGCCAGCTTCGGCACAGCTGGAGCGGACTTTGTCTGTGTGTCAACCGACGTCGTACCCGGCCTCTTCGATGGCTGCCTTGAGCGCTTCGATAGTGGCTGTATTTTCGTCGTATTTCACGGTCGCTTCATTGTCTTTCAGCCGAACATCCACGGCTTCAACACCTTCAACCACCAAAAGTGTGTTGGTCACCGCTTTGACACATGCTTCACAAGACATCCCTTGAATCGCAATGGTGACTTCCTGCATTGTTTTTCCTCCTCAAATGTTTTGGTCGCATACATATGCGCATAGCTTTCCGTTACTGCAATGATACCTACTGCAATGATACCTCGGCTTGCTGTTCGCGGTTGGGCAATTTGCCAAGTTTCACGCGTTTCAGCAACAGACTGTTCGACACGACGGAAGCGGAACTGAAGGCCATGGCCGCGCCTGCCATCATCGGATTAAAGGCGCCGAGCGCCGCCACCGGAATTGCGATGGCGTTGTAGATGAAGGCCCAGAACAGATTGATGCGGATGGTGCGCATTGTCCGCTTGGAGAGATAGATGGCGTCGGTGACGCCTGTCATGCGCGAATGCATGATGGCGATGTCTGCCGCATCAATGGCGATGTCCGCGCCAGTGCCCATGGCAATCCCTACGTGGGCGGCGGCCAGCGCCGGGGCATCGTTGATGCCGTCGCCGACCATGGCGACAATTTGGCCGCTTTTATTCAACTCAGCCACTTTCTTTGCTTTATCCATCGGCATGACGCCAGCCATCACTTGATCAATGCCAATTTGCGCGGCGACAGCCGCTGCTGTGCGTTCGTTGTCTCCCGTGATGAGCCAGACGTCAATGTCCATGTCTTTTAGTCTTTGAATGGTTTCCCGCGCATCTGGTTTTACTTTGTCCGCCAGTGCGATGGCGCCGAGGTAGACGCCGCTCGATGCGACATGCACAACTGTTTTGGCCTGCGACTCCAGTTTTGCGGCCAGCGCTGTGTCAATGTCGTTGATGCCGTGCGCATGAAGCAGCGCCGCACTCCCTACGATGACAGGGCAGCCATGCACGATACCGGTCATTCCCTGTCCACTGATGGTGTGAATATCCGCAGCAGGCAGCAGGCTGATATGCTGTGTTGTCGCATAGTCAGCGATGGATCGACCCAATGGATGTTCACTGTAGGTTTCCAGTGATGCCGCATGTTTCAACAACAGCACTTCGCGCTGTGGGACGTTTGGAATGACATCGGTGACCATGGGTTTTCCTTCGGTCACGGTTCCAGTCTTGTCAAAGATGATGGTTTTCACCTTGTGGGCGACTTCGAGATATTCTCCGCCCTTGACGAGAATCCCATGTTCAGCGCCGAGGCCGCTCGCGACCATGATGGCGGTGGGGGTTGCCAGGCCAAGCGAGCAAGGGCAAGCGACGACGAGCGCAGAAATGGCCGCCCCAAGCGCGCGGGACCAGGTTCCCCAAAATCCCCACAAGAAAAAGGCTTCCAGTGCGATGACGAGCACGGTCGGAACGAGAATGAGTGCAATGTGATCCGCCAGACGTTGAACAGACGCTTTCGATCCCTGCGCTTCATCGACCAAACGAATGATCTGCGCCAGCACCGTCTCTTCGCTCGATTTGGTCACTTGGATGGTGAGCATCCCCATTTGATTCACCGTCGCGCCGTACACGACATCACCAATGTTTTTTGCTACGGGCTGCGACTCGCCAGTGAGAAAAGATTCGTCGATCATCGATGAGCCAGCGACTACTTGGCCGTCGGTTGGGATTTTTTCGCCGGATCGCACTTGGATGACATCGCCGATGTCGAGTTCTTCAACTGCGACATCGACTTCCACGCCATCACGCAGGACGTGCGCGACTTGTGCGCCCATTTTGGCCAGCGATTCGATGGCGGCGCCTGATTTTTGCTTCGCTCTGGCTTCAATCATTTTACCCATGAAGACAAGCGTGAGAATGGTCGCCGCGCTACCACAGTAAGTGTTGTTGTCGTCACCGCGAAAGGTGAGGATCACGCCAGTGACGTAGGCAACGGTCGTCCCGAGCGCGATCAACACGTCCATGGTTGCTGTGCGATTGCGCAACGCGTGGTATGCGCCGCGATAAAAGCGCCAACCGGTCACAAATTGAATCGGTGTGGCGAGCAGCAAAGCCACCCCAGAGGGGATGAGGCGCTGATGGCTGGACATCCACAACATCAAAGGTGTGCTCGTTGCCGTGGCAGTGGAAGCGCTGCTTGCGTCCATGTTCATATTTGCCGCCATGCCAAGCATCATGATGGCGCTCATGATGCCCATGACGGCCATCACCACCATCTCGACGAGAAAAGGGAGGGACACAATGGCTGATGCCCAGAAGATCAGCAAATCTCGCTTATAGGCTCGCCGCCGTTTTTTCTGTTGGCTCAAAATATCAGCTTTTGAGGCGCCGAAGGTCTCATAGCCGGCCTCTTGCATGCTGCGCAAGATAACGGTCTGATTGACGACGCCAGGAATATAGGTTATGTACGCTTTTGCCGCATTCACATCGACAGAGCACGATTCGACGCCGTCCATTTTGGCGAATATCGCCTGTAGCTGGTCAACGCGCTGCTTGTTGGTCAGTCCGTGCACGGTCAGTTCCAGCGTGTATGTCGGGACGTGGTAGCCCGTTTTTTGAATTCGTTCGACGACATTTTTCCAACTGAGCGCGGGATCGAAAACGACCTGTGCTTTTTCCGATGCGAGATTGACATTGATGTCCTGGATGCCATCCAGTTTGGAGACGACTTTCTCGATACGCGCTGCACAAGCCGCGCAAGTCATTCCTTCAACAGGTAAAGTCAGAACCTTTGCTGCGCTCATCCAGACTGCTCCTTATCATTTTGTAAATCGGCGAATGATTTCCATCAGTTCATCCATTTTTTCGCTCCCGGCCTGCTTGTCTTGTATCGCTGAAGCCACACAACCGCGTGTGTGCGCGTCCAATACGGACCAGGCCACCATGTGCGTCGCTTTTTCGATGGCCGCCAGTTGGGTCAGCACGTCGACACAATAGCGGTTCTCTTCCAACATCTTTTGCACACCGCGAACTTGTCCCTCAATTCGGCGTAAGCGTGCGAGCAAGTCCGTTTTTTGTGCCGCATAGGAATGGGTCAAATCAAGTCACCTCATTTGTCAAGAACCGTGCCTTTGTAGGGTATCGGACAGGTGTAAATCTATACAAGATCAACGCATGTCATCAAATAGAGGGTATACCAGCGCCATGTCTTCATCAATAGCTCGAAGGGGCTAGCTTTGAGGCATCAGGGATGCGGGTGCATAGGGATCGGTTTATTTACAGCGTTAAAGTCGCTAAAATGGACGCGTTTTAGCTGTAAAGCATTCAATATGACCGCGATGGAGCTGAAGGCCATGGCCGCGCCCGCCACAAGCGGATTCAATCCGCCACAAGCGGCAATCGGAATGCCGATGGCATTGTAGCCGAGCGCCCAGCCCAAACTGCGCCGAATGTTCCTCATGGTCGCTTTGGACAGTTCAATGGCGTGTACAACCCCCTGCAAATCCCCGCTAATCAGCGTGATGTCAGCAGCGGCCACGGATACATCCGCCCCAGTGCCAAGGGCAATGCCGATGTCGGCTGATGCCAGCGCGGGCGCGTCATTGATCCCGTCACCGACCATGGCCACTTTCCGCCCTTGTCTTTGTAAATGTCTGACGATGCACACTTTGTCCTCCGGCGAAAGTTCCGCATAAAAGTGTTGAATCCCGACATCGGCGGCCATGGCGCGCGCAGTTTGCGCATTGTCGCCAGTGACCATCATCACCTCTAAGCCCATCCGCTTGAGCTTGGCGATGGCTTGCGCCGAACTGGGGTGAACGGTGTCTGAAATGGCGATGAGACCCGCGATGACGCCATCGACGGCGATGATGATCACTGTTTTCCCAGTTGTTTCCCAATCTTGTTTTTGCCAAGGCATCTGTTGCTGAATGTTGTGTTCGCGCATCAGTTCGGCATTGCCGACCAGTACCACATGGCCTTCGATCACGGCGCGTATACCACGGCCGCCAAAGGCGGAAAAATGTGCAGGTTCGCACAGTGATGCATGTGTGCGGGCGAAGGTGACAAGCATGTTGGCTAGCGGATGTTCGGAAGGCAGTTCAGCACTTCCAGCAAAGCGCAGAAGATCGCTTTTTGTCCGCACGTATTTGTGTTTCAACAACAAGACATCTGTGACCACCGGTTGCCCTATGGTGATGGTGCCTGTTTTGTCGAGTAGGACGACGCTTGCTTGATGCAGGCTCTCCAGGTGTTCTCCGCTTTTGAAAAACACACCCATTTCTGCGCCTCTGCCGGTGCCAACCACAATCGCAGTGGGCGTGGCAAGGCCCAACGGACACGGACAGGCAATCAGCAAGACCGCGGTTGCGTTGGTCATGGCCGTCGAAAACAGGTGGTGATCCGCCGAACTCGTGAAGAAGAGCCAAAAACAAAAGGTGAAGAGCGCGATGAAGACGACGCTTGGGACGAAGAGGCGGCAAATCGTGTCTGTCATACGTTGGATAGGCGCTTTTGCGCCTTGCGCTTCTTCCATCAGCCGGATAATTTGCCCGAATGTCGAATCACCAGCGATTTTCTCGACTCGTACGCGAAGTGCCCCGTACTGATTGATGCTCGCAGCGTATACCAGGTCTCCTGCCTCCTTCGCAATGGGTAAAAATTCGCCCGTCAACAGGGATTCGTCCACATTTGATTCGCCATCAACGATGAACCCGTCTGCAGGGATGCGTTCACCAGGTTTGACGATGATGAAATCGCCACGCTGAAGCTGATCAGCAGGGATATCCTGTTCTCCGTTTGGCGTCCATTGATGGGCCATTCTTGCTTGGAGCGCCATCATCCGTTGCAGGGTATCAGCCGTGCGGATTTTCGTGCGCGCTTCCATCAATTTGCCTAAGCGCACGAGTGTGATGATCAGCGCACTGGTTTCGAAATACTCGTTGTGCCCGCCACTGAGAACCATCCACAGGCTGTAGGCGTAAGCGGCGGATGTTCCCAGACAGACGAGGACGTCCATGTTTGCGTCCATGTTTCGCAGCGCAAGGAACGCACCTCTATAAAACGTCCATCCAGCAATGAATTGGATTTGGCTGGCCAGGGCCAATTGCACCCATGGGTTGAGCAATGCTTGTGGGATATAAGGAAGACCTGCCATATGGAGCATGGTCCAGACAAATGGGGCGGAGAGGATGAGTGCAAATAGAAACATTTCTATTTGTCTACGCGCGTCGTCTGCTTTGTTCAACGAACGCTGGCCGCTTTCCAAAATGGTTGCGCCATAGCCTAGTTTCTGTACGCGGGCGATGATATCAGGCACTTGCGTGATGTCTGTCCGATAGACGACGGTTGCGCGTTCCAGCGCCAAATTGACGTTTACGTCTAGTACGCCGACGTCTTTTTGCACCACTCTCTCGATGCGTGTGGCGCACGCCGCGCAGTGCATGCCCGTCACTTGCAACATTACGCTTTGCCTTTCCATGCCATCGACCTCCGGGCAGCCTGCGCATTTTTATGTACCGGCTGTACTATTCATAGTTTATTAGCCAACGGTCGACGACTATGCGAAAAAATGTATTGTCATTATCGAATTTTTTATAGAAGGCTTTTGCACCAGCCTCCTAGTGCGCCGACTATCTCTGAACAGAAAAGATGCGCACCTTTATCAGTTGGCAGAGCGACGCGCCCAGAGGAATGAAAACAAGGGTAAACATAAAGTAACACGGCGCCACATAGATCATGTAATCGGCCAAGTCGGAACTGGTTTTAAACAGATATATGGATCCCACGAGAATCAACAGCGTGGCGGGCCAGATGAAGAAGCGTGCGGCGGTTGCCTTCGCTGTACATTTGATGATAGAGATGAAACAGTAATGAAAAAACGCCATTTTTAGAAACAAGGTCGTGATGATACCAAGGACATAGAGGGTATCCAGCCGCTCGATAAAATGCCCGATTTTGATGCTGCGAACCACTTCCAATACGGGATACACGAGATAATTCGTCGAATTTCCCAATGTGCCAACGATGATGATTTGATTCATAGTGAGCAGCAGCGTGACAATCCCGCCTAAGAACAACACGTTTCTCCACAAAGTTGGCGCTTTTGTCACATACGGCGCAATCTGCAAAACGACCAGGATCTCGACTGCAAACCCAAAAACCGGCATGAAGGCCCCTCGGAAAACCGGTGAGAACCCATCGATCAACGTCGGCTGAAGTAAGCGAAAATCGATGTTTTTAATGGTCAATGGGATGATAATGATGGCCGTGATGATGGCGAGGAGAGTGATAATTTCACTCAGCCGTCCGACGACCTCTATCCCCAGATAGACGGCGATGCCCACAATCATCAGCATGACAGCGCCGAGGAGAGATGGCGGACTTTTGGGCAAGAGATTCGCGTGCGTAAAATCTACGAACTCGCGCACAATGGCCGAGGTTGTGACAAAAAACCAAGCGGCCAACCACACGCCAACACAGGTGCCGAAGATAGGGCCAAAAGCATCGATTATCGCTTCGGTTAGATTTCTGTTGGGAAACATCTTAATAAAGAAGAAACATGTACCGCTGCATAGGAGAATGCCAAAAAAGAACAACAAGCAGCTGATCCATCCGTCGCGTATCGTAAATTGAGCAATGGTAAACGGTACCGTCAGAATGCCGGTGCCCATCACCACCCATAACATTAAACATATGATTTGGAATTTAGATAATTTAAACATCAAGATTGCAACCCCTTCAGAGTATCTGATAGAACCAGCCAGTCATTCCTTCAAACAAATAGCGCAAAGGCTGTAACAACATGATGTTTTTATCCCACGTCATGAGCATGACCAATGCTGCTGAACATGCCAAGAGGCCAAAGTGCAACATTCGTTCCTTGCCCGAGGCGCGTGACATGGACCACCATTGTACTGAGATGGCTAAACAGCCAATCGCCGTGATCACAACCATCCAAACTACTCCTTATTTTGTAGTCCTGGTGAAATCCCTTTTGGCGAATATGTCGACACAGGCGGGGTAGATGTCAATCCGTTTCCTAGCAGGTCTATATCCGCTGTGTACGAAACTTTCAGATGAGGAAATGTCTCTTGCCAATTGTCTGCAAGGTTTCTCCAGACGTTGGGATTTGTCCGAAACAGAACATTGCCAAATTGTGTTGCATCGCAGTCTATTTTTTGCAAATGATCCACGGTATTTTTCATGTCGGCAACAATCTTTTTATCCACATTTGACTGCAATAGTTTCATGAACTGCGGCGTCAATTGCGTTTGTTCCGGCAGATGTTCTATCTCAGCTTTGCCCTGAATGGCAACTTCAAAAACAGGTTCTCCGTGTTCGATCCGGCAATGAACGCGTCGATTCATCCGCAGAATGCGAATACTCGCCGTGTTTTTGACTTCATCGCGCTTGGCGGTTGGAATCGTCAACACCATCTGCTTGCTGTTGCAAAGGAGCCATGTCAGAGACTGTGATTCGTCCATGGGGAGCACAGCGGCCAACTTCGCGTGTCTGAACACACCCAATCCGGCGAGATAAGGATTCCCGGTCTCGTCAATGTCGACGCAAGACACGACGGGGGAATTTGAGACAGAGAGATATTGCCGCATGACCCGTAATTGATCTGTCTCATATAACTTAGAACTTTTCGCCATTTGCTCAACCAGATTCCGCATAGCCAGCGCGTTGATAGGCTGCGTCTGGGCGTTTGATTCCAGCAGTTGTCGCGCGCTCGTGTGGGTCACCACCCACAATTGATTCCTGCGGTAATAGCGGGATCGTTCCAGATAATCAAACGCGTCATCAATCCCGTGTTGCGCGTATGTTTGTCCGAACACGACAATGCTGTTGTGCGGGAGATATAGCACTTTGGAAAGCTTACTCAAATATTTGTCCAACGCTTCCGGGATGCTTTTGGCTTTCGATGAGTACACGAAAGTTTGACTTTCTGTTTTGCCGCCAGATTTCTTTTTGTCATCCGGGGAGGCGGATTGGGACGTCGAGTTGACGATTTCAACGGTCACTTCGACATTTTTGTTGTCAAGTTGGTCAATGCCCAGACCAACGACTGTGTTGAGATTGTCGACTTCGACTTGATCAAAACAGCCTGTACAAGTGAGGGTCGCAAAAAAGATGGCGCAGCATTTCCAAACCTTCCGCCGGCTGCTCATGTTTGATTGCCCCTTCTGGGTTTAGGGCGCGTCATACGGCTGCGCGTTTTATTGATGGGTTCAAAAGCGGCAGGTCTCGTTGACATGTGCCACCACGGCGAGCGGAAGAAGGTGTCTTGCATGCCTTTATAGTCAAATGGCGCAATCGGCGACATGTAGGGAACACCCCATGAGCGAAGTGACACGAGGTGCAAAAGCAACAGGATCATGCCGAGGACCAATCCATACAAGCCGAAAATGGCTGCTGCGAGCGTAAAGGCAAACTGCAAGATGCGCGCTGTGCTTACCATGGAATATGAGGGGATGACGAATGAAGCAACGCCGCTGGAGGCGATGACAATGACAATCCCTGGCGAGACCATGCCGGCAGTCACTGCCGCTTCTCCAATCACCAATGCGCCGACGATACTCACGGACTGGCCAACTGCCTTTGGCAGTCGTATGCCTGCTTCCCGCAACGCTTCAAATGCGAATTGCATGCCCATTGTCTCGATCACTGTTGGAAATGGGATTCCTTCATGTTGAGATTCGAGATTGATCAGCAGTGGGGTTGGAATCAGATCCTGGTTGTACGACAAAAGGGACAGATAGATGGCTGGCAGCAGCATGGCGGCCCAAAAAGCCATATGACGCAACAGGCGAATTGGCAAGCTGATCATATAGTTTCCGTAATAATCTTCAGCTGAAGATAAAAAATTGACAAATAGGGATGGAACCAAAATACAGTATGAGGTACCGTCCACCATAATACCGAGGCGTCCTTGAGCGACTGCTGCGGCCACCCTGTCCGGGCGTTCAGTGGACTCCATGGTTGGAAACGCGCTGTAAGGTCCGTCCCGCAGCACTTCTTGCAGCGTGTTGACATCGGAAATCATATCGATGTCCAAGCGACTGAGGCGCTCTTCTGCCTCTTGCAAATGAGTTTGCTTTAATACACCTTCCACATAGATGAGCGCCACAGGCGTATTGGACAAACGGCCAGCATGACGCAGCAACACCTTGAGGCGGTGGGAGCGGATGATTTTTCTCACTTGAGCGATATTCATGTCTTGGTTTTGTGTAAAAGCTTCTTGTGGTCCCTGAATACTGGGTTCGTTCTGTGAGACTTCTACGCTCATGCCGGGAAATTTGCTGACGTCTGCGGCAAGCGCTACTTCACTGCCTTCAACGAAGATGACAACCTTGCCATTTGCCAAACTTTCATTTACTATATCAAACTGGTTGATGCGATGTAGGGATCCTACGGACAAGTGATTTTCAATGTGTTCGAAGTGCTTGTGCTCCGTATCGAGCATCAGGGTAAGTGATGTCAAAATGCCGTTTTGCATCAATTCGTCGTCAATGAGGCCGCAAAGCCACACGACGAGAAATCCGTTGGCTTCATTCCGTATCTCTTTCATCATCAAATCGTCGCAATGAAACCAGTCTTGTTCTAGCTGGTGGCGACAATCAGCGACGTGGACGCATATTTGCTTTGTCACAGTCGGCTCTGGCTGGGATGCATGTTGTGTGGCATGTTTTGTTTCACCCATTTTTTTGCGTTGTCTAAAACTGAATTTTGATTGATTCGATTTCATGAGGCCCCTCGAATGATATGTGTCATACATTGAGTAATATGGCTTTTTATCCAAAAAATATGAATCTGATTTGACTTTCGGATCAGCTGTTTGCTATCCGTGCGCACTTAAGTTGATGCTTTGCGGTTCTGCGATTCGCCAGATGGGAGCGAAAGATATATTCGTCATGCTGGCGTGTGGCGTCTCATGTACAGCGCTATGTACACTAAATATGAGAAGTTAATCTGATTTTTATATTGAAAAACACTATATGTAGTGTTATGATGTCTGCAATTACATATGCGAATCTGGTGCTCACGCTTGTGGGTGAAAAGGGAATCCAGTGTAAGTCTGGAGCGGTCCTCGCCACGGTAAGGTACGATGCAGTATGCGTTAGGGGGTTAACCCCAACCACTCAGCTTTTGAAGCTGGGGAAGGTTGCTTGCTGCAGATGAGTCCAAGTCCGGAGACCTGCCAGGTTTCGCAAATGCATCACTCCCACGAGGGATTGGGAAGGGGCGATGGAGAACTCGATTCGATGTGTGTATTCGGCGTGGTCTCTCTATGTCGCATGGTCATTTACATGACACCCTATTCCTCTGTGGAGGAATAGGGTGTTTTTACGTTCCAGTAGGAGGGACTTGATTTGAACCAAAATACGATGACAACGGTGCTTGAGCCTGAAATGAGCGCTTCCCACAGCAACTTCACAGTGAAAAAACGCAATGGTGAAATGGAGAAGTTTGCTGACTCCAAGTTGCGAGATGTCATGAAGCGAGCGTGTGAGGGGGTGGAGGACTGTCATTTTCCGGACTTGGAAGCTGCGTTTTACCCCCAAATTCGGGATGGCATGACGACAAAGGAATTGATGCAAACGCTCATACAGGTTGCGGTGGAAAAAACATCCATTGAACAAGGCAATTGGCAGTTTGTCGCTGCCCGTTTATTCCTCTTTGATTGTTACAAAAAAGCGGCTGTCAATCGCGGCGAATCGGCGTATGGCTATGGTCGATTTTATGACTTGATTGAACATCTGGAGAAAATCGGTCGCTACGGCGCGTATATCAGGGAAAATTACACACAGCGTGAAATTGATCAGTTGGCACAGTATATCCAGCCGGATCGAGATCTCTTGTTTAACTATGTGGGACTGAAACAGCTCATGGATCGCTATGTGATTCGAGGCATGGATGGCGAAATCATGGAATTGCCGCAGGAGCTGTTCATGGGTGTCGCCATGCATTTGGCGATGAAAGAACAGGACAAGCTGACGTGGGCCAAGCGGTTTTACGACATGTTGTCCAAACTGGAGGTGACGGTGGCCACACCGACATTGAGCAACGCGCGCAAACCGCACCATCAATTGAGTTCATGTTTTATCGACATGCCTGAAGACGATTTGTTGAGCATCTATGAAACGAACAACGCCTTTGCGCGCGTTTCAAAATTCGGGGGCGGCATGGGGATTTATGTCGGCAAAATCCGTGCCCGCGGCGCGGCCATTCGCAATCACCAAGGCGCCAGCGGCGGCGTCATCCCCTGGGTCAGAAACTACAACGATACAGCCATCAGTTGTAATCAGCTCGGCGTTCGCAGCGGTGCAGCGGCGATTTATCTCGATATTTGGCACAAAGATATCCTTGATTTTCTGCAGTTGCGGACCAACAGTGGCGATGAGCGGATGAAGGCGCACGATATTTTTCCTGGCGTTTGTGTACCCGACGAGTTTATGCGACGCGTCGGAAATCGGCAAACATGGTACCTGTTCTGCCCTTACGAAGTCAAAAAAGTGATGGGTTTTTCGCTTGAAGACGCTTGGGGAGAGGAATTTGAGCGCCGTTATCAAGCGTGTATCGAGCATCCTACATTGGATAAGGTGGAGATCCCGGCCATCGACATCATGAAGCGCATCATGCAATCCGCCTTTGAGACGGGAACACCGTTTGTGTTCTTCCGCGACACAGCGAATCGCCTCAATCCAAACAAGCACGAAGGCATGATTTATTGTAGCAATCTGTGCACGGAAATCATGCAGAACATGAAGCCGATGAAGCTTATTGATGAGACCGTGGCCGATGGCACCATTACCACTCGTCACGAAGCCGGTGATTTTGTCGTCTGTAATTTGTCGTCTTTAAATCTTGGCCGATGCGACAGCCTGGCAGCCATTGAGCAGACGGTCGGGCGGCAAATCCGCGCGATGGATAACGTGATCGATCTCAACTATTATCCAGTTCGCCAAGCGCAGTTGACCAATCAGCGGTACCGGGCCATCGGACTTGGCATCAGCGGCTATCATCAATACTTGGCCAATCGAGGCATCCAGTGGGAGTCTGACGAGCATCTTGCGCACGTGGATGAGCTGTTTGAGTGGATCAACTACTTTGCCATCAAGGCGTCTGTGCAATTGGCCAAGGAAAAAGGGTCTTACAAGCTGTTTGCGGGGTCGGATTGGCAGACGGGCAATTATTTCGAATTGCGTGGCTACAAATCTCGCGTTGGCGGACCGGATTGGGACGAATTGCGCCGGGAGGTCATGACACATGGGATTCGCAATGCGTATCTGTTTGCCGTGGCGCCAACCAGCAGTACAAGCTTGATTGCTGGCAGCACGGCTGGGATCGATCCAGTGTTCTCGCGATTCTTTCTGGAAGAGAAGAAGAATGGTGTGGTCCCGCAGACGGCGCCACAGCTGAATCCGTCCAACTTCTGGTATTACAAGGAAGCCCATACGATTGATCAAACGTGGAGCATCCGCGCATGCGCTGTGCGTCAACGGCACGTGGATCAGTCACAGTCGTTCAACTTGTACATCACACCGGAGATCCATGCGAAAGATTTTCTCAATTTGTACGTGCTCGCTTGGCAGAGCGGGCTGAAGACACTGTACTATGTGCGCAACAAATCGGTTGAGTTGGAAGATTGTATCGCTTGTTCGTCTTGATGACGGAGATTTTGCAAAACATCATCAGCAACATATTCACGAAACGCAGTATGGAGGCACAGACATGCAATTGCAGAGAACGAAGCTATTTAATGAAGCAGGCGACCGGGATTGGGGCAAGCGCCGCATCATCGGCGGCAACAGCACCAACCTCATTGAGTTGAACAATATCAAATACGACTGGGCTTACCGATTGTACCGCGCGATGATGAACAATTTCTGGATTCCGGAAGAGATTGCGCTCGCCGATGACGCCCGCCAATATGCGAGTCTGACGGAGGATGAGCGGAGAAGCTTCAACAAAGTGCTCTCATTTCTCATTTTTATGGACAGCCTGTTGACGCATAACTTGCCAAATATCAATGAGTACATCACAGCGCCTGAAGTCAATATGTGTTTGACCGTGCATGCGTTTCAGGAGGCTGTTCACTCACAGTCGTACGGCTATATTCTCGATTCGGTTGTGAGCGCCGAGACGAGGGACGCCATTTACAATGAATGGCGCAACGATGCGCATCTGTTGGCGCGCAACCAGTTTATCACCGACTTGTTTGAACAATTTATCGAAGACCCGAGTGATCGCAACCTGTTGCGGACCGTGATGGCCAACTACATTCTCGAAGGTGTCTATTTTTACTCTGGGTTCAGCTTCTTTTTCGTACTGGGTCGCCAAGGCAAGATGCTGGGCACCGTTTCGGAAATTAAATTTATTCAACGCGACGAATTGACGCACTTGGCGATTTTTCGGCATATCTTTCGCGAAATCAACCGAGAGAACCCGCACATTCTGACACCTGAATTGACGGAGGAACTGCGGGGCATGATGCGCCAAGCAGTCGAGCATGAAGTCGCGTGGGGGCAGTATGTGACAGCAGGGAAAATCAGCGGGCTGACAGATGGTCTGATCGATTCATATATCAAGTATTTGGCGAACGTGCGCCTCAATTCACTCGATTTGGCGCCGTTATATCCCGAAATCACGACAAATCCGATGGCGTGGGTAGATCAATACGCGTCCATGAACTCTATGAAGACGGACTTCTTTGAACAAAGAGTCACCAGCTATACGAAGTCTTCCAATTTAAACTGGGATGAACTCTAAAATTGCGTTCGATCCCGCTCCACCAAGACTTTGATCAACGAAAAGAAAGCAGGGATTCGTTTGGCATTATCAGCATCGCTTGGTTTTCCGCGCATGGGTGCGCGACGTGAATTGAAACGGGCCATTGAAGCCTATTGGGGGAAGTCCATTTCCCGTGAGGCGTTGTTCGCCCAAACAGCCGACTTGCGCAAAACGCGTTGGTTGTTGCAGCGTGACAGCGGCGTAGATCTCATTCCGTCCAATGATTTTTCTCTGTATGATCACGTGCTGGATACAGCCGTGATGGTCGGCGCTATTCCAGCGCGGTTTGGCTGGACAGGCGGCGATGTGGACTTGGATACGTATTTTGCCATGGCGCGCGGCGGACAAGTGCCGGCCATGGAAATGACGAAGTGGTTTGACACCAACTACCACTACATCGTGCCCGAATTTACATCAGATCAGGCGTTTCAACTGACATCCACCAAGCCGCTTGACGAATTTCGCGAGGCACAGGCCCTCGGGATTCAAACGGTGCCAGTGATTCTTGGCCCCATCACGTTCCTGCTGTTGGGCAAGACCAAAGGCGCGGATTTTAATCCGCTAGATCTGTTGCCAAAATTGTTGCCGGTATATGAGACATTGCTGCAACAGTTGGCAGAGGCTGGCGCCAAGTGGGTGCAGTTGGATGAACCCTGTCTGGCGCTGGACAGAACCGAAGAAGAACTGGCGATTTACCAGGAAGTGTATACGCGCCTGGTGAACCACACTGTGCTTTCCATCAGCCTGACAACCTACTTTGCTGGCCTTGGCAACCATCTTACCGCGGCGTTGAATCTGCCGGTCTCTGCGTTGCACCTTGATTTGGTGCGGGCACCAGAGCAAGTGGAACAACTGCTTTCTTTGCCGCAGTGGCCACAGGATAAGTATTTATCCTTGGGCGTCATTGATGGGCGCAATGTTTGGAAAAACGATCTCAACTACTCGTTGGCACTGTTGCAACGTGTTGCCGCATGGGGCGCGGCGAGCGACAGAATCATTGTGTCCCCATCTTGCTCTCTGTTACATGTGCCCTGGGACTTGGATACGGAAAAAGCGTTGGATGCAGAAGTGAAAGACTGGCTTGCATTTGCAAAGCAGAAGTTGGCGGAAATGGAGATTCTGAAAACGGCAGTGAACGATGGCGTGGAAAACGTGCAAACTGCGCTGGATGACAACCGTGCTGCGGTTGAGCGCCGCCGCACTTCTACACGCATTCACAATCGGCTGGTGAACGAGCGATTGGCAGGATTGACCGAAGACGCTTATACGCGCACCTCGCCGTTTGCGGCGCGCAAATCGGTCCAACAGGCTCGTCTGCAACTCAAGCCATTTCCGACGACGACCATCGGATCGTTCCCACAAACCAAGGAAGTTCGCAAAGCGCGGGCCGATTTCCGCAGCGGTGCGCAGACAAAAGAGCAGTATGAAGCGTTTTTGCGCAGCAAAACCGAGGAATGTGTCCGCCTGCAGGAATCCTTGGGTTTAGACGTGCTCGTGCACGGGGAATTTGAGCGCACGGATATGGTCGAATACTTTGGTGAACAAATGGACGGATTCATCTTCACCAAAAACGGATGGGTGCAAAGCTACGGAACGCGCTGCGTCAAGCCGCCGATCATCTATGGCGATGTCTCCCGACCAGAAAGCATGACGGTCACATGGTCCAGCTATGCGCAGTCGTTGAGCAAGCGTCCCATGAAAGGGATGCTCACCGGCCCTGTGACCATTCTACAGTGGTCCTTTGTCCGGGATGATCAACCGCGGGAAACGACGTGTCGGCAAATTGCGCTGGCGATCCGCGATGAAGTGGTCGATCTCGAAGCGGCAGGCATCCCCATCATTCAAATTGACGAACCTGCATTGCGGGAAGGACTGCCGCTGCATCGCGGCGAATGGGAGGCCTACTTAAAGTGGGCAGTGGACTGCTTTAAGCTGGCAGCCAGCGGCGTACAAGATGAGACGCAAATCCACACACATATGTGCTATGCGGAATTTAATGACATCATGCCTGCCATCCAATCGATGGACGCGGACGTGATTTCCATTGAAACATCGAGATCGGATATGGAATTGTTGGACGCGTTTCAGCAGTTTTCTTATCAAAATGACATCGGCCCGGGTGTGTACGACATTCACAGCCCACGTGTGCCGACTGTCGATGAGATGGTGTTCCTGCTTGAAAAGACGGTTGACAGACTGGACCCAAGTCAATTGTGGGTCAACCCTGACTGTGGCTTGAAGACGCGGAACGAGGAGGAGACCGTCAAAGCGCTTGAAGCGATGGTCGAAGCGGCGAACATCGCGCGCGCACGTTACGGTCAGCCACTCAATGCCTGATTTTGCCGAACTGTAACGCACAGCGCCCTGGTATTTTGCCAGGGCGTTTTTCAATATGCGGTGAATGGCGGAAGGGCTACTCAATCTTCTCTTTATTCTGTGGCAACGTTCTTTTTCAGCAAGGACTCCGCTGTTCGCAGGACGTCTTCAACAAGGGCAGCGGCGGATTGGGCGTGCAAAAGTCGCAGCCCTTGCCCAGCCCACATGGACATGAATTCCGCGTTGTTCTGCTTGGCTGCGGCTTGCCGGATGTCGCGCGTGAGCGCGTTTTGTATCGGATAAGGCAGGAGGCTTTCGTCACCTGACCACTGACGTATGAACGTTGTCTGCAGTCCACGCGCCGCTTTTCCGGAATAGACTTTTGTAATGGTTGTCATTTCTTCTGTCGCGTGAGCGAGCGCATTTTTGTAAACGGGGTGCGCGCCGCTTTCCGGGCATGTGAGAAACGCAGTTCCCATCTGCACAGCATCTGCTCCGAGCAGCAAACAGGCGGCGAGTCCGCGTCCGTCCATGACGCCGCCC
Organism: Alicyclobacillus fodiniaquatilis; assembly: GCF_042678105.1. NCBI lineage: Bacteria > Bacillati > Bacillota > Bacilli > Caryophanales > Alicyclobacillaceae > Alicyclobacillus > Alicyclobacillus fodiniaquatilis. The sequence continues at coordinate 239,893 of NZ_JBHUCX010000099.1, forward strand.
GCAGCAATGACCGGGATGGACACAGCGTCTGCAACCTGTGGAATAAAAGCCAAAGCGCCAATCAGCGCAGATGCTGCATCGTGGGCAAAAGTGCCGCGATGTCCGCCAGCTTCACTGCTTTGGGCGACGACGGCATCGACGCCAGCCTGCTCTAGTAGAATGGCTTCCTGTACGGTCGTGGCCGTTCCGATAATGCAGATGTCTTGTTGCTTCAATTTGGCGATGATGGCTGCATCCGGCATGCCAAATGTGAAGCTGAACACGGGCACGTCGAGATCTAGGATTGCCGCCAGTTGTTCATTGAACGGTTCCGCCATCTTCGTCACGTCGGGGGACAGGGGAATGTGCAATTGCTGGCGGAACGTGTCCAACGCGCGATTTGCTAGGTCGATTTCATCCCTGTCCACCTGATAGTGCTCGGGAATGAACAAGTTGACGCCGAAGGGCTGATCCGTCAAGTTGCGGATTTGCGTCACGGCAAGGCGAATCTGTTCGGCGCTCATGTAGCCAGCCCCAAGTGTCCCAAGACCACCCGCATTGGACACGGCGGCGACGAGTTCCGGGGTGGTGATGCCTCCGGCCATCCCAGCCTGAATGATGGGATTCTGAATCTGCAGCATTTCGGTCAGTTTTGTACGCAACATCCCGCGTGCCTCCTACGACCCCAAGCTTGACTTCTTCACAGATGATCTTAGCACAGCAGGGGACAAGTCAGAAGGCTATGTCGTCTGTACCAGTTGCACGCCATCCGGCAGTTCGAGCGCAGGTTGTCCATCGGTGAACGTACAGCGGATGACGCCGGTTTTGACCCGGAATTGGATGGAGATGTCCCGCAGTTCAGCGGGGATGTGCGGCGTGAACTGAACGGCTTGCCAACCGGGCGCGGCAGGTCTAAGCCCGATGATTTCTTCAATCAGAATGGGAATCGGCGCGCTGGCCCAGGGATGGCAGAGACTCGTGTTCCACTTCAGTTCTTTGGACCAAGCTTCAAAACATGTGGTCGCGCCCTCTTTCACCATGGTGCTCCACGCGTTTGTATCATCGGAAGTGATGAGATCATAAACCACTTGATACGCACCAGCTGAAGCCAGCGCTTTCAGGACAAAATACGCCATATAAACGCCGCACTGCAGGCCCTTTTTGGCGATAAAATCGACGGCGTTGGACTTCGCTTGGCGAGGAAACAAGTCGAACAAGAGCGGCAGAGCGACGGCATGTAAGGAAGTATGCTGTGAACCTTCTGCATCGACAAACAGCTGGGTCGCCGGATTGAAAAAAGTTCGCTGAAAGGCGCGACGAAAGTCTGACAGATCTTCCACAGGCAAATGCAAATGGCGCGCTATTTCCTGGACTGCCAGGCGTGAGCCAAAATAAAAGGCGTTGATCACGATATGACAGGTGTCGCCTATCGGAATGCTGAGTTCAACGTCATAGTCATCCCGCATACCTTCCGGCCAATCGACCACATTCCATTTGTCGGTGACCTGACATAAGAGGCCATCCGCGCGCTCGTACTGTTTAAAATGCTGCAAGAGCGCTTGCGCCAAAGGATACATTTCACGCAAAAATTCGATATCACCGCTTTGGCGGTAGTATTCCAACAGTTGTATCGGCCATTGGAGGGAAAAGTCTGCGATTTCCTGCATGAAGTGGCCAGGGGCGACGGCCACAAAACCGGGACAAACGCGTGAAGAGAGCAGCGCAAAATCGTAAAGCGCTTTTTTGAACATGCGGAGATCTCCGGTCAAATAGCCGTGCGCGTGCGTGATGACCGTATTGTCGCCGAGATATTGGCCTTTTTCGCGCGATGGACAGTCCACGTAGTTTTCTTGGGTGCCATATTTTACGCCGTTCTTACAGATGGTCCAGATTTGATTCAACAGCGCGTGTGAGGATGTAAACGTGCAGGTTTCTTCGTCGAAGGGAAAATGGCGGACGATGGCAGAAAAGCGCTCAACGTCGATTTTTACATCTGGTTTGCCAATCACCTCCACGTAGCGAAAGGCCTTATAATCGAAGAACTCCAGTTCATCCTCCTCGCGGCCAGACAATGTCCAGAATTCCTGATAGGTGCAATTGCAGCGCATCTCGTAGCGAACCGTCACCCCATCTGGGTTCAGTTCTTCACCACAGCGAATTTCAATTTTATCGCCGCTGTTGCCAGAGGCGAACATGTGGAACTGCCCCGTAATTTCCTGGCCGAAATCAATGACATAATGTTGTGCGCCGTGCAACTGTTCGACGCGCTCTGGTTTCATTTCATATACGGACAGCGTTGGCGTAGGCTGCCAGACAAGTTTGTGATCATCCGCGTGATGTACCCAAACCGGTTGCCAACTGCTGTCGTCAAACTCGACTCGTCGCCATGCAGGTTCCTTTAAGCGGTTATCCACATGTTCGAGCACCTGCGTTCGATAGCCAATCAATTCCCCTTGACCATACTCCTCTGTAATTCGATATTTCCACGTGCCATCTGTTTTCAGGACGAGATCATTGTCCACGAACAGCTCGGCAATCATGCCCTGGCGGTGGTCAGCGCTGTTAAACGCTCGACAGACAAATCCCTGGTAATAGACGTGTACGGCAATCACGTTTTGCCCAGGTTGCAGATACTTGGATATATCATAGCGATTGTAAAAATAGTGAAAGTAGTTTCCTTGCGCCGGGCCTTGACCAACAAACTGATCATTGACATACAGTTTGTAATAATCGTCTGCGGAGATGTCTAGGAAGGCAGATGTAAACGTGTCGCTGAGTACAAAAGTTTTCCGCAGGAGCATATGACGGTTTTGCAAATCGGCTCGATGCTGCGGTTGTGCGCTTTTTTCAGTTTCCTTGTGAAATAAATCGAGCGGTTTTACGTCGGAAAATTGCGGATCCATAATCCATTTCGCCTGCCAACTTCTATCCATATTTGAACCCTCCTCGGGTTAAGCGGTTTGACAACAGTCTACATGTCCATACGTGGTTCGTGCTCAACCATTTTGTAAGCGGTTGTGTCAACGGCAGCACGCGATGATTCTCTTCATGCGACGAATGTGCGCTAGCGCTGCACTACTCACCGAGCGCAGCGCCGTGTTGCGCATAATCCTTTGGCAAGATGCCGACGGTTCGTTTGAACATTTTCAAAAAGCTCGTGTAGTCCGTGAAACCGGATTTTTCTTGCGCCTCCGCCACACTGCATCCCTCAATCAGATAACGTTTGGCCATCGACAGCCGTTTGTAAATGATGTATTCGTGAAGTGTGCTGCCGATATGTTTTTTGAACAATTTGCTCAGATAGTACTTGTTGATAAACAACTCCTTTTCGAGCGTGTTCAAGGATAAATCTTCGTTTAAATGATGATCGATATAGTCGAGTACGGGCGATAGTTTCTGATGGACCTCAAAACTCAAGTTGTGATTTTTATGGTCTGCAAAACGTTGATTGATAAAGACGAGAATTTCGATTAAACAGCATAATTTTAACTGATTTGCGGCTGGAGGCGGAGATTTCACCAACTGTTCATAGCGTTTGAAAAGCATCGCCAACTCGGCAGTCTCCACTTTTGTCAACGGTATTTTGTTGTTTTCTCCTTTTTTCCTGTCGTAAAAGCAGCGTAACAACTGATAGGACCCCGAGTCGAATTGCGAAATATAGCGCGGGTCCAATTGGATGAAGATGCGCTCGTACGTCGCTGCAGACGCAAAGGCAGGTGTATGGATTTCGTCAGGGTTGGTCATGATGAAGTCGCCAACTGACAACGGGTAGATGTTTTTTTCCACGAAATAGCGGACGTCTCCTGCAAGCAGAAAGTAGAGCTCGCACCTATCGTGCAAGTGAAAATCGATCTTGGGAATGTCGCCGCGCGTATGTGAATATTCGACATGGTGATCGAAGTTCGTCAGGTGTCCTTGGTTCATTTGGAAGACCTCCGCATTCTCATAAACCAAGAATACCAATAAATAAGACAAAGGATGCAATACAATTGTGTTTTCTTTCAATATAGGCTGAAGAATGGACAGGATTTTAGATTCTCAAGTTTTGGAGTGTGGTCATGTGACGAACAACAAGAAGTTGAAAGTCGGCATTGTAGGGCTCGGCAACATTGGGCGACATCACCTCTCCTATTTGCCAGACATGGACAGAGTGGAACTAGTGGCTGTCTGTGACAGTGTGACGGAACGCGCTGATGAGTATGCGGCGAAGTTGGGCGCTGTGGCCTACTACAGCCCTGACGATATGTTTGCCAAATCCGATTTGGAAGCGGTCATTGTCGCCGTTCCTCATTACGATCACGTCACGATTGCCATTGAAGCGTTTCGCCGCGGCATCCATGTGCTTTGCGAGAAACCGCTTGCAGTTCATGTCAATGATGCCAAAAAAGTGATTGCGGCATATGAAGCGGCAAAGGAACAGCATCCGCAACTTGTGTTTGGCATGATGTTCAACGAAAGAACCTTTCCGTTCCATCGGAAAATAAAAGAAATTGTCGCCGGTGGTGAATTGGGGCAATTGGTGAGGGCCACTTGGATCAACACGAAATGGTTTAGGACGCAGGCCTATTACGACAGTGGCAGTTGGCGTGCGACCTGGTCTGGCGAGGGCGGCGGTATTTTGACAAACCAATGTCCGCACAACCTGGACATGTATCAATGGCTGTTCGGTTTGCCAGAGCGCATCAGTGGTCACGCGCACATCGGTAAGTATCACGACATCGAAGTGGAAGACGAGGTCACTGCTTACTTCGAACACGAAAACGGCATGGTTGGCCACTTCATCGTGACCACGGCTGAATCGCCGGGCACCAACCGCCTGGAAATCGTCGGCGAACATGGCAAGCTGGTCTACGAAGACGGCAAGTTGACCCTGCACAAAAATACAGTCTCGATGTTGCAGTTCAGCAGAGAAACCACGGAGGCGTGGGGACATATGGAGACCGAGGTGTCAGAAGTGGCGGTGGACACGACGGTCCCTTCAGGACACGCAGTGGTCACAGCGGAATTTGTCAAAGCTGCGCTTGACGGCAGTGAGCTCATCGCACACGGGAAGGAAGGCATCAACTCTGTCATTTTGGCCAATGGCATCATGCTTTCTTCGTTCATCGGACAGACGATTGATGTGCCCTTTGATTATGATGCGTATCAACGTGAACTCGAAGAGCGCATCCGCACATCCAAATTCGTGAAGGCGCCAGTTCAACAAGTGAAATCGGACATCGAGGGGTCATTCTCCAAGTAAGCGGGTGCAACGATTTTGACAAGACGCTCGAAGCCAACGTTTGCAACCAATCAGTCAATGTTGCATTTTGGTCGTCGCCGTTTGGCAACAGACATGTGAGGTGTAAGTGATGAAAGAACAGATGATTGCAGCGCAGCTTTACACGCTGCGGGATTTTCTCAAGACACCAGAAGACATTGAAGCCACGTTGAAGCGGGTCAAAGAAATTGGCTACAATGCCGTGCAAGTGTCCGGCTTGGGTCCAATTGAACCAGCGCGTTTAAAGAACATTGTAGATGAACTGGATTTGACCATTTGCGCAACCCATATTGGGTTTGATCAACTGCAGAATGATCTCGATGAGGTCATTCGCACCCACAAATTGTGGAACTGCGCTTACGTGGGCATTGGCGGTTTGCCGGGCGAATATCAGAAGAGCCGGGACAGCTATCAAACGTTTGTCCGCGCGTTTTCGGAAGTCGGGCGGAAGTTGGAGGCTGCAGGACTGCATTTGGTATATCACAACCACAACTTCGAATTTGAAAAATTCGACGGAGAGACGGGGATGGATGTGCTGCTGGCAGGGGCAGGGCCAGATACGTACAGCATGGAAATTGATACGTATTGGGTGCAAGCAGGCGGCGCAAGTCCACTGGAATGGATTGAGAAGGCCAAAGATCGCGTGAAGGTCATTCACTTGAAGGACATGGCCATCGTGTCACGGCAACAAGTGTTTGCCGAGATCGGGCAAGGCAATTTCAATTGGCCGTCGCTGATTCAGGCTTGTCGCAACAGCGGTGTGGAGTGGTATGTCGTAGAACAGGATACGTGTCAGCGCGATCCGTTCGAAAGTCTGGCCATGAGTTTAGCGTATTTGCGGACCTTGGTCTGAATGCAGGTGGCATCTATCTGCCATTGAGTCTGTCTAGTTGATGCGACGGCGGGGCTGGTGAATTTTACACTGGCCCCGCTTTCCATGCTCATTGCCTAGCTTGCGCTAAAGCGTTTAATTTGTTCATGGTCTTCCAATTGCGGGTCGTCGCAATGTGTCCCATTTTCTGTAGATTTTTTGCCAGCTTGGAATCCAATATGCTTTGGCGAAATAAAAAATAAACTTCTCGACCATGGATGAAGTACGCATCGTTGTCACGTTCACTGCTGGCCAATAAATCCTCCTCCTTCTGCGGCAGTTCTTCAGTTAAAATCGAGACATGGATGCTCTCTCCTTCTGTTAATATCACATCAGCATAAGGGCATTTCGCAATGATCCGTTCCAATTCCTCTGCGGTCCTTAAGACGACTGTACTCGTTATTCCAAAAGCAGTTTGGATCTCCTCTTCCATGCGAAGACGTAACGTTTGTGGCGCTTCTTCCGTTTCAAACAGGACGTTGCCGCTTTGAATATACGTCTGCACGCGATGAAGGCCCATGGCTTCCAATACGCGTTTCAAATCCGCCATCTTCATCTTGTGATGGCCACCCACGTTAATCCCGCGCAGCAGTGCGATATAGATTGTCATCTTCAGAAACTCCCTTTAGATGTCTCACTCACTGCATCTCACATCTCATTCCATATTAAAGATCATTTCGCGCGTCGGCAAATTTCCAGTTTTTCAGTGCATGATAGACAGTATACAGGTGTGCATTACGGAAACATTAGTGTCATCAAATGTGGAGGTGATGTTCAATGACGATTGCACAGCAGGTGAAAACAACCGTCGCGTCTTTAAAAACAGCACAAGCCAATTTAGAGACATTTGCGTTGTCTACGCAAAACAAACAAGCCAAGCAAATGTACACGCAAGCAGCGCAAACGACGCAGACCATTGTGGACAGCCTGCAGCAACGCGTGGGTCAAATCGAACAGGAAGAGCCAACCTACAAAGGATTTTAATCTTAAACGTCATGCCCAAGGGAGGGGATTTTTTTCTCTCCCTTTTGAAGGAGTTTTCACATGCCTGACTGGATAAATATACTGATCCGCTCGTTGGTGTCGTTTGCCGCCATGTTTCTTTTTGCGAAAGTGATTGGGAAACGTCAGTTATCACAAATCAGTTTTTTTGAATACATCGTCGGCATCGCCATCGGTGATATGGCAGCGATTATTGCCGATAACATCGATGGACCTATCTATCATGGGCTTTTGACGATGTTTGTATATACAGTGCTTCCGTTGTTTCTCAGTTGGCTTGCATTAAAAAGCAAGGGCGCGCGGGATTTTTTTGAAGGAAAAGCGCGCGTCCTCATTCAGGATGGGAAAATTTTAGAAGATAACCTGAAAAAAGAGCGGATGTCCACAGATGAACTTTTGGAGCATTTACGTACGAGAAATGCATTTAAAGTAGCAGATGTCGAGTTTGCGCTTATGGAGCCGAGCGGTTCTGTCAATGTCCTGCTTAAATCAGAAAACCAGCCGATGACAGCGAAAAAAATGGGATGGCAAGTGGCGCCGGAAGTGGCGCCTCAAACCGTCATTATGGATGGGAACATCATTGACGAATCCCTTGCAACACTAGGATTTAACCGAGCTTGGCTGAAGGGGGAACTCCAGAAACAAGGGGTCGCTATTGAAAATGTCTATCTTGGTCAAGTGGATGCCAATGGAGCGTTGTATCTGGATCTGTTTGACGATTTAGTGAAAGTCCCCGAGCCGCAAAATCTCAAATTGACCTATATCACGTTAAAAAAGAGTCAGGCAGATCTGGAGTTGTACGCACTTTCTGTGGAAGATGAACAAGTGAAAAAGGCTTATGAGCGTGAAGCAAAACAACTTCAGAAGACGATTGAACAGTTGAAGCCGCTTCTCACGAGATGAAAGAGGAAATTCCCTGAAAGAGTGATACACAATGTCAAATCAAAAAATGAAAAAACTGACGCCGATTCAGCAGCAATACCAAGCACTGGCTCATCAACACGAACCAGCGCGTCCGTTACTGCGCAATTTTACGCGCGCCTTTCTGGTTGGGGGAACCATTTCCCTGATTGGACAGGTAATTCAGACGATCTTTGTTCGTTATTTTGGATTTTCGCAGCAGATGGCTGGGAATCCTACGGTTGCCATCCTGATACTCATCGCGGCCATTCTGACCGGGTTTGGCGTGTTCGATAAAATTGCCCAATGGGCCGGCGCAGGAACCGCGATTCCTGTGACTGGATTCGCCAATTCGATTGTCTCCGCAGCGTTGGAGCATAAAAGTGAAGGATATGTGCTTGGCGTCGGAGGCAATATGTTCAAGTTGGCAGGGTCCGTCATCGTATTCGGTGTGGTCGCCGCCTTTTTTATTGGTTTGATCAGGACAATCATCGCAATGGGAGGGTAAACGATGCTGCAAGGGCACCAGAGCTGGGTATTTTCTCGTAGACCAATGATTTTGTCGTCATCGGCCATCGGTGGGCCATTTGAAGCGCAGGGCCCCCTCGCCGACGATTTTGATTTATTGCACGGAGATTTATTGTTGGAGCAAAAGAGTTGGGAAAAAGCAGAGAAGATGCTTCTGGATGAAGCCTGTGCCAAAGCCATTGAAAAAGCTGGGCTGACGAAGGAAAGTATCAATTTTTTCATCTGTGGCGACTTAATGAACCAGATCATCTCCTCCTCCTTCGCTGCCCGTACCTTGTCAGCGCCGTATATCGGCGTGTTTGGCGCATGTTCGACCTCCATGGAAAGCCTGGCCATTGCGGCGCTGCTTGTCGACAAGCAGGCGGCGAAGTACACGCTGGCTGCTACAGCCAGTCACAATGCTTCAGCGGAGAAGCAGTATCGTTATCCCACAGAGTATGGCGCACAAAAGCCACCATCAGCGCAGTGGACCGTCACGGCCAGCGGTGCAGCCATTGTGGCCGAAGGCGCCGAAGGGGACAACACGCTCCACGTGACATCGGCGACCATCGGACGCATCGTGGACATGGGTCTGACCGATCCATTTAATATGGGTGCAGCGATGGCCCCAGCCGCTTACGATACGATTGAATCCCATTTCCGTGATTTACAAATTCCTGAAGATCACTACGATTTGATAGTCACTGGGGATTTAGGCAAAGTCGGACATAGTATCTTGTTGGAACTATTCCAGAACCATCAACTGAATATTTCGCCCGATCACTACCGTGACGCGGGCATGATGATTTACGGCGACAATCCTGCCGTATGGTCGGGGGGAAGCGGTTGTGGTTGTTCTGCTGCAGTTACATATGGCCACCTATTTCAAAAAATGCGAAAAAGGGCCTGGAAGCGGATCTTGATTGTGGCTACTGGGGCATTGTTATCCCCAATTTCTTTTCAACAGAAGGAAAGCATTCCCTGTATTGCCCATGCCGTGTCAATTGAGCGAAGCGAGAGGTGATGGATGATATGATATTCTTTTGGGCTTTTCTCGTGGGGGGCGTCATTTGTTTGATTGGTCAATTTCTCATGGATGTCGTCAAGTTGACACCCGCCAATACGGTGTCTGCCATGGTGGTTTTTGGCGCGGTGTTGGGCGGACTTGATTTATACCAGCCGTTGATAAAGTTTTCCGGCGCCGGTGCAACGGTCCCCATCACATCCTTTGGCAACGCGCTGGTACAAGGCGCTATCGTGGAGGGGCGGGTTCATGGTCTTACAGGCGTCATCACGGGCATATTTGAAGTGACGAGCGCAGGCGTTTCGGCTGCCATCATTTTTGGTTTCTTGGCGGCGGTCGTCTTCCGGCCACGCGGATAACTTAGCGGCGGGATCGATTTTCACATCCGTTCATATCCAGTTCATATTTCCGTCTTACATTGGTCTCAAATGTAAGGGGGAGTGGCAGTGAAACAGAAGAATCACAAAGTGCTTATCATCATCGGTCTAATGATTGGCCTCATTTTTTCCGAACTGGATGAAACGGTCGTCAACACCGCATTACCGACCATTATTCGCGATTTAAACGGGCTGTCTTTATACGGTTGGGTCGCAGGCGTATATATGCTTGCCATGACATCGTTTATGCCCATACTGGGGAAACTCGCTGACTTATATGGCCGCAAACGCGTCTATATCATCAGTATCTGTCTGTTTATCGCCGGATCCATCGTCAGCGGCAGCGCCCATTCCATGCCGATGCTCCTGATTGGCCGAGGCATTCAAGGCAGTGGCGCGGGTGGTTTAATGCCATTGGCCATGATGATTTTTGGTGATGTATTCAGCGTAGAAGAACGTTCCAAAATACAAGGTGTATTCGGTGCCGTCATGTTTATTCCGCAATTGCTCGGTCCATTGATTGGCGGTTATTTTACCCAACACATGTCATGGCATTGGATCTTTTGGATCAACATTCCGGTCGGCGTGTTGGCAGCCATCATCCTATCAGCGGGCTTGCGTGAATCCAAGGGCAGTAGCAACGTGCGCATTGACTGGGGCGGCGCGTTTCTCCTGGTCACCGCCATTATTTCGCTTTTGATCACGCCTGTACTGCACGAAAACGCAGGTTATGCTTGGCAATCACCGTTTCTCATCGGACTTTTGGTGCTTGGCGCCTTGTTGCTGGTCCTGTTTACCTTTGTGGAATCAAAGGCGAAAGAACCAATTCTTCCATTGCATTTATTTCGCAATCGCACGTTTGTCGTCATCTCCTTTATTGTCTTCACACTGATGTTGGGTGTGATGGGCGCTGCCGCATCATTCCAATTGTTCGCACAGAACGTCCTGGGGATGACGCCTATTGAATCGGGTTATTTGACCTTGCCGTTGATGATCGGAGGCATACTTTCGAGTGTCGTGGCTGGTCGCATGATGACGAAGGTTCCCTATCGGTCCATTTTCATCGTCTCCATGATTCTCCCGGCCATTGCGTTTTACCTGATGACGGGCATCGACGCACACACCAAGATCATCGCGATCATCTGCTACTTCGTCATTTTGGGGCTTGGCTTTGGCATCTTGTTCAACAACAATCTGATTGTGCAAGAATCTGTGCCGAAAGAACATAGTGGTGTCGCGTTGTCCACCGTCACGTTGTTTCAATCCATCGGCATGACCATCGGGCAAAGTGTCTACGGCAGCTTACTTGCCTCGCAAATTTCGTCCGGCGTACGCGGTTTGGCTGGAAAATTGCCGCCAGGCAGCACTGGTGCATTGGCGCAGGCCGATAAAGGTGGGATTCCCAAAGGTTTAGCGCCAAATTTAGTGGAACAAATCAAAATGGTTTTCTCGTCTGCCTTCCAGCATTTGTACTGGGTATCGTTTGTGATGGCCATCGTCGTGTTCGTGATTTGCTGGTTTTTGAAAAGCGAAGTTGTATCTGCAGCGACTGCCAAGGAGAAAGAAAAAGCAACGCTGGAGGTTATGGAATCTTGATGTGTTTTTCTAGTGGCACACTTGATGTTCAGTGAGGCGCGTGTTGTTATCAAGGCGCTATCATGTGTATTGAAGAAGATGGCTGTAAAAAGATAGACTGTAAATGTAAAAGAACATGCAGAAACAAGCCGTTATTGCTCGATGTGACAAACGGCTTGTTTTTTCGCGAAAAGATGTTTAGTGCTGATTCACTTGGATAATATTTTTTGGGAGGAAATCGCAGGTGAAAAATGATAGCGGGGATGACGTCCAAACAAAGCGAGTTTGTCAGAAACAAGTTGATGGCGTTCAACGCCATCCATACGCCAGAAGAAGTGCCACAGCATTTCGAAGAAGTGAGTTTTGCTGTGATGGAGTTTACAAGCAACGCGGCTACGAAATGGTCGGCACAGTTGAGTATTTACCAGGGAAGTTCGCGCGGCACTATTTGGTCAAATGGTTGAACGGATCGGATAAACGCGTTTACCTCAAAACGCCAAGTTTCACCGATGTGACGGATTATGTCAGGTATCTCTGGTCCGACGAAGAGACCATGAAAGATGTAGGTGGGACACATGAAATGGGCGAAGAACGGGCTAAACGCTGGTTCGCTTCGTGGATTCAACCGGGCAATCGGGATCGACGGTATTTTTTAATCGCGCGGAAAGCGGACGACTTACCTGTCGGAGAGGCTTGTTTTTACAGCTATGATCCCGACACAAAAATTGCGAAGTGCAGTATGAACATAGAAGCGCGATACCGTGGAAACGGATATGCTAAAGACGCGCTGGAGCTGTTGTTGCGGCTGTATTTTGACGAATTTGGCGGGGAGGTCATAGTGGACGATATTGCGGCTGTGAACCAACGCGCGCAACACGTTTTCTGTAGGTTTGGATTTGAGCATGACCCATCACTTTCTAGTAGACTCACATCTGTGGGTGACGACGACGTATTTTGGGTTCGTATGGACAAGTGTAAGTTTGAGCAGCTTTATGGAGGGGGGACCCCTCATGACCATCACGGTACGGAAAGCGATTGTTGAGGATGTACTTCACATCACAACTTTGTCCCAATGATGAGCGGCACGAGTTCAAGATGTGGTATGCGCAAATGTATCGCAAGATCTACGGATATGCCCCTAAAAACGCCATCGAAAAACCTTATCTTTTAATTCAACGATAAATCAATAATCAGCGTATAGGCTATATGCAAATGAAGGGCACGCGGCAGGTGTGCCTGTTTTGCGCAGGGAGTGGTCACAGCCAAGGAGATACATACTCTGTACATTTTAGACTTCTACCGTTGGGCGCGCTGCATTTCGAGTTAGGGCATTTTCTATGCATTTTGTGTAACATCATCAGCGGTATAGCAGGTAAGCCATCATAAAAATACTATAAAGTGCTGGAGTGACATCGGTGAGTAAGATTCAGTTTCGTTCAAGGCATATATGGCTTATACTCATTGGACTTTTGACCACCTTCCTTGATTTTTGGAATTTATCGAAAAATGGCTATGCAAACACGTATTATGCCGCAGCGGTCAAGAGCATGCTGCAGAGCTTTCACAACTTCTTCTTTCTCTCGTTTGATCCAGGTGGTTTTATCACAGTCGACAAACCACCGGTCGGCTTTTGGATTCAAACGCTCAGTGCCTGGATTTTTGGCTTTCATGGGTGGAGCATCCTAGCGCCGGAAGCATTGTCAGGCGTAGCGTCCGTTTTGATTCTCTATCATCTCGTCGCCAAAAAACACGGCTATCTCCCCGGATTGATCGCCGCGTTCTTATTGGCGATCACGCCGCTCTCCGTCGCGACCAACCGCAACAACACGATTGACAGCATCCTGACAACGGCGATGCTGGCTACCGCTTGGGCGCTGCTGAAAGCCACAGAAGCGGGCAAGCGCCGACTGGTTTGGTTACTGGTGGCGGCAGGCATACTTGGCGTTGGATTTAACATCAAATTTGCTGAAGCGTATCTGGTTTTACCAGCCATGATTGTCGGCTACGCATTTGTGCAGAACCTGAAAATTCGAACGAAAATCATACACCTATTCTTGGCGGCCTGCGTCTTGACCATTGTTTCATTCTCATGGTCTGTCATCGTGGATGCGGTGCCAGCCCAAGACAGACCGTGGGTGGGCAGCACCCAGACCAACAGCGAAGTCAACCTGGCAGTGGGCTATGACGGCCTCCAACGCGTTACCGGCAACATGACTGGCATGCGTGGCGGCGGTGGTACGCGCAACTTTGGCCAAACAAAAGGAAGCAACAGTGCCACAGCGTCGAATCACAACAACCCAATAGGGGGCAACAACGCCGCTGCGGGCAGTCACAGTGCTTCCGCAAACAATGGCGCAACATGGGGTCACAACTTCCAATCAGGAAAGGGCAACAAAACTGCAGCAAGTAGTGGCACTGCTAGCAACGGTGCTGGTTCAGCTCAGGGCGGGTTCCAGTACCATGGGCAAACCTTCCGTCAAGGTCAAGGTGGGTTCGGACAAGGCGGACAGTCTGGGAATGCGAAAGCCAATTTTGGTGGTTGGAACGCTGGCAGAGGCGGTCAAACCAACATCTTGCTTCGGTTGTTGACTGGCAGCGACGCGATGCAAGTTGGCTGGTGGTTGCCGCTGGGGATCGCTGGGTTTTTCCTGACGGTCTTGGGCAATTATCGCCGCCGTAAGTCGGAGGAATCTCGTAAGTTCTGGCCGTCTTTGGCGATGTGGAGTGCATGGTTTGCGACGACCGTGCTGTACTTTACGTTTGTCTCTGCGTTGCACACGTACTACATGGTGACCATGGCGCCAGCCATCGCGGCCATGATTGGCATCGGGTTTGGCGAAGTCCGTCACTATCTGCATCACAAGTGGCGTGTGATCTTTTGTGCTTGCATCGTCGTGATTGGGATGGCCGCATATCAGTTGCATCTGGCCTGGTCATACGCCAACTTGAGATGGACATTCACAATATTGATTGGCATTGGTGTCGTTGTGGCCTTGATCTCGCTGGGTCTCAGTTTCGCGACCAATCGCAAACGGATCTTCAACTGGACGATGATTGGCGCATTTCTGTTCAGCATCGCCGTCATCCCAGCCTATTGGTCGTATAGCACTTTGACCTATGCGGCGAACGGATCTGACCCAACCGCTGGCCCAGTGTCTCAGGGCGCTGGCAATCACAGTATTGCTGGAGGGAACTTTGCGGGCTTTGGACAGATGGGTGCCAATGTGAATGAGCAGTTGTTAAGTTACCTGAAGAGTCACTATCAAGGTGGATATCTGTTGGTGACGCAGAATGCGACGACAGCTGCGCCATACATTCTCGCGACCGGATTGCCGGTCATGGCCATGGGTGGATTCCGAGGATCGGACCCGGCCATCAATTCGACGCAACTGCAAACCCTCGCGCAAGAAGGAAAGGTGAAGTATTTCCTCGTTTCCGGCGGGGGTACTGCGCCGCAAAATGCCAACCAGGATACAGAGAAGAAGGGCACCTTCACATTTGGTGACGGCGGGGCTAGTGGCAGTGGCAACGGGTTCGGCAATTTCAGAGGCCGCATGAATCCCGATTTTGCAGGTTTTGGTGAGCATGGCGGAACCGGTGGTTTTGCAGGTTTTGGCGGGTTCGCAGGCTTCGGTGGGTCCAGTACACAGTCGCAAAATATCAGTTGGATCGAGAAAAACTGCAAACTTGTGCCCACTTCCGAGTGGGAAGGGACGACAACAACAGCGAAGTCAGGCACTCAAAGCAACGCTGGATTTGGCTTTGGCGGCGGTGGACAGTTGTATGAGTACGTTGGACAGACAGGGACGAAATGAGAAAGGAGTGACGGACCATGGCTAGGCAGATGACATCGTATCAGATGAATGAAGCGGGAATGACAGTGGTAAAAGAGACCGGGACTCAGCTTCCCCTTGCCGATGGACACGTGCGAATTTCGGTCGTGATTCCTGTCTACAACGAAGAAGAAGTGATTCGGAAGACCTATACACGGCTCAAACGCGTGATGGAGACGGTGCATGATTCGTATGAACTGTTGTTTGTCAATGACGGCAGCCGTGATAACACGGCTGCGCTCATTCGCGAAATATGTCTCGAAGATGAAACGGTCAAACTCCTGAATTTCTCGCGCAATTTTGGCCATCAGTTGGCCATCACCGCAGGCATGGAACACGCCGTCGGAGATGCGGTGGTGGTGATTGACGGAGATTTGCAGGATCCGCCAGAACTGATTCCGGCCATGGTAGAAAAGTGGCAACAGGGCTTTCAGGTGGTATATGCCAAGCGGTTGCAACGTAAAGGAGAGACGCTGTTCAAAAAGTGGACGGCGTCCATCTTCTACAGACTGCTGCGCCGACTGACCGATGTGGAAATTCCAGTGGACACTGGTGATTTTCGCTTGATAGACAGAAAAGTGTGCGACGTGCTCACATTCATGAAGGAAAAGCACCGTTTCATCCGCGGGATGGTCAGTTGGGCGGGATTCCGCCAGACATCCGTCGAATATGCGCGCGACAGCCGCCAAGCGGGTGTGACCAAGTATTCCATGAAGAAAATGATCCGCCTGTCTTTGGATGCCGTTACGTCATTTTCACATGTGCCCATAAAGCTGGCGGGTTATCTTGGCGTGATCAGCTTTTTGGCAAGTCTTGTGTATTTGTTGATGGTGCTCATTTTCAACCACGCTGTATCAAGTGTCGACGCACTGACGTTCATCGCGCTGATCTTAGGCGGGATCATCCTCGTCTGCATGGGCGCGCTGGGGGAGTATGTCGGTCGGATTTACGATGAAGTGAAGGACAGACCACTCTACTTAGTGGATAGCCATGAAGGGTTTGGCAGAACGGAGGCCAACCATGACTGAGCATGCGCGCGGAACACGCGCGCCGCTGCCAAGCGCCCAATTGTTGAAATTTGCAGCCGTAGGTGCGTCAAATAGCTTGGTCGATCTCGTCTTGTTTGTGGTGTTCTATCACGAACTGCATCTAAACTACATCGTCGCTCATATGATATCGTACAGTTGCGGTACGCTAAACAGTTTTGTTTTGAACAAATACTTCACATTCGAGCGCAGGAGTAAACTGCATGGACAGGAAGTCTATCGGTTTGTTCTTTTGAATATATGTTCCTTTTTGTTGTCGGTCGTTTTCATCTATGGGTTCAATCATTTTCTACACTTTCAGGTCATGGTCAGCAAAATACTGTCCATCGTGCTGACGGTGATTGTGAACTATTTTGGCAGTAAGTACTGGTGTTTTGCTGAAAAGAAGGTGAAGAGTGCGGGTCAAATAGCCCGCAGGTGAATCGGTGTTTTCCAATTGCTTAATAGACCGCCATGCGTGATGCGTCCCGCACCAGCAGAACCATGAAAATGCCAGTCAAATGGGAGCATCGCGGATGGCGTACGCAGAGGTATCGGATGATTTACAGGATAGGCTAAACCGTTTTAATCTCCTCTTCTATAGCGATAACTTCCCTTGCTGCTTCTATGAAAGATAATATGATTGGTGAAAGCCACTTGTCTTTATGCCATAGCATCTGTGTATACACGTGCAAGTCCGGAATTTGCCATGGAAGCGCAACAAGTTCGCCTCGTTCAACTTCGGCTTCTGTTACTACTTCAGGAAGAAAGGCAATACCGATTCCCGTAATTGCACATTGCTTAATGGCTTCAGCATTTTGAAACTCTAAATATGTAATACTATCAATACCCTCTTTCTCAAAGGTCCGGTCAAACATGGTTCGATAGGTACAACCCTTTTCGTTCGTCAGGAACACTTCTCCGTGAAAATCTTCTAGTTGCAATATAGTTCGTCTCGCGAGTGGATGGTCTGGAGCGACGAAAAAGCGGAAAGTCTCTTCCAGCAAAGGTTCCACAGCAAGTCCCGTTGAGTGAATGGGTTCGTCCAACATAAAGACGACATCTGTGATTCCCTCAAAGAGCGTTTGCTTGAGTTGTTGATTTGGAACGGAGCGGAAGATCAGACGAACCTTCGGATGGCGGGAACGAAATCGGTGAAAGACAACTGGAAGACGATAGGCGCAAAGAACCTCGTTGGCACTAATCGTTAGGGTGCCACCAAGATTTTCATTGTCATGAACGACGCTGCGTGCTTCGTCCAGTTTGTTTAGAACGCTTTGGATATGAGTTAAAAAGCGCTTACCTGCAGTTGTGAGAACGAGGTGCTTGCCCAAGCGGTCAAAGAGACGCACCCCAAGCTCATCCTCCAATGCTTTTATTTGCATCGTTACGTTGGAGGGGACGTAGCTTAGCACTTCCGCAGCCCGACTGAAATTTAAAGTTGATGCAACCGTGCGAAACGTAATCAGTTGGCGCAACTCCATTACACGTATCCCCTTTTTATCTTCAATATTACTGAATACTGCTTTCAATTGTATTCATTTTTATTGAAGATATCACAGACCTATACTAAGTAAAAGAAATACAATTGTGAACACGCGCAGCAAAGTCATGAGTCCCTAATTTGGAGGTGAACCATATGGCATTGTTTGAATTTGGTCTCCCGGAACTTGGGGAGGGCTTGCACGAAGGTCGAATCAGCAAATGGCTTGTCCAACCAGGAGATAGCATTCAGGAGGACGATGCAGTTTCCGAAGTGGAGAACGACAAATCCCTCGTCGAACTCCCGTCTCCAGTGAGTGGCAAAATCGTCGAAATCAAGGTCCCGGAAGGCGCTACTTGCGTCGTTGGAGATATCATTCTCACCATCGAGGTTGCAGGCGACGGACAAGCATCACATAGGGTTGACGAAGGTAGCGAATCGTCGGCTGTCCCGGCGGTTGCGCAGGTCAGCGGCGAAGAGATCGAAGAGCGCGTAGCATTGCCGATGATCCGCCAGGCGATTGCTCGTACGGTGATCAAAAGTATGTATACGGCACCTCATGTGACATTAATGGACGAGGTGGACGTAACTGAACTCGTCAAGTTACGCAAAGAGATCAAGCCGGTCGCCGAGGCCCGCGGCGTCAAGATGACTTATCTCCCGTTCATCGTGAAGGCACTGATTGCCGCTCTGCGCAGCCGCCCTCAGTTGAACGCGTCGTATGACGAAGAGAAGCAGGAACTTGTACTGAAACGCTACTATCATATCGGCATTATGACAGATACTGACCGTGGTCTTCTCGTTCCAGTCGTCAAACACGCTGATCAGAAAAACATGTGGGATATCGCGCAAAAAATTCACGATCTCGCGGCGCGTGGCCGAAGTGGGAAGCTGTCCCCGAACGAGATGAAAGGCAGTACCATCTCCATTACGAATATCGGTTCCGCTGGCGGTATGTTCTTCACTCCGATTATCAACTACCCTGAGGTCGCGATTCTTGGTGTCGGCCGCATCACAGAGAAACCTGTGATGCGCGATGGAGCATTCGCAGTCGGCCAAATGATGTCGCTCTCGTTAAGTTTCGATCACCGCGTGATCGACGGCGCGCTGGGTCAACAATTGGTCAACGACATCAAACGTCTGTTGGAAAACCCTCGTCTGCTGCTTTTGGAGGTGTAGGCAATGGTTTGTTCCTTTCTCTTTGATTCCTCGTCAATGGGAGCAGTGGTGTTAGCTTATGATATTTGGATGTTCTGTTTGTTCACGCCCACAGGGGTTGACGGAGAAGCGACCGGGAGATATCATGAAGCAAATTCCAATCGGGATCGACATGGACGAAGACGAGTACGCATTCAAGATGTGTCGCAGAGAGTCGGCGGCTGGTGTGAGCCGACACGCATCGGATGCCGAATGGCCTTCTGAGTTGCCCACCGAACCCACATCAGTGGCAGTAGGTGTTGCCGGGTGTGCCTCACCGTTACCAAGAGGCAGGTATCGAAATGTACGCGCCAAATGGCAACAGGGATTTCCGTACTGAAGAGTGCGTCGAGGCAAGCGGCTTCGACGAATGAGGGTGGCACCACGGTCTCACGTCCCTTTGCGGACGTGGGGCCTTTTTGTATTTGCGCCAAGAAAGGAGGTGGTGGTGTGAGCGATGGTTGGTGGTGGTGCATGAGTTTCAACTTCAACGACAAAATCAAAAGGAGTGTTACAGATGAACACAAAATTGCAGGACAGAGTGCTGACCGGGGATCGCACCACTGGAAAGCTCCATCTTGGCCACTATGTCGGAAGTCTCAAGAATCGGGTAGAAATGCAGCACCAGTACGATATGTTCGTGCTGCTCGCAGATGTTCAAGCGCTGACGACGCACTATGAAGCGCCACAGGAAATGGGACGTCATTTGCGCCAAATCGCCCTGGATTATCTAGCGGTTGGACTGGATCCGGCGAAATCCACCATCTTCATTCAGTCACTCGTGCCGGAAATCGCCGAGTTGACGGTGTTTTACTCCATGTTCGTGACCGTCAATTCCCTGCGGCACAATCCAACAATTAAATCGGAAGCGGCAGAACGGGGCTATACCCAACTGTACTATGGATTTTTGGGATACCCGGTCAGCCAAGCGGCCGATATCACATTTTGCAAGGCGACGCTCGTGCCAGTTGGGGATGATCAGTTGCCACACATCGAACAAACGCGGAAAATCGTGCGCCGTTTCAACGAGTTGTATGCGCCTGTCTTGGTCGAACCGAAAGCGGTCGTCGGGGAGGTTCCCAGGTTGATTGGCCTCGATGGCAAGAGCAAAATGAGCAAAAGTCTTGGCAATGCCATTTCGTTGGATGCAACAGCCAAGGAGGTTCAGGAGAAGCTGAAAGTCGCCGTGACAGATCCCGCGCGGGTCCGCAAATCTGATCCTGGCCATCCGGACGTTTGTCCCGTGTTCTCCTATCACAAGGCGTTCGCCGCTGAGTCGGCGGATGAGATTGCCGCTGGATGTAGGTCAGCCGCCATCGGCTGCGTGGAATGTAAACAGCGTGTGGCCAAACAAATCAACGACCTGCTCGATCCGATGCGCGAGCGTCGGGAAGCATACAAAGTTCACCCGGAACGGGTGGACGAGATTTTGGTGGCTGGCACAGAACGGGCAAGAAGCATTGCGAAAGAGACGATGCAGGAAATCCGGTCGGCGATGGGGATAGCGTATCGTTTGGGGGAGGCGTGCAATTAGGGCTGACAACGGCCCTATTTAAGATGTTTACAAGCACACTGACCGATGCTTTGAATGAACGACCAAATCTTGCGACACTAGGATTGGTAGATTTTGAATTTCTACCACATTATAACCGCTGGACTGATGAATTTAAGCTTGATGTCATGAAATATGCGGAGACGACGGGTGTCACAGTATTTGCTTGTGATGATGGTGATGGCCTTATTGTCAACGAACACGGCATCCGTGCCGTCGGTAATGTCAAGATGATTCGCGGCGGTGTATGTTTTGAAGATAGATTTTTCATCAAATAGGAGGAATATTTAAAAAATGTATCTCAATACACAGTTCTCTGCAAATCCAGTTGTAAAATCATGCCCGTAATTGCCCCATATCGTTTATCATATATGAAACTGGTCTATCGATTACCGAAAGCGGAATAGAATATACTGTTGTGTCCCTTTCTGCATCTTTTGATATTGCTCGTATGTTGGGGCGCCATGGTAAGAAAATTGACGATAGGGAGGAAGAAACATGGGACACATCAAGGTCAGCGCCGAAGAAATAGAAAGCCTTCGCTTGCATCCACAGACACTTGATTTAGCTGTCAATTTAGTGCGCGTCAACGGATATGTAGTACTCGAAAAGGTATTGCCAGACGAAAAAATCAGCGCACTGCACAGTGCGTTTTGCGAAGGTTTGGAGAACTTTATCCGAAAACGAGGAACCGAGATTTATGAAACCGCAAAAGGATTCAATGAAGGGACGAACCATCTCGGCTTGTTTTTGCCGTTCGCTGAACCGTTTAATGATTCGCTGGTCATTGAGCATCCGTTCGCACTTGCCATTGTCGACAAAATTTTAGGTGAAGATTGCAACATGACTTTGTTTTCCTCCAATACGACCTTGCCAGGTGGGCGTAAATGCCAGCCGGTACATGCGGATTATGGGAGCTATTTCGGCGACCTCTGCCATGTGGCGCTGCCGATTACGGAACTCGTTTACAACATTCCGCTGGTGGATGTAAATGAGAGAAATGCACCGATGGAGATCTGGCCGGGAGGAACCCATCAGTTGCCGGATAACATGTATGGCCCGAGAGGTGTAGACATTGAGGCATTGGCCGCACACATGCAATCCGTCAAAGTGCATATGCCAGCCGGATCCATCCTGATCCGGGACGCTCGCATGTGGCACCGCGGAACCATCAATCACAGCAGCGAACCGCGGCCAAATATCGCTTTGATGTTCAGCGCCAGAAGGCAAACTGAGAACATCCAAATACCACAAGAAACTTACGATAACCTATCCAATCGCGCTAAACACTTGCTTAGATTCCAAAAAATAGGATTCCCTGCTATAGAATTTACTCATGAAAATGAAGCTTGAAATCACGCGTGATTCGTGGTTACAATGTTCCATTCACTTTTAATATGGAAGCTGTTTTTAGATCAAAGATTATGAAAAGCCGTCCAAGAGGTCGCTCGCGCTAAAACGATAGTGGCCCGTTTTGTAGGAGCGACCTTGGAGGGCCTAAAGAAATAAGCCATCAATTTGGCCAATAGTCGAAAACCCAATTAATACAGAACGTCCCATTCGCGAGGTTCATATTGGCAATCTGCAGGTAGTCCTTCTCATTCGTCGGAAGCGGCAGATTACGCCCGTATTTCTGCCACTCGTTTTTCATCGGCCAGTGGCCGCCAAGCATCTTTACATTTGCCCATGCGCCTGTGACATTCTGAAAGAAATCAATGCCAAAACACGCTTGATTGACTGCATATACGACATTGTCTGTCATCTCTTGCCGTTTGGCCGCGCTGTGTGTGATTGGGTAGTCGTTCAAATATTGATTCACGTCCACCGATTCTCCATCAAGACCGGTTAATTTCACCTGTGGATGGCCGGTGTCGATCTGGTTGCCAGCCGGTCCTTTCTTCGTAATGTCCGAAAAACCAATTTCTTGTCTCGGAACTCCCCAAAACATATAGTCCAGGGCATTCCAGGAACTCGTGAATCCAAAGGCCGCGTCCACCCAATCGATGGACATGTCGTATTTGCCGTTCTGCGCGTTGGTCGGTTCAATACTTGGATCGGCAGCGATTAACTGGGCTGGGATTCCAAACGCTTTCAATTGCTCCGCTGCAACTTCCCCGCTGAGCACGCCAGGCATCCACGAGGAGTTCGCTCCGATGATAAAATGAGGAACCTTCCCGTTCGGCTCATGCCATGTTCCCTTCACTTTCTTCCAGCCAAGTTGCTCTAGCATCTGCGTTGCCTTATTTGGGTCATATGTGTATTTCGTCATCTTGGCTCGTGTTTGCGGGGACACAGCCTGGTTCATCGTGGAGGGAAGAATGCCGGACATGTTATATTGGGACGGGATTCCATAGTAATTCCCAACATCACGGATCTTGCCGCGTTGAAAGACATACGCGAGTGCTTGGCGGAATTTTTCGTTGTTAAAAGGTTTTTTTCGGATATTGAAGTACATCCCGATACTGGCCGCGTCGTCCATTTGAAAGTGAACGAGATCCGGATTGCTCGCTAGAGCGGACATCAATACATCTTGGGGTGGCGTTCCATCGTAATAATCCAACTGCCCAGATTTCAACATCGCCCACTGGGCAGGTACTTGCTGGATCTGCTTAATCCAAACTTCCTTAAACTTAACGTCTTTTCGATCCCAATAGTACGGGTTTTGGACCATGATCAAATCGGTGTTGTTGACCGATTTCACAATATACGCCCCCGAGCAAATTGGCAACTTAGGTGTATCGGAGGTAAACGCGGCATAATTTTGTGTCATTTTTTTCTGAATGTTCGTCGGGATCTGCAAGCCAAACGCGTTGTTCGGCACCCACTTTTTCGTCTCCTTTCTCGCTTCATCCATTAATTGAGCGGCCCTGTCCGCATATTTTCCATAGATATGGTAAGGGATCATCCCTTGTGTATCCTGGGCAATCAGGAGCAGCCGCATTTGATTGTATGGCGTCGGCTGCGCCCAGTTAAATACGACGGTGTGTGGATTCGGAGTTTGAATGCTCGTTAAATAGTCCGTAACCTGGGTGTATTGGAGCATGTAGTAGGCCCAAATGTCCTTGCTAGTCAAGGGGGAGCCATCCGACCACCGCGCGTTTTTGCGCAAATGGATGATGGTCTGCGTAGGTGTATTTGTATAGGATTGCGCCAACTCATTCACGAAGTTTTTTGTTGTGCGGGTATACTGAAATAATGCATCAAATTCAAATGTCTGAGCGCTTCCTTGTCCACCAGATGAAAATGGGTTTCCTTGAAATTGCGGCGGCATTGGCCAACTACCGGAGAAACTGAAAGATTCGCTGGTGTCATACTTCGGGTGTGTTGGTGGCGAGGATGAAGAAATTTGAACCAAATTCACCTGTTTTGACGTGCTACAACCGACTATCATCATAGATACAGCTAAACCCATAACCATCGATAGCAGGGGCTTATTCATGTAAATACGCTCACCTCTTTATTTTTATTTAAATTCATCAAATGTTAAGAATATTTATAATGTATTAAAATAAGATCGTAAAGATGCCTAGAATTGTGTCGGTACATACATATTTTCCCGCGGTTGCATAAATGGTTACTCAACGAAGGATTGATAGAATTCCGACTTCAAATACGCGTTATGTGTGTTTTCGAAAGCAAACGCCTCTCATAAAACCAGCTTACAGCCAATAATCATCAAACCAGGTCAATGATTGGCTTTTGCAGCGATCCATCTCGCTCACCGAAATTTTCGTAAAGGTGGTAGAAAAATGATCAGTCGACATCGGTTACGTGCATACGGCTTACCGATTGGCGTGTTGTCCATCCCCACATCGGTTTTGGTGTTTGCACCGTCCACAGCATTCGCAGATACCAAAGGCGATACCCCGGCAACGAATCAGCAGATTCAGACGAAGCCGGTACAACCGACCTCTACGCCGCTTTCGATTCAAGGCGTATCTGTCGACAATGCGCTGACACAGAAATGGCGAAATTTCGGTGACACTGGAGGGGGATGGTCGAACGATCACGGTTGGGCTGCCGCAGACGGAACATACTCGGTGCCTTTGCCGAACGGAGAAGTTGCGTGGTTGTTCAACGACACATTCCTCGGACCAGTGAATCAAGATGAAAGCTTGGCTTCGGGTTGGGGGTTCATCCACAACTCACTCGTTCTTGCCAACCATGGCAGCCGACGCCTGCTTACGACAATTACCGGAGGGACGCATGCAGAACCACAGTCGCTCGCAACACCGACTGATACTTCTGACTGGTACTGGAATACGGATGGCATCGTCGACGGAAATAGTCTCTACGTCTTCGAGGCCAAAATAGGACAGACCGACGGTCCGCCTCCCTTCAACTTTGGCCAGATCGGCATGGATATTGCTAAACTATCCCTTTCTAACTTCCAGGTTGAACGCATTACGCCAACCTACAGCCAGGACAACATCAGTTGGGGCACGCAACTCCTCAGAGTGGGCCCGTGGATCTACATCTATGGCACAGAAGGTGTCAGCATGAACAAATATATGCACCTAGCGCGTGTTCGCGCTGGAAATCTACTCGGCACTTGGCAGTTTTACACCGGCACTGGTTGGTCATCAGATCCGAACGCTTCGGCCCGGCTGCTCGGCGATGTCGGCAGTTCCTACGGGGTCACGGAACTAAACGGCCAATATGTCCTTACGACGACGGACAGCAACCTAGGTTCTGAGATCTACGTGTACACAGCACCGTCACCTACCGGCCCTTTCACTCAACTTGGCGGCATTTACAACGCACCTGAGGCAGGTGGCAACATCTATATCTACAACGTCGCTGCCCACCCGGAGATCAGCGCTCCTAATCAGTTGGTAATCTCCTATAATGTCAACAGTTTCGATGGTAACGACATCTTAAATAACGTCAACAACAACCGCGCGCGCTTTATTACCCTCCACTTTACGCCAGAGAAACAACCAAACAGGCCCACAGAAAACTAAGAGGCTCTGTGACGATTGGGCAGGAAAATTCCTGCCCTCTGCACTTGTGTGCAGTTATGCCTTGTATTTCAAATTCTTATATCTTCAAACCTCTCTCATGTGGTATTCTTGCCATTAAATCAAACAAAACTGCTTTCACCAATTCCATCTCATTTCTCGCTGAAATTAGAATCATGAATCGTCTCCGATAGTGCAGGAGACATCAGAAATATTTGACGCTGTAATGCGGTGTTCATGTGTTGCCATATGGACAAACAAAGTAATTATTCTAACTTTTTTACAAATCGGTATCTTGTTATATCAAAACCAAGGTTTTGGTAGAATTCGTGAGCCTTAGTGCGTTCTGGTTTGATCCCACTCGTTAAAAAGAGACTATGAGCACCTGCTTCCAAAGCCCATTTCTCAGCAGCCTGAACAAGTGCCCTTCCGATTCCAGCACCTCTATATTGCGAGTGTGTGACCAATGCAGCGATTTGAACAGGAACATCGTCACTTTCGTATAGGACACGCTTACAAACACCAATCAATCCCACTGCTTTACCATCCAACTCCGCGATGAATGTGCGGTAATCAGGCAAAGACGTCAAAATCTTCATTCGGTTTTGCATAACCTCAGCTGACGTGGGGTATCCCAATTGCGCCATCAAATCGACTACATCGTCAATATCATCAAACACGAAATTTCGAATATGTGGAGTCATCCAGTCATCTCCCAAATCGCACGCATGGTTGAACTCATGCAGTTCAAAGAGCATCAACCACAATGTCATTTATTTCTTCAACATATTTCTGATGATAGGCCATTTCGCTGCATGTGACGATAAATGCGGGCATCGTTCCAAGAACTGAAATAAGCAATTGAACTTCTCAGTGTTCAGGTGTACTATATCACCAGTACACTGCTTCGGAGGAATATGATGAGTTATGAATATAATTCGATCCAGCCCATCTACAACCAAATACTTCAGGAGCTGTGCCGCCGGATCGCCAGCGGTAAATTTAAACCAGGTGAAAAACTCCCTTCAATCCGTGATGCAGCGGTGATATTTAAAGTTAGTCCTGATACCATTCAGCGTGTTTATACACAGCTTGAACAACTATCAATCATTGAAACTAGACGTGGGTTGGGGACATTTGTTACAGAGGACGAAAATTGGGTAAAGCAGTTCGCTAGAGGACGCTTACTAGAAAAGGTAAATTCATTCGTGCATGAAATGAAGGATATGGGCGTGTCCGTTGAGGAACTCGAATATGCTTTTAAAAACAGTGTGAATCAAACTTTCTCTACTGAACCATCAATTCCACAAAGTATAAAGGATGGGGTTGAGAAAATGAATATACAAAATAAACGAGATGCCCAGTTGTTCCTGATGAACTTTGAGAAATATGCAAAACATGATGCGGATGGTCATCCAACACTCGCATTTATCAATCATGTTGATCACCCTGATGAGGTCGTTAGGGCGGAGATCAAGAAAGTTGCTGATAAATGGTTCTACCATTCATACGGTGAGACCTGGATGCAATTAACAGCAAAAGAAATCACGAATATCGTTAAATTTGTTCTAATACACCGAAACGAAATGATTGCTGCTTTGAATGTAGATGAAGACCAGTTTTTATCATGAAACAGATGATTATGCTGGTAGCTGTATTTTAAATATACCTAAACATGATTTTGGAGATAGGTTAAAGATACGGTAATGCTGTTTCGGAATCGATGGGAAAATCACCTCCTTTCTAGCAGCGAAGGAAAGGGTTTTCACTTACGTGTCGCTGAAATCCTATATAGAAAACGCTAGATAGCGCAGGAGGAATACCACTTGGAATTTCGCGCCTTCACGAATCTGAATACAGAATCTTCTTGGTATAAAAGCATGTGCGCACTTCACGACAGCATCTTCACAACCGATAATTCTAATACCATCCAGGATGAACTGTCTGCACGAGCGCAGTTTCTCATCCTTGTCGCGAGCGATGACGATCGTGTTGTAGGCTACAAAATTGGCTATCAGGATCGCAAACGTCGTTTTTACAGTTGGCTTGGCGGTGTGGATTCGGCCTTTCGAGGCAGAGGAATTGCTTCAGAATTGATGCGGAGGCAGCATGTGTGGTGCAAAAGTCAGGGGTATACGGTGATACGCACCCAGACGAAAAACAAGTGGCGCGATATGCTCATTTTGAACATACGTCATGATTTCGATGTGGTCGGGACGTACACGGATGAAAGAGGAGAACCAAAAATCATTCTGGAGAAGCGCTTATAAGAAACCTTCCAAAATGAAGTCATTCAGAGGTTTGTTGTTTAGTTTCTGCATATTTCCAATTTGATGTGTATTGATTTCATTAGGCGATGTCAATTGGCCGATGCGTTTATGCCCTCCTCTGTGTAGATTAAAGCATGACTCATTGTATGGGGTGAGGCAATTGCAAAGGATAACTCGGCATCTCCTTGTAGACGAACCAGAAACTTCATATTACGTGATCAGAGCCAGCAGAGAAGGCCCAGTCGTGCTGGTTACTGCTGGAATTCACGGGACAGAAATCGCAGGCGTTCAGGCCGCTGAACGGCTTAGGAACATCCAATTGAACCAAGGTACACTCATCGTTATCCCTACAGTTAACATTCGAGCGTATCGCCGGAGGGAGCGTGGAAAACCAGATTTAAATCGGACATTTCCACGACGATCCAGCGATAAAGCCAAGCACCGCATCTCTCGCCATTTATTCGCCTTAGCCCGTCGATACCAACCTGAATGGTGTATCGATCTCCATGAGGCCAACGGGTTTTATCGGTTGGACCGTTCGAAACTTGGGCAGACGCTTATCGCCTATCCAAATCAAGCAACGGTTTATACGGCAAAGCAGGTTGTAGCTGGATTAAACCAGTCGATCACGAAGGGAACGCGGAAATTTGCCGTGAAACAAGGCAAACTATACGGCTCTTTTCGCACGGCTGCAGGCGCTGTACTCGGTTGTCGTGCGATAACTGTCGAAACCTCCATGCAACAACCTCGCGCAGTTCGCGTCCAATACCAGGTCCGGATTGTGCGCGCTTTGCTCCGGGAAATTGGGCTTATCTAGCCTCATTTCACTTACCAAAAATTTTCCGTATACTTAATGATAGTTTTCACAAACGATGAAGTAAATACAGAATTTTCTTGATATACAGCATGTATGTATTTCAAAGCGGATCTCCACGACAGACATTTCTCTACGATATTGAAGCAAATGAAGCAGAATCAGGCGCATATAAAGGAGACTGTCAAATGAGAACTGTGCTGTGGGATTTGGATGGCACCATCCTGGATAGTGAGGGATTGGCCAAGGATGGCACTCGACATGGATTTTTGGAGATCCTCGGTCGGGCGCCGACGGCAGATGAGTTTGCGCGCTTGGTTGGGCGGCCAGTGAGGCTTGTCTACCGAGCGTGGTTTGGAGATGAACTCGGGCAACAGGTTTTGGATGCCGGATCAAAACATTATGATGCGCACGTCGAGGAAATTGTCAGCTATGAAGGTGTTCATACGGTCTTGCAGGAGCTCAAGCGACTTGGATACCGACAGGGAATCGTATCTTCGAAGCGACGAGAAAAGATCGTTCGTGAGTTAGTGCTAAACGGCATGGAGGCATTGTTTGACACGGTCGTTGGTCAACAAGACACTGATATGCACAAACCATACCCTGATCCGCTATTACTCGCTGTGACCCGATTGGGCGTAACGGCGCGGGACTGTGTGTACATTGGGGATCAGCCATCCGACATGGAGGCCGCTCGGGCAGCGGGCATGCAGAGCATCGCAGCGCTGTGGGGAGAGGGTGACATGGCCCGTTTGCGCGCTGTAAACCCAGCGTGTTGTGCGCGGAAACCGGATGATGTTCTGGATTTCCTTTTGGGGGATTCAACCATGACAGCGAGCAAAGGTGCTTTGTGAAACCGGTATGAATATGTCCGAATCGCGGCTGTCTTGACGTCCTGACAATGGGGATGTAGGATGGAAACTGTAAATACACTTTTGGTTTCTTTGGTTTCAAAACCGCCAAGAGCTGCGTTCACCGGGGGGACTTATGGACGATTCGAATCAAATCCGCATTTTGCAAGCTGCCGATGAGCTGTTCAACACGCGAGGATACAAGAGCGTCACCATCAGTGATTTGGCCGAGAAGTTGGGGATGAGCAAGAAAACGATTTATCAATCGTTCTCTGGCAAAGAGGAAATTGCAGCAGCTGTGATGGAATCGGTCATGGGGCGCATAGCAGATAGGTTCGAACAGATGGAACCGGGGGATGATCCCATTGCTGCCCTTCGTTCGACTTTGACGCAAGTGAAAGGCGAAATTGTCCACTTGAATCCCATATTTTTGGAAGACATACAAAAACTTTTACCGGATGTATGGCAACGAGTACAGGAATTTCGCGTGCATAAAATCATGCAAATTGAGCATGCCATCCGAGCTGCACAGCAGTTGGGCTTGGCGACGGAAATCGATGCCCGTTTGGCGACTGTGGTTTTCCTGGAGACGGTTCAATCGCTCATCAGGCCGGATTCACTTGCGCGGCATGGCTTCTCTATTCATGAAGCCCTTGACGCGCTCATCGACATCTTTGTTTCTGGCATAGCGAAGCGACGTACAGATTGAAGCAGCAGCGCGGTTTTCTTTTGAAAAACGGAGCAGGTTTGTCAGTTCTTGAACTGCGAGCATTCACATATTGTATGGAAACCAAAAAGTACAATTAAGTTTCTTTGGTATCAGGAAGGACGGATGGAAACGTGGAGAAATTCGTTTTGTATTTCAACGAAATTGACAAAAAATCATTGCCCTACGTCGGTGGGAAAGGGGCAAATCTGGGAGAGATGACCCAGGCCGGATTTCCAGTGCCCCAAGGATTTTGCGTAACCACGGCGGCATACCAGATATTCGTCCAGACCAGTACCAAGATGAACGATTTTTTGGATCAGCTCGATGACATCGATGCGGACCGTTTGGATGAAATCCGCTTGATAGGACAACAAATTCGGGCGCGTTTGGAGCAAATGCCTGTGCCAAGCGAGATCGAAAAGACGATTTTGGCGGCATGGCAGCACACGGGTGTGCAAAAAGCCTATGCTGTTCGCTCCAGTGCGACTGCGGAAGATCTGCCGAACGCTTCCTTTGCTGGCCAACAGGAAACCTACCTAAATGTGCAAGGGGAGGCGCAGCTTCTTGACGCCATTCGGCGCTGTTGGGCGTCGCTCTTCACTGACCGGGCGATTGCTTACCGTGCGAAAAATGGATTTCAGCATCGCCAAGTGCACTTGTCTGTGGTGGTGCAAGAAATGGTTTTCCCAGAGGTCGCGGGGATCATGTTTACGGCCGATCCGATTTCCGGGAATCGGAAAGTGACGGCCATCGACGCCAGTTTTGGCTTGGGCGAAGCTCTGGTGTCGGGGCTTGTGTCGGCAGATTTGTATCATGTGCGGGACGGTCAAATCGTACAGAAGAAGATATCCAAGAAAGAAATCGCCATTTACGCGCAAAAAGACGGCGGCACGCTGACGAAAGACCTTTCGCCGGAAATGCAAGAGCAGCAGGCGCTGCCAGACAAGCGCATCACCCAGTTGGCGCAACTCGGGCGCAAGATTGAGCGGCACTATGGAACCGAGCAAGACATCGAGTGGTGTTTTGCCGATGGGCAGTTTTACATTGTGCAAAGCCGCCCCATCACTTCGTTGTATCCCGTCCCATCGTTTGCAGATGATCAACTGCATGTCATGGTTTCCATCGGTCACATCCAAATGATGACCGATGCGATGAAGCCGATGGGGCTATCTGTTTTGCAGTGTCCATTCCGCAACTTTGCGCATGAAGCGGGTGGCAGACTATTTGTCGATGTGACCGGACTCCTCTCCATCCCGATCACCCGCAAAAAAGTACCGCAGATTCTCAAACAAATGGATGAGCAAATCGCGGATGCCTTGCGCGAAGTATCGTTGCGCGACGACATCCATTTCCCGACAAAGCGCCTTCCGCTGCGGAAAATGGCGCCGATTGCATTACCAGTGCTCTCCATTCTGCTCAAAAATTTATTTTTTGTCGATCCCGCCAAAGGGATAAATAGCGTAGCCGAGCGGATGGAGCATTCCCTGCAGCAGTGTAGAAAACATATATCAGCGGAATCTGGCGCTGGGCGCATTCGCGCCATCCAGGCAGAAATCAGCGCCTTGGTGCCGCGCGTTTTGCCAAAAATCGTTCCTTATATGGTCACAGGAATCATGGCTTCAAGAGTGATCGAAAAATGGATGGAGAAGTGGTTGGGGGACGCGCAACAAATGCACTTGCTCAATCGCTCACTGCCTGGGAATGTCACGAGTGAAATGGGATTGCTGCTTGGGGATCTGGCGGATATTGCCCGGCAACATCCCAGCGTGGTTCAGTATCTGCAAACGGCGAACGATGCCGATTTTGCCGCTGGACTGGACGCCATTCCCGGCGGGGATGTATTTCGTCAGGCATTTGAACGCTTTATGCAGCGGTATGGCATGCGCTGTCCGGGAGAAATCGACATCACGCGTCCGCGCTGGCGAGAGACGCCCACGGCGTTGGTACCCGCAATCATGAGTCACATGCGCACAGTCGGTTTGGGTGAGCATCGGGCGAATTTCGCGCAAGGCGCAAGCGCGGCAGAGGCTGCGGCAAAGGAGATCATCGCGAAAATTCGCGCGCAAAAGGGCGCTTTCAAGGCGAGGATGATGTCTCGGATGTTAAACGTCTATCGCAACTTGGGTGGGCTGCGCGAGCACCATAAATACTTGCTGATTCAGCATATGGGCATTTACAAACAAGCGATTGTGGCGGAGGCCCACCAGCTTGTCACAAACGGTGTTTTAGACCAAGCATCAGATGTGTTCTATCTGACGCTGGATGAACTTGGCGCACTGTTAGCTGGTCATTTTACGGGGGATGTTCTCGAACGGATAAAAGAACGAAAAACACAGTATGTGTATCAGCAAAAACTTACACCGCAGCGGGTGATGACCAGTGACGGGGAGGTCATTCACGGCCGACGTCGCGGTGTGAAGGCGCCAGCGGGGGCGCTCACCGGTACGCCTGTGTCTGCTGGGGTTGTGGAAGGGTACGCAAAGGTGGTGTTGCAGCCAGAGACGGCTGAACTCAATCCGGGTGAAATCATGATTGCGCCCTTTACGGACCCTGGGTGGACGACGTTGTTTCACTCGGCTAAGGGGTTGGTGATGGAGGTCGGTGGCCAGATGACCCATGGAGCCGTCGTCGCACGCGAGTATGGCATTCCGGCGGTGGTGGGGATTGGCGGCGCCACGAAAACCATCAAAGATGGCGCATACATTCGGGTGGATGGTACGCAGGGTTATGTGCAGATTTTGCAGGAAGCTGCGAACGATTAACATAGGAGATGGACTGTCATAGAGATCGAATACGTATTTTAAAAGAGACATTTGTATCTGAGAGAATCTGCTTGGTGAAATCCGTGATAAAATATGTCAAAAGCACGCGGCATGAGAATAGGGGGCAACAACGTGCGGAAAATTGTGCTGGTGCGTCACGGTGAAAGTGTGTGGAACCTGGAAAATCGCTTTACTGGCTGGAGCGATGTCGACTTGTCTGACAATGGACTTGTGGAAGCCAGACGGGCGGGCAAAATATTGGTCCATCACGGTTATACGTTCGACGTTGCCTATACGTCTGTTCTGAAAAGAGCAATCCGCACTTTGTGGATCATCCTTTCTGAGATGGATTTGATGTGGATTCCTGCCCACAAGACATGGATGCTCAATGAGCGGCACTATGGCGCGCTACAGGGATTGAACAAAGCTGAGACGGCGGATAAATATGGGGAAGCTCAGGTGCACATGTGGCGCAGGTCAGTAGATGTGAGGCCGCCCGCGTTGGATAAGCGTGATCCAAGATATGCCGGGACAGACCCAAAATACAGCGCTTTGCGTGAAAGTGAAGTGCCACTGACAGAAAACCTGATGGACACTGAACAACGCGCTTTGAAGTACTGGCATCAAACCATTGCCCCAGCAATCCACTCAGATAAAAAAGTTATCATCGCAGCGCATGGAAACACCATCAGGGCACTTGTGAAGTATCTCGATGATTTGTCAGATGAAGCGGTTGTCGACTTAAATATTCCCACGGGATTGCCATTGGTATATGAATTGAACGACGAAGATTTAAGCCCAGTTCGGCATTATTTTATAGAAGAAAGATGACTGAAGGTGAAGTTGGGCACGATGGAATGGAGGATGGGACTTTGTACGTGATTGACGAGCCAATCACCGAAGACGATATAGAACCCGTCTCGTGTTCCACGATGGCCGCAGGTCTGGAGTGGCATACGCGCCGTCCAATCAAAGTCCGGAAAATCGCGGATCTTCCACTCAAATGACGCCTGCAAAATAAACAGTGGGCGTCCCATCTTACGTCCACTGTTGCCAAACCACACGCCTTCACCGTGAACCAACAGCGCACATCTAGTTCAGCTCCCTCTAGTAAACCAACCAAACTTCTGAAACTGATCCCATTCTCACAATCTCATCCGATTTCCATTCAACCATACAAAATCTTCACCGATTCTTTACAGACCATTGACATTCCTTTTACATCTCTCCGGTATGATGGACGCCGTAAAGCAGATAAGCCAATCAGAAATAAGGCGTCCAGTCACGGATATATTGCTGGGCGCAATCTAAAATGGGCATTTCATATGTCGAACGGGGTGTCATGTGTCAAAATGGGCAAATCGATTTCTGTAGACAACCTGCGTGCTTGGTATGGGGAACAATTAACGCTGAAAGGAATCACGATAGATTTGGAGGCCAATCAGTCGACAGCCATCATTGGGCCGTCTGGTTGCGGCAAGTCGACGTTCATTCGCTGCTTGAATCGGTTGCATGAGACCGTTCCACAGGGAAAGAGCGCAGGGACAATCAGACTTGGCGACGGTAATTTGTTTGAGATGGACCCGGTCGATGTTCGCCGGGTGATTGGCATGGTGTTTCAAAAAGCGAATCCGTTTCCGACGATGTCCATCTACGACAACGTGGCCCTTGGGCTCAAACTGGGCGGGTTGCGAAACAAGTCATCGCTGATGGAGCGCGTGGAGTCGAGTCTAAGGATGGCGGCGCTGTGGGATGAGGTCAAGGATCGCCTCCGTGAACCGGCGACCGCGTTATCCGGCGGCCAGCAGCAGCGATTGTGCATTGCCCGCGCGTTGGCGATTGAACCTGAGGTGTTGCTGATGGATGAACCGACTTCCGCGTTGGATCCTGGCGCGACACTGCGCGTGGAGGAACTGGTGGAGACGCTGAAATCCTCCTATACCATCATCATCGTCACGCACAATATGCAACAAGCTGCGCGCGTTGCCGACAAAACAGTTTTCTTCTTGAATGGCGAACTGATCGAATCTGGCGATACTACGAAAATTTTTACTACACCGTCCGATAAACGCACAGAGGACTACATTACAGGGCGATTTTGATACGGAGGGATACGCGTGCAAAGCCGACAAGCTTATGATATTGCCTTGCGTGAATTAAGGCAGAAACTGCTCCACATGGGTGGAGACATGCAAAAGGCTTTACTGGAGGCCATTCGTGCCTTGAAATCGCTCGATGCTATCAAAGCCCAAGCAGTGGTCGACGGCGACCGTGCCGTGAACCAGCAAGAACACGATATCGAAGATTTGTGCATCCGTTTGATCGCGACACAGCAACCAGTTGCGACGGACCTGCGGCGGATCATTGCGGCGATGCGGATTGCATCCGACTTGGAGCGCATGGCTGATCTCGCTGTCGATATTGCCAAAACAGCCATTCGCTTGCAGGGCCAGCGGTTGATCAAACCGTTGATCGATATACCCAGAATGGCTGATGTGTGTCATCAAATGGTATCCGACGCCCTCAATGCGTTTGTGGAGGGAAATATCACCTTGGCGCAAAAATTGGCAGAGCAAGATGACGAGATCGACCACTCCTACCGCAAAGTCGTGGAGGAGCTATTTGCGCTTGGTTCTGAAAAACCGGAAGTGATTACGCAAGCGGTGTCACTTGCTTTCGTTGGCCATCACCTGGAGCGGATTGGCGATCACGCCACGAACATCGGGGAGAGCGTCATTTACATCGTCTCTGGCGAAAGGTCTGACCTCAATTGATGGATTGGACGTCACAAAAGCCGACTGTACTGATCGTCGATGATGAAGAGTCGATTCAAAAGCTGGTCGAATTCAACTTTCAGCGTGCAGGGTTTTTGACGAACGTCGTGGGGGATGGTCAGGAGGCATATGCGCGGATTACGGCAGATCCCAGCTTGTTTCACATCGTCATTTTGGATGTGATGTTGCCGGGATTGGATGGGCTCGAAGTTTGCAAGCGCTTGCGTCGGGAGAATATCAAAATTCCAATTATCTTGCTGACGGCGCGCGAAGAAGAAGTGGATCGCATCCTTGGGCTAGAGCTTGGCGCGGATGACTATGTGACGAAACCGTTCAGTCCTAGGGAGTTAGTTGCACGGGCGCGGGCCGTGTTGCGCCGCGTGGAAGCTCTGACAGAAGCAAACCCACCACAGGCGAATCAAGCAGATGCGCCGATCACGGTCGGCGACATCTGGCTCAGTTTGAGTCGATATGAAGTGACGGTTCGCGGAGAGCCGATTGAACTCACGCCGAAGGAATTCGAGCTGTTGTATTATTTCATCCGCAATCGCGACAGGGTTTTGACGCGTGATCAACTTTTGGAACAGGTCTGGGGATATGTTGAAACGCCAGATACGCGTGTGGTGGATGCCCATATCTCTCATCTTCGCGAAAAAATTGAGGAGAATTCGAAGGAACCTGCATATCTGCTCACTGTGCGCGGCGTTGGCTATCGCTTTGCAGATGGCGCAGTGAAACATTGAAATGTCAGTGATGTATCTCACAAGTCTATTTATAAAATCACACAATAAATTTACAAACCCTTCACGTTAGCTTAACGCGGAATTCATGTCAGGTTGATATATTCTGCCTGGGTGAGTGAGAGACAGATGCCCTAGTGGGCAAGGAGGACGTGAGTATACATGTCAAAAGTAAAATGGGTCAGTGCTGCAGCAATTACGGTTTCAACGGTGCTTATCGCCTCTGGTTGCGGTACAGCCGCAAATGGTACAAGTAATACTACACCTCAAAACACGACAGGTAGCGCGAAGTCAACTTCCCTGACAATCAATGAAACGGGCTCATCCCTGCTCTATCCTTTGTTTAACGGCCAGTGGATCAGCGCTTATAAATCAGTTGCGCCAAACGTCAAAATCACTGCGGCGTCCACCGGGAGCGGCGCTGGCATTTCGCAAGCCATCGCGGGAACAGTTCAGATTGGCGCCTCCGATGCGTATATGGCGGATGCTCAAATGCAGCAGAGTCCGTCGATGGTCAACATTCCACTTGCCATTTCGGCGCAACAAATCATGTATAACCTGCCAGGCATCAAGCAACACCTAGACTTGAGTGGAGATGTGCTTGCAAAAATCTATACGGGCCAAATTAAATACTGGGACGATCCGGCCATTACAAGCCTCAACAAAGGTGTAAAACTGCCGCACGAACAAATTATCCCGGTTCATCGCTCTGACGGCAGCGGCGATAGTTTTCTCTTCACGCAATATCTTTCTGACACGAATTCGGCATGGAAAAACAGTGTCTCATATAGCACAACACCGTCTTGGCCGTCTGTGTCAGGCGGGATTGGCGCGCAAGGAAACGATGGCGTCGTTCAGGCGCTGTCCCAAAACAAATACAGCATCGGCTATGTGGGCATCAGTTGGTTGGACACCGGCTCCCAAGAGGGCCTAGGATACGCGGCGTTGGAAAGTAAGTCAGGGAATTTCCTGCTCCCGACTTCGGCGAACATCAAGGCAGCGGCGAACGCCATGGTCAATCAAGTGCCCGACGACGAGCGCATTTCGTTGGTGGATTCGCCGGGAGCGAACTCCTATCCAATCATTAATTTTGAATATGCAATTATCAACACGAAGCAACCCAGCGACATGGCAAGCGCGATGAAGAAGTTCTTGAAGTGGGCAAGCAGTTCAAGCGGCGGCAACAGCAGCAAATATCTGACTCCGGTTCACTTCTTGCCATTGCCGGCCAGCGTTGAAGCGAAGAATCAAGTTCAGATTGACAAAATTGGCAGCTGATTCAATGCAGATGCAATCTACAGGAGCTGATGTTTTGTGCGCAAGATAGGTAATGGCTCCAAGATGGCAGACAAGATATTTCGTGTGGCTACTGGCGTATGCGCCAGTAGCCCCGTCTTATTCTTGCTGGCGGTGGCCTTGATTATTCTCGTCCAATCGATTCCGAGCATCCGGTTGATGGGATGGCATTTTATCACGACCATCAACTGGAATATCGGCAACACGTACGGGGCAATGGTGACGCACAATGGCGTATCAGCGCCAGTCGGTGCTACGTACGGGGCGCTTCCTTTTATTGTCGGCACATTGGCTGCCTCCATCATTGCACTCATTATTGCGATTCCGATCTCGATTTTCACGGCGATCATTTTAGCGTACAAAGTTCGAGGCGTGATAAAAACCGTGCTCTCCATCGTCGTGGAGTTGCTCGCAGGGATTCCGAGCGTGGTGATTGGCCTGTGGGGCATCATGGTGTTGGTTCCGTGGGTTGCGCACTCGTTTGGCCCCTTCTTAACCGTATTGGGCGGCATCATTCCCTTTTT
Source organism: Alicyclobacillus fodiniaquatilis (assembly GCF_042678105.1). Lineage (NCBI taxonomy): Bacteria > Bacillati > Bacillota > Bacilli > Caryophanales > Alicyclobacillaceae > Alicyclobacillus > Alicyclobacillus fodiniaquatilis. Next base: position 278,179 of record NZ_JBHUCX010000099.1, read on the forward strand.
CAAGGGACCGGTCGGATCCGGCATGGGCCTTTTGACAAGTGGACTTGTGCTGGCGCTGATGGTCATTCCCATCATCACGGCAACTGCTCGAGATCTGTTGCAACAGGTCCCTACTCTATATCAAGAGGGGGGCATCGGTTTGGGCATGACGAGTTGGGAAGTCGTGCGTCTCATCTGTCTGCCTTATGTCAAGGATGGGCTGATTGGCGGCATAGCACTTGGCTGGGGGCGGGCATTGGGTGAAACCATGGCTGTCCTGATGGTGAGCGGCAGCGCCATCAACTATCTGCCCCACAACATCTATAGTCCCATCTCCACGATGGCTGCGGTCATCGCTGACCAGTTGGACAGCGCGCAGACGGACGCATCGCACATGGCCATTCACGCGATTGCCGAACTTGCGCTTGTGCTCATGGTGTTGACACTCGTCACCAATCTTCTGGCGCGGCTGCTCATCCGTCGAAAACGCGGTCGGGGTCGATCCGCTGTGGGGGTGAAAGCGTGATTACCGCACGTAGAAAACGCAGAAAATGGCGGGCTTACATCGGCTGGTCAGTGGCTTGGTTGGCGACAGCGCTCGTATTGTTTGCCCTCTTTGATTTGGTCGGGACGGTTCTGCTCAAAGGGCTCATTTCGTTCCGCTGGAGCATGTTGACCACAGTCACACAGGGGATAGCTGGCGGGCTGCAAAATGCAATCTTAGGCACGTTTGAGTTGGTTGTCATCTCCACGGTCATCGCTGCGCCGTTGGGTATCCTCGGCGGCGTGTATGTTGCGGAGTTCGCCCATCGCAGAACGGCAAATGTCATTCGCTTCTTTAGTGAAGTGCTATCTGGCGTGCCGTCGATTGTGATCGGCTATTTTGCCTATCTTTTGATGGTGCTGCGCTGGGGCTGGGGCTTTTCGGCGCTAGCTGGCGGCATCGCCTTGACCGTCATCATGTTGCCTTACATTCTGCGCACGACGGAATCGAGTTTAGCGCAGGTTCAGATTGCCCAGCGTGAAGGGGCATGGGCGCTTGGCATGACAAAATATCAGGCGATTTCCCGCGTCATCTGGCGACCTGCCGCAGGCGGCATTGCCACAGGTGTGCTGCTGGCTGTCGCCATTGGCATGGGTGAAACTGCGCCGCTGTTGTACACGGCAGGGTGGTCTTCGTTAAATCCATCATGGCAGTTGACGGGGCATCAGGTCGGATACTTGACGTATGTGATTTGGGACTACATCGACCAACCGTATCCGGCAGCACATGCGCTGGCGTACAGCGCCGCGTTTGTACTTTTGGTTATCATTCTGTTCGTGCATCTCCTCGTTCGCCTTGTCGTCAATCGCTCGGCAATGTTGGGGAAGCGATAGGCAAAGGTGATTTGTGCAGAACGCTTACAGACATAGATGGAACTGGCACATGCATCAATGAACCAGGCGCCTTGTGATTGGCTGGTTTTCATTGATGCATGTGACGATCACAGCTTTATGAGGATGATTTTCTACTCGATGATAGGTCTTGCGTGGTTGAGCACGACAATGGATGGAAGCAGTGTAGCGTTACGTGCGTGCACATTCGCGTAAATCTGCCAGTGCGCTTTGCAAATCCTGTATCATATCAGGAATCCAAGCTTCGGAACCTGGAATGAAGTGGACACCTTGCGTTAGGACCCAGCGAATTGCCTGGACAGACCAACATACGCCCCCCAGATAGATGCGCCATGGCAGGGTATCCTTGTTGCCAAGTGTGTCTCCTACAGATCTACAGTAGGCAGTGACAATGTCATTCTTCGCGATGCCCGCGTTGCTGCCTTCGCGACACAACCCATACACGTCGCCGAGGTGCGGGCTGAAATAGGCATTGGTCCAGTCAATGACACGGATGTCATCACCGCAGATGATCAGATTTTTTGCGTAATAGTCGCAGTGCACAAGCGTCACTGGACATTCGCTGTACAGTGATTCCAACTCGCTAGGAAGCAAGTTGGCGACATCCTGCAACAGTGATCGATCACTGTGCGACAGCCCTGTATATCGCGTAAGAAATGTTGCATCGCGTGTGAACGCTTGCCCTGCTTGATAATGTTTTTCCCAAGTTTCATTCGTGATTTTGTACTCACGAATACCGCGTGTTGCGGCAGCGTGGATTTGTGCAAGTTTGCCCGCTGCGGCGATAAAATGCTGCGGCGATGGCTGCTGTTCCAGCGTTTCCTCTCCAAGATCCTCCATCAGTACGAAGTAGTGAGTATCTGTCTGCGTACCAGCGTACATTTGTGGATGTTCTACGCCAAGTGGCGATAGGACGGACTGGTAGAAGGCCAGTTCCCCTTTGAGGGAGTTGGAGGAGCGCTTGGCGATGGCTGTTTGGCCAGATTGCAAAGTGATACGGTGGACACTTGATAGCGACCATTCGCGAATCGGTTGCCATGAGACGACGTCGCGTAGCATGGGCAGCGCATCTGCAACAGAGTGCCAAGATGCTGGAGATTGCATGGACATGTTTATGCTCCTTTAACGGCGCTCACGAGCTGGTGAGCTGGCCGTTGCACTTTTGCCGGCAAAAAGTGCATGTTTGTCGCATCGCGATACGCACTTGCATCGTACGAAAGAAGTGAGGAAAACACTAGACTGTTTATTCGGAATTTGTTATCCTTTAGCTTGAAGTATCGATATTTTTCGTCCTCACTACAGTGCGTTTTCACATCGATGCTGAGCTAGCTTGGCTTTAGTCGGGATCGAGATGAACACCATGTCTTCTGTTTCCTTATCTCGTTCCAGATGCAGAAATCTACGGTGTGCTCGATTTTCATCCATTCTTTTCCCACGTGTAGAAATTTTGTTCGCGCATGAAACACAATCTCCCATGACAAATAGGCACCTACCGCTTTCGGCGACTGTGCGGGAAGCAAACAGGATAGACCGCCATGCGTGATACATTCCGCATCAGCATCAAGGTATCGACTTTGTTTTCAGGGTAGACGATGTATGACAAACATTTGGTTGATGTGCCATTACACATGGTCTATTATATAGATATTCGATGCATAGGAATCCGATGCAAAGGGGAGGGACAGTTGATTTGAACGTGAACAAGGAGCTTGTAAAAGGCAGCACCGTGATTCTGATTCTGACGTTGCTTCAGAAGCGAAACATGTATGGCTATGAGATGATTCGCGAATTAGAGGAGCAGTCCGGGGGCGTCTTTACGCTCAAGGAAGGGACTTTATACCCAATTCTTCACACGCTCGAAGAACTTGGCATGGTGGAATCGTTCTGGCAACAGGTGCAAGGGGAACGCAAACGCAAATACTATTCGATGACCGCTGCAGGCAAAGCGAGTCTCGCGGATAAGACCAAAGAATGGACACGTTTTCGATCCGCTGTCGACAAAGTGATAGGCGAGGTGGGGGTGTGAACAAGACAGATGAATGTAAGCTAAACGCGTTTATGGCTGAAGTTTGCAGTTACATAAAATGGGCTGATGTTCATGATGAAGTGGTACTTGAACTGCGCGGGCATGTGGAGGACCGGATTGAGGACTACGTGAATCGGGGATTGCCATACAGTGATGCGCTCGACAAGGCTTTAAAGGACATGGGCGCGCCAGCCGAAATTGGCCGTGGTTTGCATCGGGTCCATCGTCCGCAAACGGACTGGTTATTCATCTGTATGATGGGCGTTTATGTTGGAATCGCGCTTATCACCATGTTTTCTATTAGCGGTGGTACTGCAAATGCTGTGAATCTTTCACTGTACCAAGGCATGTTCAGTCGCAAATTGCTATGGACGGGCCTTGGGCTAGGCATGATGATTGGCGCCACTTTGTTTGACTATCGCCGGCTTCGCGCATATTCCGTTTATCTGTGGTGGGGCATCATGCTACTCATGATGTATACGATGATCTACTGCCATCGCTTTGGCACAATTGGCAAGATCAATTTAGGTGGTGTCTCCGTCGACGTCTTTGGTTTTGCGCCGTTTCTCCTGCTTATCGCTATAACAGGTATGGTCGCGCGTCTTCGTCTCCATCGCCGCAACGATTTTCTAATGTTCACGGCCCTATGCGCGATACCGATGTACCCATTTTTGAAAAACGGCATGCCAGCGAGTGGGCTGGAATATAGCATCGGGTTGATCGCGCTGCTGCTGGCCACTCCGGCCCTACGTAAGCATCGTGGCATCATCGTTGGCGCTGTGGCGGTCGTGATCGTATGTCTTTTGGCGCCGTTTACTTCAGACATCAGCGCGATGCGGTTAAAGGCGTATTTGCATCCGCAATTGTACGCGCATACTGCCGCCTACCAGTATGTGCAGGGCAGGCAAGCATTGCGTGACGCTGGTTTTTGGGGACATGGTTTGCATGCGTCATTACCGCTGTTGCCTGGCATACAAGATGAGATGGTGTTCAACTACGCGGTTTACGCCTTCGGTTGGATTGGTGGCATTTCCATAGTAGCGCTCGCCTTAGCGCTTCTTGTTCGCTTGGTTTGGATGACTACGAAAACAACAGATGTCTACGGCACACAACTGGTCGTGGTCGTTGGCGTCATGTTGGGGATACAGTTCATTTATCCAGTGTTGATGGCCTTTGGCGTCGTCCCTATGGTGAGTGTAAGCTTCCCCATGTTTGGCACAGACGGTTGCGTGACCGTGGTGGAGTTTGCCTGTTTAGGTGTGATCATGAGCATCTATCGCCGAAGGCATATCGTTCGAGTGGCGAATGCGTCACAAAATGTGCGGATACACGTCGAATAACACTTAAACTATCTTGAAAACCGCATCTTGACCAAGGTGCGGTTTTTGCTGTCTCGTCAGGAGGAGATTTTGTTGGGTCAAGCGGGTTGCTAAAGCGATGGAAAACAGATTCAGATCACGCTTCTGGCGTGTTGACGCGATAATATGCTACAGTGCAGAGGAATGGCAACTGGAGGTGTCAGTGCATGGATGCTTTGAAAGATATACGATGGCGGCAGCGGTTTGAAAATTATCAAAAGTCATATCACCTGATTGAAAAATATGCACAGCACCACTTGGAAAATGAATTGGAACGAGCGGGGCTCATTCAATTGTTTGAGGTGACGTTTGAGTTGGCTTGGAAGGTTCTCAAAGATTATTTGGAAGCAGAGGGGTACAACGTCAAAAGTCCGCGCGAGACCATCAAAACCGCCTTTCAAGCAGGAATCATTGAAGAAGGCCATATCTGGATAGATGCTTTATCAAGTCGGAATTTAACTACACACACTTATGATGAGGCGACGGCGGAGAAGCTTGTGCAGGACATCGGCGAAATTTACTTCCCGGAACTTCGTAAGCTGTATGAGAAACTGTCTAAGGAATGATGAATTGATGTGTGGTTTGTTAGCGCGTGATTGGGAATTTATCCAAAAATCACTAAGCAAGTTTCCGGAAATAGAGCGCGCCATTCTATTTGGTAGTCGAGCGATGGGGAATTACAAAAGAGGTTCTGATGTGGATTTGGCGATTGTGGGGGAAAAAGTCACGCACAAAACATTGGTTGAATTGAATGAATGGTTAAATGAAATTTTCCCGCTTCCTTATGTATTCGATATACTGCACTACCAAACCATATTAAATCAAGAACTCCAAAAGCACATTGATACGCATGGCAAGCTGATATACCAAAATCAATAAAGTTTCAAACCACGATGGAAGTTCTTCTCCAAATGGGTCACAATTGAAATGACAGGTATGCAAAGATGGACGAGCTAGGGCACGAAACAGAACTGAATGATCCCCGATTTTATGTTTGCTTTTGTCGAAACGACGCAGGAGTATGACAGATGATGAAGAATAAAGGTTGATATAATCATCCGAAAATTACATATTTAGGGGCAGGGGATCGTTGGTGAAACAGTACAGTCTAAATCCCTCGGGTCGACATCGTCTGTTCGGTTCTGTGAGGGTTGTCATTGGTTATATCATCGTCTGTTCTATCTGGCTCGCTGTATCAGCGCCCTTGATATGGGAATTTAGATGGCATCCGCTGCTCATCACAAGTTTGCGAATCCTGTACTTTATCAGTTCAGCCATCATCCTCTACTACATGTTGCAGCGAGAGCGAGCACTTTTGGAAAGTCGTCATGAGTATGAGCAACTCGTCCATACCCTATTGGAACCAGTGATGATTCATGTAGATGGCAAAATTCTCGATGTCAATCCATATGCGATTCATTTCTTCGAGGCCAACTCGAAGGACGCGTTGATTGGGAAGTATATATTGGATATGATCCATCCGGATTATCGCAATGTAGCGCAGGAACGTGTGAAGCAATTGAGCGATGGTACACCCACAAATCTGATCGAGGAGAAATTTATTACCTTGAACGGAGCGATTCGCGATGTGGAGATTGTGGGGGTGCCCATCACATTTCATGGGAAAACTGCGGTTTTAGCCATCTTTCGTGATATCACTGAGCGCAAACAGCATCAGATGGCCATCCGGGACAGTGAACATCGCCTGCGCACGCTGATTGACGCGATGCCTGACTTGATTTGTTTTGTCGATGACAAGGGGCGGTGGGTCGAAGCCAACAGCACGTTGCTGCGCACGGTTGGACTTGCCTCGGATGTGTTTCGCGGCAAAACGTCGCTTGAACTGGCCGAGCTATGCAATCCTCAATACCGAGACGAGTTCATCAACAATTCCGGCTACACTGAGCACATTTTTGAGACGGTGACGCATTTCAGCCGCGAGTACCATCATGCGGGAAACAAATTTGTGGCGCATGAGGTGACAAGGGCGCCGGTGAAAACCGCAGATGGTTCCAATATGGGCCTCATCGTCATCTCGCGCGACGTCTCTGAACAGCGGCTGGCGACAAAACAGTTGATGGAAAGCGAACAACGGTATCGCTCTTTGTTTGACAATGACGGTGATATGGTCGTTTCTGTCGACGTAAACGGCATTATCCTTTCCGCAAACCCATCTTGTGAAACCACTTTGGGATATGAGCCAGAAGAGCTGGTTGGGCGCTACTACAGGGAACTCATTGCACCGGAATATTATGAAGATGCACAAGAAAGGTTTCTTCGCGTGCTGGAAGGCGAACCGCAAATTGTTTTGATCTCCCTGCTTCACAAGGAAGGGCACCGTGTTGAAGCGCACGAAAAGAAGATTCCCATCGTGATCGACGAGAAAGTCACGGGGTTTTTCTGCATTGTCCGAGACATCACGGAACAGAAAGCGGCAGATGAGCTGCTCGTCAAGTCAGAACGTCTTTCGGCAGTTGGGGAAATGGCAGCGGGAATCGCGCACGAGATCCGAAATCCGCTCACGACGCTCAAGGGGTTTGTCCAACTCATGCAATCCTCGCAAAATATGGAGAATTTTTATTTGGCGGTCATGCGCGATGAGTTTGAGCGAATTGAATCCATCTTAAATGAACTGCTTGTCTTTGCACGACCAACGGCGCGTGTCCTGGAACGATACAATTGCGCGCATCTGGTGCAGGAAGTCATTGATTTGATGACGCCACAGGCAACCCTGCAGAATATCCTCATCTCCCACTCGATAGAAATTGGTTCACTGGACATTATGTGCGAGAAAAGTCGGCTCAAGCAGGTTCTGGTCAACGTCATCAAAAACGCCATTGAGGCCATGCCGAATGGCGGACAGATTGATATCTATGTGCGAGCGGTGGACGAACAACAATCCGTCTCAATTGGCGTTCGCGACAACGGCCCTGGCATTCCGGCGGAAGTTGCGGGACGGATAGGGGAGCCTTTTTATACAACAAAAGGAACTGGGACTGGGTTGGGTCTCATGGTCAGCCGGAAAATTGTCGAGGCACACCAAGGCATATTGCGGATTCAGAGTGAAGAGGGTAGGGGAACGCACGTCGAGATGATTCTTCCGGTACACGGCGCACAGTAGCATGTCCTACTATTTGGGACAGCGGCGCCTTGCAATAGAGGCGCGATTTTTTTCTGAATGCTCGCGCCCTTATTGCAGCCATTTTCTATTTTTCACAAGCTGTCATAGATGTGATTTCCCTCTAGCGCGTTTACGGCGTGTACATCTCCGTTTTTCCACTATCCAACCAGTGAATGAATACACTCCCTGCCGGGATCTTGTGGTCATCGTACGTATAGGGCTCTGTTGAGTAGTTGGCGACCACTTCGAGTTGATTGCCATAGTCGGCTCTTTGCACAAGGCGATTGGTCGTGAGAAAATCAAAGCTCGACATGTTCAGCAGAGCCGCTTTTTTCTCCACAGGCGACCACACCCGATAATACCGTTCAATGGCATTCTTATCTTGATTCCATTCATCGAGATTCAAGTGATACAGCGGTGGCGCGTCGTATAACATCTCGGTGAGTGAGCGAGTCTGATCGTCGCCTTTTAATTTTAAGCTCCCGGTCAGCCAGTGATCCGTCACGATGATGGAATCGTGATAAACCATCCCGTACAGTGGCAAATTGAACTTCGGATCGACGAACACGTGTTGGTAGATCGGCTTGATGGGGACTGGTTTCGTGAAAATCGTCGGATCTTCAGGCGGCCAGTAGCTTCCCCAATCATAAGGGGATGACTTGTCCTTCATGTCTTTATCCATCCAATTGAAGGCTGGCGTCAACATGCCTTGGGCAAAATCGACGGATGGTACGCTGAACCAATTGCCTTCTTCCGTACCAACCACTTCGTTTTGCTTGCCAAACCACTGCAGGCGTTGAATGATGGCGTTCATCTCATCTTTTTGTGTGGCGGGATGTTGCTTGGCGTAGTCGTCGTACAACGTCGCGTCCCCATCCGAGTCGACAAACCAGGAATTGAATGGCACGTTGTTCATGATGGACTGAAACCGCTGTTTCACATAGGGCATCATCACGGTGGGCTCAGCCGCATAACCCTCCCCTTGAAAACCAGGCACTTTCGATCCGTCCGCTTGTACAATCGCGCCGTTCTGATACAGGGACTCGTCAAAGAGCGACGTATCAAAGGTCGGATCGAACGGGTGCTCCGGATCTTGCAGTGTGGTATAGGAATCGTACGTGGCAACTAGATATCCCATGGATTCGGCTTGCTTGACGAACTGTGGATGCTTGTAGCCCATTTCCCAATCAGAGAGGCCCAACCACAGATTGGAAAGTCCGGCTGACTGAAACTGACTCAACATTTTCGTGGAAACGCCATCTCCCCAGGTGTTCACAGGCGTAAATAACCCTGGGAATGCATCGTACAGCAGCAGATCGTTCAGTTGATAGCGTTCGGTTTCATTTAAGGAAGAGGTGGGCTTGTGTAATAGATTTTGTGTTTTCTGTTCGAGCTGAACGCCTTGCCAACTCTTCTGGTCATAAAAATTGCTGCCGTCAAGCAGTGCGCCGAAACTTCTTGTCAGCGTCGTTTTTTGGTATGTATCGGCATAACCCGCTGACGCGATGGCGGCAATGGTGGTCTGATCCGTCTTGCTGAGTAGTTGAAAGATTCGTTTTCCGGGAGAGGGCGCATCCGCGTTCGATTGTTGCAATATCTTTTGAGCAAATGCAACCCAATTTTTCACATCCGCAGGTGCAAACTGATCACTCCCCCAGAGGTATACGAACGCCGCCCCCAGCAATTTTTGTACAGCGGGATTCTTTTGGATTTTGTCGCTCAAGGTGACAAACTGGTGATGATCCTGCAGCGTTTGCCGATAGATTTTTGCTGGCTCATCGAGATTGTCCGCGCCGAGATAAATGGCCACGCCATAAGCTTGATGAAGGGACATGGCGTTAAAATCGTGGGTCAGGCCAAGCCCCAATTGGCCATTGTCATTCGCAAAGTTGACATTGTCGTTAAACGGGTTGTCCACGCGATAAGTCAATGTGTTGTGCTTGTCTTCTATCCCCCAGAAAGGCATGGAAAATGTGTCATTTAACGAACCGGATTCCTGTTGGGTGAGAAATTGAATGCATTCTTTATCATTCGTCGGCACATAGCGCCCTTCAGCCAAAGGAAGCAACATGGCTTTGCTCTTGGTATTTTTTCCGATCACGGGCCAGGTGATGGAGGTTTGTTTTGTAGCTTCTATTTTCACCCGGATGGATTTTTGCACAATTTGAACCAGCACCGTCAACCCTTTGCTCGGCATCTGCCAGCTGGCGCTTTTGTGCCCCGCCTTCAAATTGCGAACTTCAACCGCTGGTTGCGCTTGTGAGATGGTTTTTAAGGCTTGTCCAGGCGCACCCATTTTGAATGACATTGTGGCAGGAACAATTTTCAATTTCAGATCTGACGTCTGCAGGTTGATGGTTTTCCCTTGCACACTGCGTTCATCCGGCTGCGTGGTGATTTGGGTCGCATAAGATGTGTTCAACTGGCTTGTCTTCGCAGGCGTGACAACAACAGCGTTTTTAGGGGATTTCACATGCATTGGCGAACAGCCAGCGCAAACAAGCAAACTGGCGCTTGTCAAAGTGATGAGGACGTGTCGTTTTCTCTGTTTGTGCATCATGGTCCTTCTCCTTTCAATCACACGTTCAACTTGGTTTAAAACGAAATGCATTGTATCACGATGTACATAGTGTTGCAATGCATGGAATGCAATGATCGATCAGATGTCCATTTCAACTATCGGTCTTGCAGATATACCTTGTGTCACAAAGTATGTCGTGTTAAAATCCGCTCTAGCACATACTCGACATAAAGGAACGGGTTTTGAGAAAGTTGGGTCGACCCTTGGACAAAGAACTTTTGAAGGGCAGTATAGACATCATTTTGCTTTCACTGATTGCGAAGGAAGATCAGTATGGGTATGACTTAGCCAAAAAAGTGAAAACGTTGAGCAACGACTTGTATGAGATTGGCGAGGGCACGCTGTATCCAGCGCTGAAAAGATTGGAAGCCAAGAAAGCCATCGAATCGTACTGGGGAGAATCCGACAGCGGCGGCAGGAGAAAATATTATCGTTGCACCAAGCTAGGATTTGAACTGCTCGATGGGAAAATAAAAGACTGGAATCTACTCCATCAAATCATTCACACCAGCTATGAGAGTGGGCGATGAAATGGATTTTCAATCCTATGTTGCGGAACTGACCTATCGTTTCCCGTGTTCAAAAAGGGAAAAGCGAGACATTGGCACAGAGATCATCGATCACCTGGAGATGCTCAAACAAGAATTTGTCAACGATGGATATCGTGAGCCAGAAGCAATCAGATGCGCCATTGAGGTGTTTGGGGACAAACAGCACCTACGTCGTGAATTGCTGCAGTCGCTGCCGCTGGTTGATCGATATTTGCGGCGAAAGATCACGATATTGTACTTTATGTACGGAAGTTCACTGATTTACTTTTTCCTTTTGAGCCAACAGCGCTTTACAGAGCGTTCATTCATATTGCATCGCGAGGCGATGGTGCCGGAATACCGCTACGTTTTTCACAATGCGATTCCGTTTCACACCATTTATCGTTATTTTATCGACTATCATGACTACGGTTTTTATGTCATCTGTTCGGTCCTGTTTGGCAATATCCTGCTGTTTTTGCCGCTTGGCTTCTTATCGCCATTTCTCTTTCCCGGTTTTCAACGTATTTTTCCGCTGTTTTCCCTTATTTTGGCCTGCAGTCTCTGGCTGCAATTGCTGCAAGGTGTGCTTGCGCTTGGGCGCTTTGATGTCGATGCGATTCTATTGAATTGCTTGGGTGGGTTTGTTGGATATGTATGCTATAAAATCACAGTGGTGTATCTCAACAAATATAAGCAACGTATATCTGCGGTTTCAGGTGCTTGAAGGTGTTTGAGGACTTGAAGTTTGTATAATCATCTGTTTGATAATGCGGAAGTAAGGAAAGGTGGGGATCGATTCAAATGGTCACCGGTGTTGATTTTAGCCGCGAAGGAATGAAAGGAAACCTAGTGGTGCTTAAAAAAGTGAATAAAGGGTAGTGAAACCCTGTGTATTCAAATATCCACTGACCGTATTTGTCAGTGAATGTGTGATACCGTTGAATCAAATGAAAAAGGAGGCGACGATGCATGGAATTTGATTGGAAGACATGGTTTTTTGAAGTCTGGGAAGACAATCGCCGATTGACCAACAACGTGGCGCGCGCATTGGCGGGTGCGGATGCAATGGACAAGGTGCTTGTGGAGGGGATGCGTCCATTCCGTGAGATGATGTTGGAGATAGCGGGGATGGAACAGTGGAATGTCCGCGGTCTGGCACACGACGACTGGGCATATCAGTCCCCGCCGGACCGGTTGCGGACAGCGCCCGTTGAAGAGGTATTGGCCTTTACAAACGGTGTGCGCGAAGAGACGAGACGATTGTGGCCAGACATTGCGCCAGCGGAGTTGGTCAAAATGCGTCCTTCGCCTGCCCCGTTTATTCCCGAAGGGAATGCGGTTGGGTGGCTGACCTACGCTTTGGAAAATGAGATTCATCATCGCGGCCAAGGATACGTCTATTTGCGCTTGCTCGGCCAAGAACCGCCGGCATTCTACGCCCGTACAGAGGGGTGATTGAATGAGCGACGTGATCGATCTCTATCGTTATCATGTTTGGGCGAATGAGAAAGTGTTTGCGCATCTGCGGGCATTGCCCGAGGATGTTCATCGCCAACCACTGCAGAGCGTGTTTCCGACGATTGGCGATGTCTTGGCGCATATGTACATTGTCGATAACGTCTGGTTGAAAGCGATGTCCGGCGATGCAGAGACCATCTCCTCGTCACTGCCAGTTTGGCAAGATGAGGTGAAAGATGCCAAGCTCAGCGCGTACCAGGCGTGTTTTGCAAAGGTGGCGGCACAGTATGCGTCGTTTTTCGCAAAGCATGCGGATTTAGAGGTGGTCTCAGCATATCCGCACCCAACTCATGGGGTATTACGTGCCAGTTTCGCTGACATCCTTCAGCATGTGGTCAATCATGGTACATACCACCGCGGCAACATCACAGCCATGCTACGACAGCTTGGCTATGCAGGGGCTGCCACTGACTATGTGTTTTATTTGTATCACCGGGCAGAGTAGGTGAGATGTTTCGTATACAGTTACTTTCATCTTTCAAACGTGCAGGAACCCAGTTGGCTTAGCGCTGAACTAGGTTCCTGCTGTTTTCCTGGAGGGCAAGTGATGATAAAATATCCGCGTCTAGCAGATGGAGCCACGATAGGCGTTACGGCTCCCTCATCTGGGGTGCCCAAAGAATGGCATCATAGATTGGAACTCGCTTGTGATCAGATGAAGAGAAGAGGATTCGAGGTCATTTGCGGGGAAACGGTTTGGAAACAACGAAAAGCCAAATCATCCAGTGCGAAAGAACGTGCAGATGAATTTAATCAAATGATGCAAAGTAATGAGATTGATCTGATCATCCCTCCCTGGGGTGGAGAACTACTCATAGAAATGTTGGAGTACGTGGATTTCAATCAAATCAATGAAAAATGGATATTGGGCTACTCGGATATCAGTTTGCTGTTGTTGGCGATCACTTTGAAAACGGGAATAGCGACAGCGCATGGCACCAATCTGATCGATTTAGGAAAAGCGGAATTAGATGCTACCACAGCCATGTGGCAGCCTGTATTGTCCACCGAAGCGAGTGAGACTGTTCTTCAGCGTTCCTCGTCACAATTTCAAAAGGAATGGCAGGACACCAATGATTCGTCATCGGTTTATCACCTAACGGAAGAGACACATTGGCAAACCATCTCAAACCATGACGTGCAGGTACAAGGTCGTCTGCTTGGCGGATGTATAGATGTGATCAGACATCTGATCGGCACACCATTTGGCGATGTAAAGGGCTTCAGAGAACAAATGCTCAATGAGGAGCCCGTATTGTGGTATTTGGAGAATTGTGAACTGTCCACCGCGGACTTGCGGAGGTCATTGGTGCAAATGAGGCTGGCGGGCTGGTTTGATCACTGTTCGGGCATCCTGTTTGGCCGCAGTGCAGCGAATCATCCGGTTGATGACTATACAATTGAAGATGTATACACAGAACTTGCCGCTGAACTGCAAATGCCCATCATCTATGACATCGATTGCGGTCATGTCCCGCCACAGATCACCTTCATTAATGGCGCGTACGCCAAAGTGGAAGTGAAAGAGGGCAAAGGGACCATGTGGCAGCACTTTAAGCCGTAGTTTAGATGTCTTGCTGGAGGCGTTGCGTTCTGAAACGAACGCCTCCAAATGCATAAGAACTTAAACCGTTCATTCTTCGAAACAAAGCGCTATTTCACAATCCGCCATCGTTGCACATCCCAAACGTCAGTCACCCATCCTTGAAAGAAGTCAGGTTCGTGCGTGACCAGCAAGATGGTCCCTTCAAACGCCATTAATGCTTCCTGGAGCGACGCCTTGGCGATGGCGTCTAGGTGGTTTGTCGGTTCATCCAAGACAAGCCAATTGCCGCAATGCAGCATGAGTTTGCAGAGGCGGACCTTCGCCTGCTCACCGCCGCTCAAGGTGTCCATCGCCTGCAGCACTTTCTCGCCGCGGAGACCACTTCTGGCCAGCGCTTCACGGACCTCTTTTTGGGTCAGTGCTGGAAACGCTGCCCACACGTCTTCCATGGCAGTGACATGTTTGACGCTGCGATGCTCCTGTTCAAAATAGGAAGGCAGCACGCGTTCGCCAAATTGAATTTTGCCGCCAAGCGAGGGCAAGTGACCAAGCAGCGTCTTGAGCAATGTCGTTTTTCCCACCCCGTTAAACCCGGTCACGGCCACTTTCGCCCCGCGCTTCAGCTTCAGATTGAGAGGTCGAAATAGCGATTCACTGTAGCCAATCCGCAACGCATTCGTCTCCATAACGACACTTGTCGGCAGCGTGTGCGCGACGAAGCGAAAGCTCGGGCGCGGCGGTATGGTGGGCGCATCCATCCGCTCCATCTTCTGCAGTTGTTTTTCCCTGCTCTTGGCCAGCCTCGCAGTTGAGGCTCTGGCTTTGTTCTTCTCAATGTACGTCTCCAGTTTGCGCACTTTGTCCTGTTGGCGCGCGTACGCGTCATATATCGTCCGCTTGCGCAACTCGTATGCAGCTTGAAACGCCTCGATATTTCCAGGGTAGCGCGTAATCGACTGGTGCTCCAAATGCAGTACCACATTGGTGATCTGGTTGAGAAACGTCATATCGTGTGAAACCACCACAAACGTGTGTGGATAACCCATTAAATACTCGGTCAACCACGCGATATGCGCCGTGTCCAAATGGTTCGTCGGCTCATCCAGCAGCAGCACCTGTGGTTGTTGCAACAATAACTGGGCCAACAGCACTTTTGTGCGCTGCCCGCCGCTCAAGGCGTCGACAGGTGTGTCAAGCCCCAGTTCCGTCAGGCCAAGCCCTGCCGCAATGCGCTCAATTTTTACGTCAAGCTCATAAAAGTTTTCGATCATCAACTGTTCTTGCAGTTCCGCGAATCGGCGCAGCTGTTTTTCCAAATTTGTCGATCCGCCAGAACTCATTGCATCTGCCAACGCCAGCATTTCTGTTTCAAGTTCGTACAGATGGGCGAAAGCGCGCCGCAGTTGGTCAAAGAGGGAGCGTCCGGGTTCAAGGTCTACATGTTGCTGCAGGTGGCCGATTTGTGTGCGCGGCAGCCATGCGATGCGCCCGGCATCGGGAAGGAGCTCACCGCTCAAGATTTGGATCATCGTCGATTTCCCGGCGCCATTTGCGCCGACGAGCGCGACATGCTCTCCAAGTGACAACTGAAATGCGACAGACTGCAAAATGCGTTTGTCCCCAAAGGTATGGGTCAGATTTTCGACAGTAAGTAAACTCATGATAGATTGTCTCCTCGCTCAAGGATTCGATGTCGAGCCGAGGAGGGGGAAAACCCTTCAGAGGAAACAAAAAAGCAGGGCGCGAAACGCACCCTGCTCATCCATCAATGTCAACGAATGAACGCCATCAGTGAGATATACGTTCACTCAGAGAACAGTTCCGCATGGGGTGGTTTTCCGGCTTCCACTCGGCTCGATACAGGTGAAAATGGACATACGAGTCCCGTCATCACGCGAGTACGAGCATACGAGCAGCGGAAAAACCCATTAATATCCTCCCACACTTTCCTAGTTCATCATGGTTTTCAAATTCCACATATAGTTTAGACAATTTTGCGATGTTGCGCAAGTATCTTCAAGGTGGAGGCGGTAAAGTTGCATCGGGGAAACCAGCTTCCCCCGATGCCGTACCATTTCATGCAAGCCGATACAGGATGGGCATTGCGCCGACATGATTGGCCTCCAAATTGGCGAGCATATAGTTGCGGAAGCTTTTCTTGGACATTTGCTTCGCCAAAAAGCCAGGTAAACCCCCGTCCCACCGCGCGTGATTGATGGCCACATAATCAGATGCCGTTTGCTCGGCGGGAACCAGCAGCACGGAGTTGTCCATGCCCATTTCCGCCCGATACCAATCTGCAAGGTAATCCCAGAGATTGATCATCACATCTGCATCATCGGCCACAAAGTAATTGAATAGGAACAAACCGTCCTTTGTGTGATCCACATCGTTTACTCGTTTTCGGTTCTCTGCGGACATCACATGCGTCGATTTTGCATGGTCATCTAGATAGGCCATCAGCGCTTGATACACGGGGGTTGCCTGCACTTGTTCAATGGCTTCTGGCAGTTTCGTCTCCACAAGCACGACGACATCGAAGCGGGCAAGATGGATTGAATCCACGTGTTCCCTGACATAAGGCAGACGTTCTACGGGCGGCAAACCCACCGCTTTGAATACAGTGACTGTTTCAATCGCGTCGAGTTGTTCCAGGTGGTGTGCCAGTTCCTTCAGTTCGTTTAAGAGTTCTGGTGCAGTGTTTGTTCTAAACGGGAAGGTGGGTTCGCTTGTCTGGGCAGCAATGTGAATGTAGCCAAGTGTTGCAGGTGCAATTTGTTGAATTTGACCGTATTTCGGATTGACGTTGACAATCTGTAGTCCCATGTGCTTCTCCTCCAATTTGATAAACGTAGACCGCCATCCGTGATGCATCCCACACCAGCAAAACCATGAAAATGGCAGTTAATCAAAGCATCACGGACGGCGCGGCACCAGGGTGCCAATTTCATTTACAGGATGGTCAGTCATCTAAATGAGCATCTCTAGAATAGTCGCTGGTTGTCTCAAACCAAATGCGCAAAAGGTCACGAAACCGTCAACGCGTCGTCACATTTTGAGCACGACGAAGGAGGCAGCGGTCGGAGATTTTGTAGTGATCGAAACTTGCATTGCTCAAGCTGGTTTTACTGATTTAGTGCGCATCAGGCTGTGTTGACTACACTGCTTTTTTTATTTCTTTACTACAGGATATTCTTATAGTATGATGTTCTGGGAGGTGAGGATGTGGCAGGACATTACTTACGTGTGCAAGAGGCGGCTTCACTGCTTGGCGTCGCGCCCACGACCATTCGGTGGTACTGTGCGCAAGGATGGCTGCCCACCTACTGGGTTGGCCGCGGTCAGGTTGGCCACCGCCGATTTTTGTATGCGGATGTGGAGGAACTAGGCAATCGTCTGGGTCGCGTGATTCCGCCGGAAAAAGACTGGAGCGCCATTGCAGAATGGGATGTGTCTCTGTTGGCGCAGTACTTGGGATTGTCCACTAAGTTTCTGTCTGGTACGGGTGTGACGCAAACCGGCGACCACTTGAACTGGGAGAAGGTGCAGGCTGTGGAACAGGCCATATACGGAGCGGAAAACCAAGGACAAAAAGAAACGGAGGATGAGGATATGAGCATGGAAGAGCGCAAAAAGGATAAAGGATTTCAATTTGACAATCAGGCAAAATGGCAGCAGCACGGCGTGAAACACGGACCGGGTTTCAATGGGGGTCCCCACCAATTTCCTCATGGGTTCCGTTCAGCGTTCGGTGGCGCTGGTCGGCGTGCGATGGAAGCGTGGGGGAATGGTTCGGATTGGTTTGACTTAGAGCATATCGATCCGACGAATTTATTGGCGCTGCGCAGAGCATTGCGTCATTTGGAGACGCGCAAGCTCGATTTGGAGGACCAGATTGCGGAACTGAAGAAGAAAATTCAGACGCATCCAGATTACGAAGAGGACTGAAGCGCGCGGGGCAACCGGAATGCGGGTTGTGTGTATGCCACAGCGGTTGCTCTATTTTTGTGAGAGTTCATATTCAATTCATAAACTCGCCGTATGTTACCGATACAGACTTATCATTGCGCCAAACGCGCTTGAAGAAGGAGGCAATTCAATGACAAGCAAACATGTGCCCATCTTGATTGTCGGCGGAGGTCTCGTCGGTCTCTCTGCGGCGTTGTTTCTCTCTGAACACCAGATTCCCTATCAATTGATTGAACGACATGCGGGAACGTCTATTCATCCACGCGCTCGTGGTGTCAACCACCGTACGATGGAATTGTTCCGAACACTGGGCTTTGATGATCGCATTCGCGATGCGGAGTTTTTGAAGAAAGGCGGCATTTTCACGGCTGAGACACTGAAAAGCGTGGATTTTACACAACGGCCGTCGGCTGCTTTTCAAGCGCTGCGCCAAGAAATGGAGGCTTTGAAACGAAAGAGTCCCGCTATGCGCTCTTGGATCACGCAAGACGTGCTAGAACCCATTTTGCTTTCAGAAGCCGAAAAACGCGGCGGCGGCCATTTCTGTTTCAGTACAGAACTCGTCTCTTTGGCGCAGGATGACGCAGGGGTTACGGTCACCGTGCGGGATCGAACGGATGCATCCGAGCAGACCATTCGCGCAGATTATGTGATTGCCTGCGATGGGGCGAAAAGTCCCATCCGCCTTCAACTGGGCATTGACATGACTGGACGAAAGTCACTCGGGCACGTCATCAATGTGTATTTTCGATCCGCCTTGACATCGCTTTTAGACGGACATGAGTTCAGCATCTGCAACATCACGCATCCAGACGCGCCGGGCTCGCTTCTGTCCATCAATGCGACGGATCGTTGGACATTTCATACACCGTACAATCCAGGGGCAGGCGAAACGCCTGCGCAATTTACGCCGGAAAGGTGTGCTGAAATGATCCGCACCGCGGTTGGATCGAGCGATATAGACATTGAGATTTTGAGTATCTTGCCGTGGGAACCTGCGATGGGGGTGACAGATCAGTTTCAAGTCGGGCGCATCTTCTTGGCTGGGGATGCAGCGCATGTGATGCCGCCGACCGGAGGTTACGGTGGGAACACGGGCATCCAGGATGTACATAACCTGGCCTGGAAGCTCGCTCTGGTTTACCGGGGCGAAGCTGCGCCGTCGATACTGGCGACATATGAAACAGAGCGTTGGCCACTGGCCCGTTTGACCGTCGAGCAAGCTGGCCATATCGCCAATAGCGGGGTTTTCTCCGTCGTCCAAGGAAAGGGTCCGATTGTCAAGCAGACGGATATCGTTTTGGGCTTTCGTTATCATTCATCTGCCATCGTTCATCGAGCTGATGTGGCGCAGGACGACGCTGACTTGAATGGACAGCCGGGCACACGTGCGCCACATGTGTGGTTGACGCAACAGGGCAAGCAGATTTCGACGCTGGATTTGTTCAACCGCCATTTTGTGCTGTTGGCGAGTGAAGAAGATGCCCACTGGCGTGAAGCTGCGGCAGTCGTTTCCGATCGTTTGGGCGTTTCCATCATCGCGTATACCATTGGTCAAGCGAAAGGCGACTTAATCGACGTGGATGATCATTGGCGCGAGACCTATGGCATTCAGTTGACGGAAGCGGTGTTGGTGCGCCCGGACGGGGTTGTCGCCTGGCGAGCAAAGGAAACGACGCGGGCCGAACAAGCGTTGGCGAATACAATGATGAAAATACTCGGACGCTGATTGATTTGTACTTGCTGCATCAAAGGATCAAATTTTGGACCATCTTCATGCCCATTTTGGGCAAACTGGCTGATTTGTACGGACGTAAACGGATGTATTTAAGTTGTATGGCGCTGTTTATCCTGCTCTTTCGAATTGAGGCGAAAGCCAAGGAAGTGATCATTCCATTGCATCTATTCAAAAATCGCAATGTGGTGGTACTGTCCGCCTTGGTCTTTACGTTGATGCTCGGCATGAGCGTATTTGGCAGCCTGCTGTCACAGCAAATTAAAAACGGCGTAGCCGGTGTCAGTCGGCAACTTCCCCCGGGCAGAAGTTGCAGATGCATGATTCACCAAAACGGCAAGTGAACATGAGCGTAAGTATTGGGGTTTTATCATATTGAAGCCGATAGAAGAAAGAAGGCAGTCATTTAATGAAATGGCTGTCTTTTTTTGATCAATTATATAAAGTAGCAAAAGCAATCTGCGCTGGTAATCCATCTTCTGTTGGTTTTTGTGATCGTTAAAGTCCGTTGATTTTCGACAAGCCAGTCAATTCTGGTAATCGAAAATCAGTGTTGATAAATCACCAAATTCATTTTGTTAGACAATAATAATTATTGACATTAGTATATACTAATTATAATATCAAAGGTGTGAAAGATGACTTATTTAGTCAACTTTAATGATTGAAAGAGAAAGGATGTTGGAGATGGACAACCTCTCAAATCAAGAGGTAAAACGCCTTGTGCAGCAACATTGGGATGGCCGTGCCATCGCGTTTGATGACAAGGCGCATCACGGTTTACATAGTGAAGATCAGCATCGCGCATGGCTTGTGGTGTTAAACGATTTGGCGGGGGAAGGTAAGCGGCGAGTGCTTGATGTCGGTTGTGGCACAGGTTTTCTGGCGCTGATGTTCGCTGAACTCGGACACGATGTGACGGGTGTGGACATGTCCACACAAATGCTTCAACAGGCGAAGCAAAAAGCGCAGCAAAGAGATCTACTCGTGGAATTTCGCCTTGGTGACGCCGAGATGCTTGCGGGGGAGGACAATCTCTACGACTTGATCATCGAACGCCATTTGATATGGACATTGCCCAGTCCGTCCAAGGCAGTGAGCGCGTGGATGCGCGCGTTAAAGACAGGGGGGCGTTTGGCGTTGATCGAGGGCGAATGGGGTAAAAACAAGAACGGAGCATATCAGGAGATTCACACGCATTTGCCGTTTTTTGGAGGGAAATCCAGTGAAACACTGGAGGCGTTTCTTTTGGAGAAGGGGCTTACCGATGTTTGTGTGCAGTCATTGATGGAACCTGTGCTCTGGGGAGAAGTGCCACAACATCCGCGTTATATGATTGTTGGTCGACGTGAGGCATAGAAAAAAAGCTGCTGTGCATGGACGAGCCGTCTCTATGATGTGAATACTAGGGGGATTTTCAGATGTATCCTTTGTCAAAGCGCGCGCTGGCAGGTGTACTGGCGCTTAGTCTCTTGACACTTACTGCTTGCGGCAATCAAACTTCAGCGCAAACTGGACAGCATCAAACCAAGTCCACGTCCCAGGGCGGACAACAAACGCTTGTCATCGATGATCTCAGTGAGACTCGGGATCTGACGACCATTGATCCCTTGAACAAAGATATCACATTGCCGAGAAGCATGGTCTACGATTCACTGTTCGTCAAGGACAAAGACGGGAAACTTGAACCATCTTTGGTCCAGTCGTATCAGACAAAGGGAAACACATTGGAGATCAAGCTGAAACACGGCATCAAATTTCAAAATGGTGATCCATTGAACGCCCAATCCGTGAAGGCGACCATCGAGAAAATTTTGCATCCGGATCCGAATGAAGAAAGCGCCTTTACGTCTTTGCTCGCGAACATCAAGCAGATCAATGTCGTCAACCAATGGACGGTAGACATTGTGACGGCGCATGCAGACTATATCCTACCTCAATATTTGACCAATATATCGATTGTGGACGCCAAGCAATTGGCGAAGGGGAATCAATATCAAACGGACCTGAACGGAACAGGGCCCTATATGTTGGCGGATTGGAAACGGGGGCAAGAGGTCGTTCTCAAGGCCAATCCGCATTATTGGGGAAAGAAACCGCAATTTAAAAAGGTTGTCATCAAATATGTCCCCGATGAATCCACGCGGATTGCAGATTTGTTGAGCGGACATGCCAGTATTGCAGCTGATCTGACGCCGGAATCGATAGATCGAATCACGAGCAACGCCAACAGTCATGTGGTCACCAGCCCAGGGGATCGCGTTACATACATGAGTTACAACTTTAATGGACCGTTGGCCAACGAGAAAGTCCGGCAGGCCATCTACTACGCGCTGGATCGAAAGACGATGACGGCCGATGTCTATGGCAAGTATGCAACTCCGGCCACCGCGCCAGTGGCCAAAGGAGCTTCAGGTTACGTCGACGCCTTTCCATTGTCTGATTACAATGTCGCAAAGGCGAAGAAATTGTTGGCTGAAGCTGGCGTCAAGGCGCCATTGAGCATCAGCTTGCACGTCGGCCAAACAGATCTTGATGTTGCCGAGGTCATTCAATCGCAATTAAAGCAAGTCGGCATTCAAGTGCATATCGACGTTTTGGCCCAAGGTGAATTATTAGACCCGAAACAGTTGAATAAACCGGAACCCATCATGTTTATCTTCACGGGTTTGGATAATCCCGAAGAGGACGCTTATCGCATCTATGCGCCGACGTTTTCCAGCGAATCGTTTATTAAGCCGTTTGGCTACAAGCCTTCTGCGCAAGTGGCGCAATTGATTCAGCAGTATTTGGCGGCGCCGAATCTGACGGAGCGGACGCAGGTTTCCAAGCAAATATTAGACATCACAAAACAGCAAGCTGCAGTCGTGTGGTTGTTGCAACCTGCCAATATATATGGCGTTTCAAATGATATCGAATGGCATGTGGATGGCGCTACACAGATTCACATTCAACAGATTCAGGAGAAATAAGATGACGCAGGGAATCATTCAAGCTGTTCAACGGCTGTTCGGCGGTTTGATGATGCTCCTCATGGTTTCTATGCTGCTTTTTTTTGCGAGCAGGGCGATGGGGGATCCGACCTATTCGATTTTGGCTGTGGATGCCACACAGGCGCAGAAAGCGGCGTTTCGCTCGGAGATTGGCTGGAATGAGCCGGTCTGGTTGCAACTACTCGTCTATATGGAGCACACTATCACCGGCCGCTTTGGCGTCTCCTATGAACTGCAGCAGCCTGTCCGTCAAATCATACCTCCATATTTGTGGGGAACCATCAAATTGGTTGGGCTTGCGTTGCCGCTTGGCATCCTCGGAGGGATTGTGCTTGGCTTTCTCAGTTTGGGCGCTTCAAAAAAAATAGAGCGCATATTTCAGGGTGTATTGCTCTGCCTCTATTCACTGCCAGGTTTTGTGCCCATTATTCTGGCGATTGAGATTTTTGGCGTCAAATTGAAGTGGCTGCCTCCTTCCGGCAGTCAGGGTGTCCAATCGCTCATCATGCCAGTTTTGTTGCTCGCAGGCGCAGAAGCCATCAAAAGTGGGATTTTGCTGCGCACGAAATTGCAGGAAGTGTTGGGCGAGAAATTCATTGTCACGGCACGGGCCAAAGGCGTATCTCCCCTGCGCTTGCAAGTTCAATACCTGCTGCGGCCCACCTTGTCACTCGTCGTCTCTTTTCTTTCGCTTCAGGTTGGTCAACTGCTAGGCAGCACCGTCATCGTCGAAAACATTTTTGCATATCAGGGTGTGGGCAGCCTTGCTGTCCACACCCTGTCGACGCGAGATTTGCCATTGC
Organism: Alicyclobacillus fodiniaquatilis; assembly: GCF_042678105.1. Taxonomy (NCBI): domain Bacteria; kingdom Bacillati; phylum Bacillota; class Bacilli; order Caryophanales; family Alicyclobacillaceae; genus Alicyclobacillus; species Alicyclobacillus fodiniaquatilis. The sequence continues at coordinate 301,736 of NZ_JBHUCX010000099.1, forward strand.
TGCAGGGATGTATTTTCGTCCCAGCGCTCATCTTTCTATGTTTTCGCTTTCTGACGGATCTCGTGCAGCCGTGGCTCGACCCGCGGCTCAGGCAAGATGGGCAGCGGGTGATGGCATGAACAAAAATGTATGGCGATCTCGACCGTTCATCATTTGCTGTTTCGTTTTGCTGGCGTTGATCATCAGTGGAATGTTTGCTGTCAAAGCGGGGAAATTCTACAATCCGACCACGCCGTTTGTCGGCGGAAAACTGCAGCCGCCCTCTGCTTCATTTTGGCTGGGAACAGACGAGTTGGGGCGGGATGTGTTCAGCCGTCTGCTCGATGCGACGGGCGTTACGCTGGGACTGGCTTTGATTTCTGTCGTGTTGGCCATGGTCACTGGCACCTTGTTGGGCATGGTGGCGGGGTATGATGTGTTGCCGATTGCAACCCCTGTCATTTTGTTTATCGGCCAAATATCGGTGATTTTTCCCGTCCGTTGGTTGCCGTTAATCATTGTGCTCCTGTTCGGGGAGCATGCGTTCGGCATGATGATGTCGATGTTTTTCTCTCTGTGGGGACAGTTTCTTTGGTTGATATACGATGAAGCCAGGGCACTCAAGGGTAGAGCGTTTATTCAGGCGGCGTATATGTCTGGTGGCACCCGATGGGGCATCTTGAAGTTCCATGTGCTCCCGTACATGGTGCCTACTGTGTTGGTGTTAGCGACATTGTCATTCCGTACAGCGATTGGCGTGATTTCGACGCTCAGCTTTTTAGGGATTGGTCTGCAACCGCCGACACCGACTTGGGGCTCGATGATCTCTGAAGCGCAACCTTACTTTTTTCAGGCATGGTGGCTCGTGCTGTTTCCGCTGCTGGCATTGGTGGTCTCTGTGCTCGCAATCAACTGGATTGGCCATTTGCTGGGTAGGAAATGGTCGGTGTCTGGGAGAGCTAAGCTGCAAAAGCGAGGGGATAGTCGTGCAAAGTCATCCATATTTACTTGATATTCGAGGATTGACGACGTCATTTGCTGTAGCGGATCGAACCATTTCAGCTGTGAACGGTGTCACTTTGCGGATGCACAGTGGAGAAACCCTTGCGGTGGTGGGGGAAAGTGGTTCGGGGAAGAGCACGCTGGCGCTGTCTGTGCTCAAATTGGTGCAAAAACCGGGCACGATTCAAGCCGAGTGTATCCGCTGTCATGGCAAGGATTTGCTGAACATGTCCGAGCGGGCGATGCGCAGTGTGCGGGGCAAAGATATCGCCATGGTTTTTCAGGATCCGGCGACGGCTTTTCACCCCATGATGCCGCTTGGCAAACAGCTCATGGAGACGGTGCGAACGGGCACCCGCAAAGAGAAAAAGCAACGTGTGCTAGAAATGTTAATGCGTGTTGGATTGCCGGATCCAGAGCGGCAACTACGGAGTTACGCCCATACTTTGAGCGGCGGCATGCTTCAAAGGGTGATGATTGCCATGGCACTGCTGAACCGTCCGCAACTGTTGATTGCCGATGAACCGACGACCGCGCTTGATGTGACGGTGCAGGCGAACATCATTGGCTTATTGCGCGATTTGAAACGACAATTTCACATGGGCATTTTGTTTATTTCGCACGATTTGGGTGTCGTTGCGCAGTTCGCGGATCAGGTTGCGGTCATGAGGCGGGGAAACATTGTGGAGTATGGATCGACAGAAAAGATATTTTATCATCCGGAACATCCCTATACCCGGCATTTGTTGCAGATGGCGCCTCGACTTGGCAGCGAGTTGCCTTCTCCAGTCGAGATAGACCGCCACGCGTGATGTTGTCCAGTCGGAAGGAAGATGTCGGCCATAGCGGGGGACCCAAAGGGACGTTTTATGCGCAACAGGACAATCGCAAAGGGGACCAAAGCATGCTGGAAAGCAAACACCTGCAAAAGACGTATACATGGAAACCCGTGTTTCGGCCCGGCGTCTCCGTCTTGGCCGTCCGCGATGTCTCGTTGCAAATCCGGGCTGGAGAGACGGTCGGTTTAGTCGGAGAAAGCGGCTGTGGAAAGAGCACATTGGCGCGTTGTTTAGCGGGGCTGGAACAACCGAGCGATGGAGGTGTGTTCTATCATGGCGAAGAGATTTCCCGCCTATCTCTGCGAGAAGCCAGAGTTCTGCGCAAACGGATTCAATATATATTCCAAAATCCGGTTAATGCGCTCAATCCATATCGGACTGTCGCGCAATTGATTGCGGAACCATTGCAGCATTTTCGTGTCGGGAATCAGAAAACGAGGATGGCGGCAGTGCAGCGGTTGTTGGACATGGTGGAATTGCCGATAGATGATATGGATAAGTACCCTGCGGAACTGAGCAGAGGGGAGTGCCAACGGGTAAATATTGCACGGGCGTTGATTCTCGAACCGGAAATCATCATCTGCGATGAAGTGATTTCAGCGTTGGATGTCTCAATAGGAGTGCAAATCCTGCATCTACTGAAGACGTTGCAACGAAAACAAGGATATGGGTTTCTGTTTATCTCTCACGATATATCGCGTGTCATTCAAATCAGCGATTGGATTGCAGTGATGTATATGGGGTTGCTGATGGAATGGGCGCCGGCTGCCGGGTTTCATGCGGAAGCGCTGCATCCGTATTCGCAAGTGTTGCTCCAGGCGGTGCCCAGTTTGATACCCGGAGAATTTGTCGATCATCCATCAACCGCAGTGGAGATCCCTGATCCGGTCTTTCCACAACATGGTTGTCCCTTTCATACGCGTTGTCCCTACGCAACAGATGTATGCCGTAGAGAAGTGCCAGCATTTCGAAGCGTGGGACAGCACACGGTCAGGTGTCATCATGCAGAAGCTGTTCGCTGAGATAAAGATGGATGTGAATATCAAAGTCCGCCCACTGAATGGGACGGACTTTTTGCTAAATCACCTGAGTTGATGTTGGCAGTCTCATCACCGATTGGCGCAAAGTTGAAGAAAGGTGCTTGGGGCCAGCCCACCTTCCACTGCGCATGGCTCATTTTAGCAAGTGACGCAGGATCTCTTTGTCTTCTTCATCCAAAACGTCAGGTATTCCACGCAGAATCAGATTTGAAAAATCCTCGTCAGGAATCATGGTGGTCAGCACGTAGAGCCTGGTGGAACCCGTATTTTGCACGACATGCGCGGTTTGTGGAGGCACGAGCACGTGCGCTCCAGGCGCTAAATCAATGTCGGTGTCTCCAATTCGGGCCTTGCCTTTCCCGAATAAAACGTAAAAGTGTTCGATCGCCTGCTGATGTTCGTTGACGGGTGTAGCGCCGTCTACATCAAAAATTTCGATACACATCATGAACGGGAGCGGCGCTTGCGTAGAATCACAGATGAGCGCAAATTTATTGCTGTCCTTCTCCGATATTTTATAGACAGGATAGTCTTCTAATCCTCCGAATATTGGCTTGTCGATGGTCTGTGTCATAGAACTTCTCTCCTTACGAGCAATTATCGTCTTTTCCCATTCACAAATGCTTCGGATGTCGTTACGAATCCATAGCATTGTTTCACATTGTAGATGGTCGCGTCCCGGCAATAGGCAGGGGAAGTTGTGGCAGAGCAGTCCGTCAGCAGAATGCAGTCATAGCCTAAGAAATTGGCGTCCTGCAAAGTGGCCATCACACATTGATCCATATTCACGCCAGCAAAAAGCAAGCTGGTGATGCCCAAGTTGCGCAGGATGCTGTCCAACGGTGTATCCCAAAATCCACTCATCCTAAACTTGTCAACGAAGATATCGCGGTTGTCCACCGATAAACCGTCGACAATCGCGGCGCCCCACCCGCCCTTTTCCAGTACTGGCGATCCGTTTGCAGGCAGAGGGTCTCCGAGGCCGATGGACTTTCCATCTGGATTGTATACGTGGAGTGTCGATGGGCTTACATTCAATTTGTCCACTCGATTTCCCCAATTGACCCAGATGACGGGTATCTCGCGATTGCGCGCGAAGGTCAATAACGGATTCAACGGCCCGATGGGCTCCCTTGCAGCGTCGATAGGGACGCCTATCGTGTCCAACCACCCTCCTTTGGCGCAAAAATCATTTTGCATATCGATGATGACAACAGCGCTCGTGCGTAGATTCATTGTCAAGTCTTGTGGATGCGCGGCAAACGCCCATGCTTCACGTGGTATATCACGGCATAAGTTCACCTCGTTCCGCGAAACCCGCCACGAATTGTTCGGTTGACCTAATTGGATCAAATAACCACATCCATGTTAGTTTTATTTACGTTAAAGTGATTTTGAAAGTGTAATTTGATTCTATTTCATCAGATCTCACTTCGTCAATGTGATTAAATATCACTTATTTTGATTTTTTTCAGCGTTTTTCATGCTGGATCGGAATTTTGTGTTATTGATATTGACATGAATTTTGCGCATATGCATAATGAGACTGTGCTTAAGATTCAGACGCTTGAAAAAATGAACGAGGTGTTTAGGGGGATCCCAATGACAGCAGCAAAATATTGGTGGGGATGTATGCCAGAACGAGTGTCGGAACGATTTCTGGGGAGGTATTCGACGACAGAGATCACGCAGATGGCGGATGACGGAGGCGTGGTGCTGATTCCGCTAGGCGCAACCGAACAACATGGCCCTCACTTGCCACTTTTTACAGACACTTTGATTGTACAAAGCCTTGTTGCAGGTGTTCTGGCAGATCTACCTGAAAATCACCCTTTCTATTTTATCTATCCGCTTGCTTACAGTTACAGTATGGAACACATCGATTTTCCTGGAACGATATCACTCAGTGCAGAAACGACAATGAAACTTTTAATGGACGTCGCTGACGCTCTGGCCAAAAGTGGATTTCGCAAAATCGTGTTTTTGAATGGTCATGGTGGCAACGTTGGTTTGTTGCATGTGGTCGCCAGAGAGATTCGCATTAAAACGGGCATATCTCCATTTGTCATCAGTGGTGGTTCTCTGATGGAGAAGGGAATGTTTGACGAGGTAGAGTCGCGACACGGGATTCATGCTGGGGCGTACGAAACGGCGTTGCTACAGTCTTTGATTCCGAATTGGGTCGACACTGCATTGTCGGAAGCTGAATATCCGGCATTCGTCAAACGGGAAGGGCAATTATCCATTGAAGGTTCTTTTGCAGTCGCTTGGAAGACAAAAGATTTAAGTGCTTCCGGCGTCATAGGCGATCCAAATCAAGCGACACCAGAGATGGGTGGTCACCTGTTTTCGGCCATGGTGGCGAAATTGGCGGACGTGCTGATGGAAATTGCTCAATTTGATGCGGTTGAAGAGGGGGAAGTCCATGAATTGCGAGTGGAAGGATAAACTGTTGTCTGCTTTGCCGAGTCAATCGGTTTTTATCGATGAGCGTTCACTCGAAAAATATTCAAAGGATTACTACTATTTCTCCCCGGTTCTGTTGCGGGAATTGGAAGCCTGCTTGGCAGAATGTATTGTTCGCCCGCAGACAGAGGCGGAGTTAGACACAGTGTTGTCCATCTGTGCAGCGTATGCTGTCCCCATTACCGTACGTGGCAGCGGGACAGGGAACTACGGCCAAGCAATTCCTTTATCCGGCGGCGTCGTGCTCGATATGTCGGCGATGAATCAGGTGTTGCGCCTAGAAGGGGATTTGATCACGGTTCAATCTGGGATTCGCATGGGTAAAATGGAGCAGTTTTCCCGGCAGCACGGTTTTGAACTGCGCGTATATCCCAGCACGTTTCAAAAGGCGACGATTGGTGGATTTATCAGTGGAGGTTCAGGCGGCATTGGTTCCATCACCTGGGGAACGATTTGGGATGGATTGGTGCACAGCATCAAAGTGAAGACTGTGGAGAAAGTGCCGCGGACATTGACCATTCAGGGCGAAGCGTTGCTTCCCTATATCCACAACTATGGTACAGCGGGCATCATCACGGAATTGTCTATCTTTCTTAGTCCAAAAAATGAGTGGGAACAATGGGCCATCACATTTGACGAGTTTTCCAAGGCGCTGTGTTTTGGCATGACTTTGGCGGAAATTCCGGCCATCACCAAGCGGTTGTTGTCCATTCACGAATGGCCGCTGCCAGCATCCTTCACGCCGCTGCACTTGCCAAAGGATAAAGCGGTCTGCCTATTGGAGATTGCGTCCAGCGATTCAGCGCTGATTTACGAATTGGCCGAACAATGGGGCGGCGAGATCGCGCTGCAAACGCCTGCTGAACAGTATCACCGTGGTGTTGGGGTCTCGGATTTTACATGGAACCACACGACGTTGTGGGCGATGAAAGAAAATCCAGCAGTCACCTATTTGCAAACGCGATTTTCCACAGATGATTGTCTGACGCAAATCGAAAAATTGCAGGCAGATTTTCCGGAACTGACGATGCATATTGAGTTGATGCGCAATCATGGCCAACTGACGGTGAGTGGACTTCCGGTTTTTGTGTTTTCCACCGATGAACATCTGCGGCGCTTGATAGAAGCGTGTGAAGCCATTGGGGTCTCGGTTGCCAGCCCGCATACTTGGCGGTTGGAATTTGGCGGAAGGTCGCCTGAACTGCGCAAGTTAATCAAGCTCAAGCAGGAGAATGATCCACAAGGGCTTTTGAATCCACACAAGCTGGTATACGAGACAAGAGACGCAGAGCGCGTCGTGTAGTATGCGCGATGCGACTGCAAAACCGAATCGGGAAAATGAGCGTCAATCGGCGGATCGCGGACAGTACGCGTACTGATGCTCAATTAAATGGTCAAGTATAGAGGCGCAATTCTACGGGGAGGTGCAGTGCGTGGCTATCAACGTTTCAGAGGTCAGTTCAATGATCGGTCAAAGAGTAGCTGTTTCCTTGCGCGATGTGAGCAAGCAGTACACCGGGGGAACTTGGGCTTTACAGGGTGTGAACATGACAGTGCGGGAAGGGGAGTTTATTTCATTGCTCGGTCCTTCTGGCTGCGGCAAGTCTACGGTATTGCGCACTGTGGCTGGTTTGCAAACAGCAACTGCTGGCAGTGTTGAGATTCTCGGCTCCAGCGTGAACGCCATCAAGGAGCGACCTGGAGAGATCGCTTTTGTGTTTCAAGAACCGACGCTGATGCCGTGGCGTTCGGTGTTGGCCAATGTCGGCCTGCCGCTGGAACTGATGGGTGTGCCGCGAGTCGAACGACGGGAACGTTCCTTGCAAATGTTGGAGATGGTCGGTTTGCAATCAGTTGCCAACAAGTTGCCGCGCCAATTGTCAGGCGGCATGAAAATGCGCGTTTCCATCGCGCGTGCGCTGGTGTCCAAACCAAAACTACTCATGCTTGACGAGCCTTTTGCCGCTTTGGACGAAATCACCCGTCAAAGATTGCACGAAGAGCTGTTGAAATTATGGGAACGTTTCGGTATGACGGTATTGTTCGTCACACATAACGTATTTGAGGCAGTTTACCTGTCTTCGCGTGTCATCGTCATGCAATCCAATCCTGGTCGGATCCGTACGGAGTTAAAAGTTTCCGCTGCGTATCCCAGAAAACGCGACATGCTCAGTGACTCGGAATTTTCGTCCACCATTGCCCAAGCGATAAAACTGCTTGAGGAATAGGCTGCGATCACGATGCGCCCACACACCGACAGAACCACGAGTTTCCTAGGTGCTAGAGCGCATCGCGGCTGGAGCGGCATCAAGGTAACATGTTGATTTTCAGCGCAGAAATGGAGGCGAGTCGCCATGCGATTATCAGTACAAGCCCGATTGGGGCGGATGTCCCCCCCTTTGCTGGTGTTCATCATCTTTGTGATATTGTGGCAGTTGGTTTGCCAGCTTTGTAAGATTCCCTCCTATTTGGTGCCCACGCCGATTGAAGTGGTGCAAGCAGGTGTGCAAAATGCGCGTGATTTGTGGAATGCCATTTGGATCACCTTCGAAAGCGCCTTTCTTGGGTTTGCCCTGAGCATTGCCGTCGGCGTGATTTCCGCATTCATCATGTCACAGGCCAAGTGGATTGAGCGAAGCCTTTATCCATACGCCATATTGCTGCAAACCATCCCAATTGTCGCTGTGGCGCCGCTTATCATCATTTGGGTGGGATCTGGGATGACGGCAATTGTAGTCATTTCTTTTCTGGTGGCTGTCTTCCCAATCATCTCAAATACAAACTTTGGTTTTTTGTCTACTGATTCCAATTTGGTCAGCCTGGTCAAGATGTACAACAACTCAAGATGGACGATGACGAGAAAAGTGCGTTTTCCCAGTGCGCTGCCGCAAATGTTTGCCGGATTAAAAATATCAGCGGGCCTGTCTGTTATTGGGGCCATTGTCGGCCAGTTCATCGCTGGCGTCGGTGGCGGAAGCGGCGGGATTGGCTATCTCATTACCGAGACTGCTGCAAACCTACAGATGGCCTACCTGTTTGCGGCAGCCATCGCCAGTTCGCTTCTTGGGATATTCAATTTTGGACTCGTCAATGCCGTAACAACGATTTTCATTGGGAAATGGCACGAATCAGCCATTGCAACAGAATAAAGGCTCGGGGGGGCATTGAATTGAAAAAACGAACATCTGTCTTTGGTTGCTTTGTGTCGGCGACGTTGCTGCTGGCTGTAGCAGGGTGTGGAACAAACAGCGGTGGCAGTCAGTCTCAAAGTCAAGGCAATACAACATCGCAGAGCAGTGGCACGAAAGCCATCTCCAGCAAAACGACACAGTCGGTTTCCCAGGTGATGAACTGGTATGCGCAGCCAGAGCAAGGGGGGCAGTGGGATGCCCAGCAAGAAAATCTGTACCAAAAGGCAGGCTTACAGATGACCACAAAGCAAGGTGGTCCGCAAGTCTCAACCATACCTTTGGTCGCCGCAGGCAAGTACACATTTGGCATGGCGAGCGCGGACTCCATTTTGCTGGCTAGAGCGCAGGGCATCCCCATTGTCGCTATCTTTGCGCCGCTGCAAGAGGATCCACAGGTGCTGATTTGGCATAGCTCCGCAGCCATCAAAAGCTTTGCCGACATGAATGGACATCCCGTTTATGTATCCGCGGCCAGTCCGTATTGGGCGTATATCAAGAGCAAATACAAGTTGAACGATGCAAAACAGATGACGTACACAGGTTCGCTGGTCAATTTCGTCCATTCAAACGATGCGGTGATTCAAGGGTATGTGACGCAGGAACCCTATGTGTTGAAACAGGAGCACGTACCTGTCAAGTATGAATTGGTGGCGGATTCTGGGTTCAATCCCTATCAAAATGTGATGTTCACGACAGAACAGGAGATCAAAGCACATCCTGATGTGGTGAAAGCATTTGTCAAAGCGTCGCAGGAGGGCTGGCAGGACTTTTTGCAGTCGCCGTCAGCGACCGACAATGAGATTCACAAACTGAACTCGGATTTGTCAATCAATGAGATGGACTATTCGGTGAAGACGGAAAAACCGCTTGTGACTGGCGGGGATGCCAAACAGCATGGGATTGGCTATATGTCGGAAGCGAACTGGACGAAGTTAGAGAAGCAGATGAAGCAAACGGGATTGCTCAAATCGGATGTGAATGTCAATAGCGCCTTTACAGATCAATTCTTGCCTCAACAGTAACAGTTCAGATGACCGCCGCGATGCAGTTCGCACTGGTTAGGTGGATATAAGCAAAAGGAGAGGGAGAGCATGGCCCGGTTTGCAGAGGTGGAGTTCCAAGAACATGTGCCTTGCGCAATGCGCGATGGCATCATTTTGCAGGCAGATATTTATCGTCCGCAGACGGATGTGACCTTGCCAGTGCTGCTCATGCGTCAACCCTATGGCAAGTCGATTGCCTCGACGGTGACCTATGCGCACCCCAGTTGGTATGCCAGGCAAGGCTTCATCGTGGTGATACAGGATGTGCGCGGCCGCGGCGGATCCGAAGGTATTTTCGATCCGTTTGTGCAAGAGTTGACCGATGGCTATGACGCGGTTGAATGGGCTGCAAAGTTGCCTGGCAGCAATGGCCGTGTAGGGATGTACGGTTTTTCCTATCAGGGGTACACCCAATGGGCCGCGGCTGCGGCGCGGCCGCCGCACTTGACGGCCATCGCGCCGGCGATGAGCGCCGCAGATCTGTATCGCGGTTGGTTTTATCCTACGGGGCGTTTCTCGCTTGGCGGCACGTTGCCTTGGGCCGCGCAACTGGCAAGAGACGAAGCGCGCCGCAAAGACTTGCCTGCTGTAGAAGCGCAGATGTCCGCCATCATGAAGAACCCGCGCGCATTTATCGATCACCTGCCGCAGAATGACATCTCTGTGCTCAAGACACTCGCGCCTTATTATCAGGAGTGGGTGGAGCACTGTGAAGATGACGACTACTGGGCCAAGCGAAATTTGTTGCCGATATTGCTTGAACAATGTGTGCCTACCTATCATATCGCTGGCTGGTTTGATCCCTATTTGCAGGGCACGTTACAGACATACGCGCGGCTCGAAGAACAGGCTGCCGCACATCGCCACCGATTGTTGGTTGGCCCTTGGGGACATATCCCATGGGGAAGATATGTGGCTGAACAAGATTACGGCGTGGCGGCGGCTGGGCGTGTGGACACTGAGATGGTGAAATGGTTCAATCATTGGCTGCGTGACGCTGATGAGCTTGAAGCGGCTTCACCAGTCCGTTACTTCGTGCTTGGCCGAAATCAGTGGGCAGAAGCTGATACTTGGTCAACAGCTGTGCACCAAGGTGTGTCAACTTGGTACTTGCAGTCGCATGCGGCGCCCGCCAACGGCGCGCTCGGCGGCGGGCGCTTGTGCCTTGAGCCAGTTGAGACAGAAGATGTGGCCACAGATGTGTTCGTGTATGACGCTCGGCTGCCGATGGAATGTGATTCTTTTCTGCCTGTGAGCCGACAGCGATTGCAGGATCGGTATGAAATCTTGGTCTATACCAGCGAAAAATGCCAGGATATTCTTTACATCGCCGGGGCACCGAGTTTGTCTGCCTGGGTGGACGCTGTGAACGCGCCGACGGATTTGGTCGCCATTCTTTCCGTAGTTGGCCGCGATGGCCGCGCGACGTTTTTATCGATTGGGCGTTGTCAGATCGACGCGAAGCAGGACGAAACCACATGGAGGGAGGTTTTGATTGAGATGCGACCGGTTTGCATCGAGATCGCCAAAGGAGAATCCATTCGGCTCGAACTGACCGGAAGCGCGTATCCGCTCATGTCTCGCCATCCCAATGGCATGGATGAAACGGGCATTCCGTTTGTGGGGGCGGAAAAACTGAACATCGCAACGGTTGCGGTGGCATGTGGCGCAAAGTGTCCTTCAAAATTGGTTTTACCTTTGGGACGATGGGGGGCGTCTGTATGAAGTCAGATCTGGATGAAGGAACGATTTTCTCGCTTTCCACTGTATTTGTCCTGCAGCGCGCAAGACTGCTCGGCTTGTCTGGTCTTTATGATGTACACGTCGCCGACAGCACAATTGTTTCGATCCGCCCGACCTTATCTTTGGAAGAGCCTGTTGCTACAACGCCACTTTTGCAAATCGGATTATCGGAAGCGGGCCGACGGTCTGTATCGTCCGCTGATTTGCAAGGTCGTTTGCTGATACCTAGTTTTGTCGACATACATACACACCTCGACAAGGCTTTGACATTGTCTTATACGGAGAATCCATCTGGAACGCTTGCGGGCGCAATTGAAGCGTTCGCAGCGCATGAAGATGGAATCACCGAAGAGGATATATACGAGCGAACAATTCAGACGGCTTTGATGGCTGTACAGCACGGCACGACGTTGCTCCGCACACACTTAAATTACGGGCGCAATGGCGGGATGTTTGCCAAAAGCGTCAGTGGTATCACAGCGGCCAAGCGCGTTTTGCGAGATGTCATTGACATCCAGTTGGTGTTGATGTGCCCGTTAGAAGCGCAGGCAAGTGTGGAAAGCATTTTGGCTGAAAAAGCTCGTTTTTTGACAGCGCTTGGCGGCGCATCCCATCTGTCCGCCCATCCGAGGGAGAATTTGCAGTGGATTGTCGGGCTTGCGCGCAAGATGGATCTATCGATTGACATGCATGTGGATGAAACGTTAAACCCGGCGATGCGTAATATTTTGGATTTGGTAGAATTGGCGCCGACAGATGACTTCGCCCTTCCGACCATCGCAGGGCACTGTGTTTCACTTGGCGCGATACCACACGCAGAGGTGGAAGAGGTTTGCAAACGGGTGGCTGAGCGCAAGATTGGGGTGGTCACTTTACCCGGTTCAAATCTCTTTTTGCAGGCGAGGCAGGATACACAAGATGTGCGCCGCGGCGTGACGAGTATTCAGGCGCTTGTCAGATGCGGGGCGCAAGTCGCTGCTGCATCAGATAACATTCAGGACGTCTTTCATCCATTTGGTCGGGGTGATCTACTAGACGCTGCGCAATTGTCCGCATATTTGGCACACTTTCAGCCCGCGGAGGCAGAACAGGCGCTGCGTATGGTCAGTAGTGTGCCAGGATACTTGGCAACAGGGCGCGAGCATGAAATCGAGGTGGGGAATATCGCAGACATGGTCGTTTTGGATTGTCCGAGTGCGTTGTCCGCACTCCAAACACTCTCTCCGGGCAGATGGACATTTAAGCGAGGTAGACTTGTCTCCATTTTGCAACAGACAAAGCAGTTTCAGATAGAAAATGGCATCAAATTAGGGGTGTAATTCAAAACACAAGAAAGGAATTCGCATGTCCTTTTGATGGAAGACGCTTGTGAGGTAGACGCCATCCACTGAAGGGCATTGTGAATTCCTTTTATCTGTGATTGTTCATCAATATCAGTAAGCCATCTCTAGCGTTGCCCAGCCTTGCTGCGAAAGACCAATGTCCCCCAGATGAGCGCGCCTAGTATGATGAGTAAACACCATCCCATCGCCCACCATACGTGATTGTGCATGGGGGTGTCGGTCAACAGAGCGCGGATGGTCTCAATGACGGGCGTGATGGGCTGGTTGTTGGCCACTCCGCGCAACCAGACGGGCATGGTGTTCGTCGGCACGAAGGCGCTGGAGAGGTAGGGCAAGAACAACAAGGCAAACCCGTAGCCGCTGGCGGCGGACGGACTCCCCGCAACTAAGCCGATGGCTGCATAGAGCCAGGTGAACGCTAGAATGAACAGGATGATGACGCCGAAGGCGCCAAGCCACTCAACAAATCCGGCATGTGGCCGGAATCCCACCAGCAGCGCCACGCCAATGACAACGCCTGTGGCCACTAGGTTGCGGGCCAAACTTGCGACGACATGCCCCGTGATGACATTCATGCTGCGAATGGGCATGGTGCGAAAGCGGTCAATGATGCCGTTGGTCATATCATCCGCGACGTCCACTGCTGTGCTCGACGCCCCGTATCCAGCACACAACAGTATGATGCCCGGAACTACATAGTTCACATAGTCACCGTTTGGATCAAGTGCGCCGCCAAACACATAGGTGAATAACAGCATCAGCATCACCGGGAGCATGATGGCCATCGTCAGTGCTTCCGTATTGCGCAAGCTGTGACGGATGCTGCGGCCAATGAAGACGCTGCTGGTTACAGAGAATGATGTCGTTTTAGTTGGTGCAGTCGGTGTCATCATCATGATGAGGATACCTCCATTTTTGTCGTGGTCAACGCAAGGAACACATCATCCAGGCTCGGCCTGCGAATGTTCACTTTCGTTCCTGCTGGAGCCGTTTTGGCCAAGTTTTCTAGTGCCTTTCTTATCCCATGGATACTGCCGTCGGTCGGGATTTCTCGGACGATCTCGTCTTTTTCATTGCGAAGCTCAACCACCTCATTGCCGACGCGCGATTTGAGTTCTTCTGCCGTTCCCTGTGCCGCGATACGACCGTTGGTGATGACGGCGATGGTGTCGGCCAGTTGATCCGCCTCTTCTAAATATTGAGTGGTCAGAAAAATCGTCACCCCTTGCGCGGCCAGTTGGAGGATGTTGCTCCATAGCGCTCGCCTGCTGTGTGTGTCCAAACCCGTCGTCGGCTCGTCGAGAAACAGGACGGGGCGGTAGACCACCATGCTGATGGCGAGATCCAGTCGTCGACGCATGCCTCCTGAATATGTCTTTACCCGCTTGTGGGCTGCTGTGACGAGATCGAAATACTGAAGGAGCTCGTTCGCCCTTTCCCGAGCTGCCTTCCCGGACAGGCCTTGGAGCCTGCCCATCATGCGCAGGTTTTCCTCGGCGGTCAATGTCTCGTCGACGGCTGCAAATTGACCTGTCAGACTGATGGAACGCCGCACGCCGTCCTTTTCAGCGACGACATCGTATCCCGCAACTCGCACCGACCCTGTGTCAGGCGCTACGAGTGTGGAAAGGATGTGGATGAGTGTGGTCTTGCCAGCGCCGTTTGGGCCCAACAAGGCAAAAACGGATCCGGTTGGCACGGACAAGTTGATGCCATCGAGTACCACTTGTTTGCCAAAGCGCTTTTGTAGACCGGAAATTTCAATGGCTGGTGTGGTCATGGAGAACGCTCCTTTTTGTGTATGATATAAACAGTGTGTTGCGTACACAGTATATTGCGTATACAGTTTAAATGCAACACTAAAATGAGAGAGTATATTTACAGCGACACCACGAGCCAAACAGGAGGGCCTTTATTTCATGGATGAAGAAATTGGAGCGGCGCTGCCAAGCGGTGTAGCCATCAGTTGGGGATTGGTCAAACCATCGCAGCGTGGCCCGAAGCGTGAATTGAGCATTCAACAAATCGTTCAAGCTGCCATCGCCATCGCGGACAAGGAAGGGATTTCTGCCGTCTCCATGGGCAGGGTTGCAGCATCGCTCGGTTTTACCACCATGTCGCTTTATCGCTATATACCAAGCAAAGATGACTTGTTGTTGCTCATGCAGGATGCAGTGTGCGATGTCCCGATTCCAGTGGAGGAGGCAGGGGCAGATTGGCGTGAAAGCATGCGTGAATACGTTCAGGTCACGATTCAGCTTTTGCGTGCCCACGCTTGGTTTGGCGATATTCCCGTTTCAGGCGTCCCCATGACGCCAAACCATTTACGCTTTGTGGATTGGGCGCTTCGAACGACGCGTGTGCTCCCCCTGAATGACTACGAGAAGATGTCTGTCGTCTTACTGTTGAGCAGTTACGCGCGTTCGTGCGGTATTCTCATGCGGGATATGGACCGAGCCATACAGGCGGGATCGACTCCTGGGGCATTTAGTGGTCTCGATTATAGTGCGGCTTTGAAACAATTGGTTTCGCCGGAACAGTTCCCTAATTTGTATCCAGTGATTATGTCAGGCGTTTACACAGAAGAAAACGCGGAACAGAGTCCGGTTGGGAACGACTTCGACTTCGGACTAGAACGAATTCTCGACGGCATTGAGCGCTACGTCGCTTCGAAGAAGAAGGCGGACAATGGCGAGTGAAGACCACGGCTTTTCTACATTGCGCATCTAGGGGCGCTGTTACGCCCCTTCGCCAACTTCCTCTGTCGAGTTGTCTGCCGGGCGAAAATGAAACAGGACCATCCCGGCCAAAAGCAACATAGCGGCGGCGATGACACTGGCAAATATCAAAATGCCATGGTATAAGCCGATCCATTCGGCGACGAACCCAAGGCCGAGCACTGGCAGACAGATGCCGAGATAGCCGATGGCATAGTAACTGGACACCACATCTGCGCGGCTTTGCGGCGGCGCAAGTTCACTGGCCATCGCCAAGGTGGCTGCAGCGACTGGGCCATGTCCCACGCCTGCCAGCATGGTGCTGATGAGTAAAAGCCATAGTTGCTGTCCAGAGATGGAGATGATGACGCCGAGAATGCCGAGCATCAACAGCGTGAAACCAATGATGATGGACGTTCTCGCTGTCAATCGTTTCAGTGTGATTTGTGCCAAGGTTGAGCAACAGAACATGAGACTCACAATGGCTCCGGAGATAGCCAAGTTGTGAATGCCGACCAGTGTTGTCACGTACGAAGGCGCGATCACCATAAAGAACCCAGCAACAGCCCATGCCACTACGCCGCCAAAACAGGTGATAAGAAATGAGCGTCGGATGGACTTTGGCACGTTGGGCAGATGTAACCGACGTGATTTTGTCACTTGACGCACAGTCTCCGGCATCATCGCCACACCTACCAGTGCGGGGATGAGCAACATCAGGTGGATGGCGTACGGCAGGCGGATCGGCCATGGTGCGTATTGGGCGAGCAGACCAGCGTATAGCGGGCCTGTTGCGATGCCGACGGCGATGGAGATGGAAGCGACCAAAGTCGCGATTTTGCGATGCGCCGGGCGAAGTTCAGCCATTGTCGCGATGGCGGGGCCGTTCCAAATGCCGACGCAAAGCCCTTGCACAGCGCGCGAGACGAGCAACGTGCCTGTGTGATGAGCGGAGATAAACGATACAGAGCCAATGGCAGAGACGAGAATGCCGAGCAATAACAGCTTCTTGCGTCCCAGGCTATCTGACAATTGGCCGAAGACCAAGCTAGACGGAACGAGCACAATGGCGTACATTGCGAACAGCAAGGTGGTCATACCAGAGGAGAAGTTCCACATTTCTCCGTAAAGCCCGTACAGTGGAGAGGGAATATTGGTTCCCATCATAATAACCACCATCGTATAGGAAATGATCCAAAATGGCGCAGCTGCTTGTATCTTCATTGCGCACCTCCAAATTATTTGTAATAAAATAAATTACAGTTATGCGGATAAAATGAAACAAACCGACATGCGTGGGGCCATCTACATGAAGAACTGTGAAATGCCACCAATCGGGATATCGCATGCACCAAAGCGCCAACTTTATTTTGCGGGAAGGTGTCAACTCTTTCTGTCTTAATATAAATGTAATAAAATACATTACATTTATGAGCTGAAAAGACTGCTAAAGCGACTCATTGTGTACACGTTGGAGCACATCGGCAATCGTATAATGCTGGAAGTGTGCTTCAAGTTGTTTCTCCCCAGTTGCGAAAATGTCATCCATGGCCCGCTCGATGTGGGCGCCGATGGGGCAACTTGGGTTTGCATCTGGCCATTTTGGCTTCAATGTTCCCTCTGAAGTCAAGGTGTACAGTTCAGCGAGCGTAATTGACGCGGGGTCACGCGTTAAATAAAATCCCCCTTTTGCCCCCTCCTTAGATTGAATGTAACCACCTTTGCGCAAAGTGGATAATACTTTTCGGATGCGAACAGGATGAATAGAGACGCTGTTGGCGATGTTGTCACTCGTGCGCAGCCGCTCGGGCGTATAGGCAAGTAACACCAAGCTGTGTACAGCCACGACAAAATCACTGTTCATCTCAAATCACCTCCGCTAAATGAAATATTACAAATTACAGTTTGTTTGTCAACTGATTTGGAAGAGCTAAACGAGAATCAAGTATACTAAATACAGCGGCGATGCCGGAGACACAAGCGGATTACATGTAGAGAGAGGAGAAAGACCATGACGGACTATTTAAATTCCACTTTCTTGTTACGCAACCAAACCGCTGTTTTCCTATACGAGAATTTTGCCAAGGACATGCCTATCATTGATTATCACTGCCATTTAAGCCCAAAACAAATCTACGAAAACCATCACTTTCAGAACATCACGGAGATATGGTTGGGTGGGGATCACTACAAATGGCGCGTCATGCGGGCAAATGGCGTCGATGAGTCATACATCACAGGTGATGCCAGCGATTATGACAAGTTTGTGGCTTGGGCAAAGACAGTGCCCATGACACTGGGCAATCCGCTGTATCAGTGGTCGCACCTTGAATTACAGCGGTTCTTTGACATCAAGACTTTGCTGAATGAAAACACCGCACACGAAATCTGGGAAAAGACGAATCAACTGTTGAATGGGGAAGGATTCGGAGCGCGAGATCTGATCACAAAATCGAATGTCCAAGTCATTTGCACGACGGATGACCCTGCGGATTCGCTGGAATATCACATGAAATTGCAGGCGGACAAAGACTTCGGCGTCAAAGTGGTTCCTGCGTTCCGTCCAGATAAAGCGCTTGAAATTCGGCGCGATACGTTCGGCCCATGGTTAAAGCAACTGGAACAAGCGGTGGGCAAGGAGATTTCCAGCTACAGCGATTTGTTGCAAGCGCTTCAATCCAGAGCGGAGTTCTTCCATCAAATCGGTTGTCGCGTGTCCGATCACGCCTTGGACATCGTTCCCTTCGAAGAGGCTACGTTCGATGAAGTATCCGATATTTTTGCCAAGGCATTGCGCGGCGAGGTGTTGACGACACTCGAAGAACACAAGCACAAAACATGCACGATGCTCTTTTTGGGGAAACTGTACGCCCGTCTTGGCTGGGTGATGCAACTGCACATGCATGCTGCGCGAAACAACAATACCCGCATGTTTCGTCGTTTAGGGCCGGATACAGGCTTCGATTCGATGAACGACGGCCAACTCGCAGAGGCGCTTTGCGCGTTGCTGAACACGTTGGATGAGGAGAATTTGTTGCCCAAAACCATCTTGTACTCACTCAATCCAAAAGATTATCCGGTGATGGCGGCGTTGATGGGAAGCTTCCAAGGAGATGGCGTACCAGGAAAACTTCAACTCGGTGCTGCATGGTGGTACAACGATACGCTGGACGGCATGCTAGAACAAATGAAGACGTTGGCCAATATCGGCCTCTTAAGCCGTTTCGTCGGCATGCTGACCGACTCGAGAAGTTTCTTGTCTTATACCCGGCATGAGTATTTCCGCCGCCTATTATGCAACTTGTTGGGCGAGTGGGTCGAAAACGGTGAGGCGCCGGACGATAAGGAACTGCTTGGAAAAATTGTTCGCGGGATTTGTTATGAAAACGCGCAGGCATACTTTTCATTCGGTTGAATTTGGTTGAGTAGAAATCAAAGGTCTACGGCGGAGCCATACGCATGCGAGAAGTTCGCGTATGGCTCTTTTTGCGTCCCTTCCTCAGCGCCTTGCCCCATCCAACTGGATGTGTGCTGGAGAATTGGTGTATCATGAACATGTCTTGTGAATGAAAGCTGATATTCGCCAAGCGTATACAATAAATCGGATGGTTGATCACAGGGGTTTTGACTGAATGGCTTTGCCTTCAAAGGAAGAAAAAGAACGATATGTCCGTGAGATGTTTAATGGAATTGCGCACAAGTACGATTTCATGAACACGCTCATGAGTTTTGGCATGCATCAATCGTGGCGACGGTATGCCATCAAACGTGCACGAATTGCACCGGGCATGCACGCCCTGGATGCTTGTTGTGGAACGGCTGATTTTACCTTGGAAATTGCCAGGACCGTTGGCCCGTCGGGGCGGGTGACCGGCTTGGACTTTTCTGAAGAGATGTTAGCTGTCGGACAGAATAAGGTCCGCAATTCCGATGTGCGCATGCAGATTACCTTAATGCAGGGAAATGTACTCCAACTGCCGTTTGAAGACAATCGCTTTGATGCGGTCACGGTCGGGTGGGGGTTGCGGAACGTGCCGGATATCGACGTGGCCCTGCAAGAACTGTATCGGGTTGTGAAACCGGGTGGATGGGTCGTCTCTCTCGACATGGGGAAACCTTCAGCGCCCATCTTCAAACAGGGTTACTGGTTGTATTTCAATTGGCTTGTCCCGATGCTCGGCAAGATCACAGCAGGGCGTAAACGGGCATACCAATATTTGCACGATTCGTCTCGCGCGTTTGATTCTCAGCGGCAGTTGGTACAGCGCTTTGCGCGGCTTGGCTTTAAAAATGCAACCTATCACAACCTCATGGGTGGGGTTGTCGCTGTCGTTGAAGGACAAAAACCGTAAACCTGTGCAGGAGAGATGGTCCAAGGGGTGTCTCAACAACAACCCTACGGAAGTTTGTGACACCCCTTGCTTTCAAATATAGGAGAGTTACGCTAAAAATGAGCTTGCCGCCCTTTTGTCATGCCAATGCCGTGTTTTTTCTTGAGAACATTCTATCAATCGTCGTGACACCCACAACCACAGGCGTCTTCCACACCTCTGGCTTCCTGGATGGTTTCTAAGCCCTCCTTGACCACAAAGTACACGAGCGCCAATGCCGCCAATGAATCAATCCACCACCAACCAAGGAGGGCGGTGAGCACGACACCACCAAGCACAGTCCAGGCCATATAGGCGCATACAATGCTGCAGGCTCCATCTGCACGTAAGGCCTTGCTGCCAATCTCTGAACCGATTCGTTTTTTCGCCCTTGACAAGTAGGGCATGATGAGACCTGCAGCGATGGATAGCCCGATGCCGGTAAAACTGGTTTCTGCGCCTTGATGAGTCACTAACTTATAGATTGAAGCGATCACGATGTAGACAGCCAACAACAATAGTGCAATCCCGACGACCCAGGAGGATGCTTTTTCCGCTCGTCTGACACGTTCTAGGTCAGTGCTTCTCATTTCAACAGACAATCGCCAGAGCAAGACAAACCCAGCAATCAGTTCGATGATGCTATCTGCGCCAAACGCGACGAGGGACAAGGCGTGGGCAATCACGCCGGAGCCGATGGCGACGCCAGCCTCAATGACCATCCATACAATTGATATCGTTTCTATGCCGATCCCTTTTTTGACCGAGGCCATATGTGTACTTGCAGCCATTTGCCCAATCCTCTCATTGTTTATCCAATTTGATATACATGCACACGGCACATCATCCAGTCATGGGGATGTGTGACCATCCGTACGCGCCTTATCAGAAGCCGCAGGCGCGTTGATGTGTGTTGTGTGATCAATCGCCATTTGTAACAATCCCATGACATGGTCGTGGTCGTGGCGGTAATAGATGGTATTGCCTTCTCTGCGATTCTTGACCAATCGCAAATTGCGCAAATAGCGCAGTTGGTGTGATACGGCTGACTGCGTCATGCCAAGCATAGCGGCCAAGTCACAGACACAGAGTTCGCGTTTGGACAGGTGATGCAGCATGCGAATTCTTGTTGGATCCGCCAGTGCTTTGAATGTTTCGGACAAATGTTCGACAATGGTGCTTTCCAATGGTTCGTCACGTTCGCTTAACGCGTCAATATGGACTACGTTGCAGCATGCATCATGTTCGTCTTGCGCCATATTGTCACCACCTATATGAGTAATTGTTCATATGCTCATGATTTCATTATACTCAAGCTTTGGTGAGATGCCACTATGATTTTTGTGGTTCGTGACTGACTTAAGGTGCGGCAAGATAACTGGTGAATTTATTTTGTATATAGCGGGGAATAGACCAACTCTGTGTCCGTCATTAGATATTCGTGACACCGCAACAGATTTGTTTGGAAAACAGCGGGAATGCGATTGGCGTCATAAGCGCACACCAAAGTTAACCCCAGCTCTAGGATTGCAGCATCAGCCATGGCTTCTAAATGAATCAAATTTTGCAACATGCCATCCTGTTCTTTCCACGTGACATGATTCCATATACGAATCGGTCCCCATTTGAGCACAGACCGCATAATACACTTTAGAAATTTATTCGCGATATGTTGTGTGTCGAAGTGGTCTGCTCCGTAGGCGAGCTGGTTATCAAGAAAATGGGCGTATTCGTATTTTTCGGTCGAGAGTAACGTTTTAAGTTTCTCTTTGACGATTGAGATTAAACTTGCATTCTCCACAATCCATAGTTGGTAGCCGCATTCAACGCCATCTGTGATAAATCTCACCAGATTTTCAGTGTATAGATTCACGTTGTCATAGAAGTACAACGCATGTCCTTGGAATAAACCGCGCGGTTCTGATCTCTGGGCATGTTGTTGATACGGAAATGACAAAAGGGCAGGCATGTAAGTGAGTGCCGTATGGACGCCGATCAACCGATTGTCATTATCCCACAAGGGTTCACCGCGCACCAAATACGGACGCAAACTGCCGTCACGAGGAAACACAATGATCTTTTCCAGAGGTACACCTTGCAATAAAACCTGTTTCTTTAGAAAAATCAAATCCGCAACCCCAGTGTTAGTTGCCAACTCGTCATCTCGGTGGCCAAGTATATCTTGGACATCACAATACGGATGGAAAACCCAGGTGTATTTCAAATCGAGATCACATTGAGCATATATTGTATGGGATTCATGATGAAGCGGTTCCATATGAGATGCTTGAAAGTGATCAACAAAAAAAATCTGTGGATGTATCCCCAGTGTGTGGGCAATATTCTCTGCGACATTCATGCTGGGATCACGCGTTCCATTTTCGATCTGAGCATAGAATCCCCTGTCGATAAAAGAGTGGATTGCCACCGTTTCTTGCGTGAGCCCTCTAGAAATACGTAATTGTTTTAACCATTCTCTCTTCTTCAATATTTTCACTCCCAAATATATGAGTGTAGCAGGAAAAATAAGAGGCATAGTGGCAAATTGACGCATAAAAATACTTGATTTTTCGGTTGTTTTAATTTTGAATCCGGTTTCAAATCTAACCAGGGATAAACGTAATGATGGATAACGTGATATGTAAAGTTCCGATATTCGGAGTGTATTTAAAGTGAAATTTGTCTCTTGTGAGCTGTCATTTTTGCTTTATGCAGAGAGAAGATGAAGAGATGGAGATTTACAATGTGGCAAAATGACACTTTATATGTCAGATAACCTTATTTTATTATAATTTTAGTTCGACAAGGCTTTTGCGGATGTTTAGGTGAATTCTTTTAAGGTAAATACAGTATGAACCTTGGACATGGGGGCAACTGTCATGAAGTCACATAAACGGATCAAACAAGTGAAAGTAGCCCACCAATCCAGGGTGGATTCATTCTATATGGAGAAATGGACGATTGACTTAGTCCGAGGTGAGTTACACTGTTCAGCAGGAATATATCAGCTGTTCGATACATATCGAAGCGAATCTCGAGAAGTGCCTGGGTTACTTGTGGAATGGGTGCATCCTGAAGATAAAAGTCTCGTTGAAATGCTCTGGAACCAAATCCTGCATGGAAATCGAGTGGTCAAGTGCTTTACTTGCCGAATTTTACAGGGACATCAATTGAAATTTTTCCAATATCACATGCGATATCAGTATGACGAGCATGGAGTGGTAGTGGGCATTGAGGGAACTGTTCGCGATGTGACAGATGTGATGACGCGAGATAATCGCTTCAAACTGTTGAAATCAAACCAGTTCGTGGATTGGAACACTGAAGCGATTGTCATTGTCGACAGGGATCACAATGTGACTCGATGCAGTTCGAAGGCGGAGCGATTGTTTGGCTGGACAAAACGAGAATTGTTGATTCATCAGGCGCCTTTTCTTCAAGGAAAAGATTTTATCATCGAGATGAGTAAGACGTTGCTGCAAAGTGGCGGAGTCATCTGTCTCGATGCCAGTCATTTGCGCAAAAATGGGACGACCATTGACGTAAATATATGTATGTCCGTGTTGCGAGATGCAAACCACGAAATCATCGGCGTTGTTTACCTGTACAAAGAGAATAAAGCGCCAACTGCAATTTCAGATTGGGTATTGGCCAACGATGGAGGATTTAGTGAGTTCGTTCTGAATTCTTCAGACGTATTTGTCTTTTTATCGCATGATTGCAGCATCCAATATATTAGTCCTGCAGTGCAAAACGTGCTCGGATATCAAAAAAACGCACTGCTGAACACCGATTTCTTAGATCTGATTCATCCAAAGGATAAAAAGACGTTTCAGTTGTGCATTGAACGTGTTGGAGAGGGCATCGAAAAGGTGACCAAAGAAATGAAGATCCAACACCATGACCATCATTGGAGAATCTGTCAAACAAAATTTAAATTTCCACAAGCGGGATCAGGACTTGATGGAATCGTGATCAATTTCCATGATGCAACAGAGAAAAAAGAGGCTGAAGAACTCGTTCATTATGTTACCCGGCATGATCACCTCACACACTTGCCCAACCAAAAGACGTTTAAAAACCGACTTGCACAACAAATTGCCGAAATGCCACGAAATTCTGTATTGGCCGTAATGACACTCTGTCTGCGTCAATTCAAGGATATACACCACACGTTTGGGGCTTCCATTAGCGAAGAATTGCTTTTTACAGTGGCGAATCATATTCGTGGTCATATCCCTTCAGAATATCTTGTCGCACGTGCGAGTGACGATGAATTTTCGATTATGATCCGCCCATTTGCGGGTAAAGACAATGTTTTTGCGTTAGCGGGAGAAATTGTCCAATCTTTTGAACCGTCATTTTCCATAAATCAATACCATCTCTTTGTGCCAATTAACATTGGCATCAGCTTTTATCCAGACGACGGAGTAAATGCCGAAACGCTGATACGAAATGCCGATCTTGCGTTGCACAGAGCGAAGCAACGCGGGTACAACACGTTGCAAGCCTATACGTCTAGACTGGATATGGGCACATGCAGAAATTTTGCACTGGCAAATGGCATGGGGCGAGCATTAAAAAATAGCGAATTTGCTCTCCATTATCAACCGCGCGTAGATACCATTACGGGGAAAATGATCGCTGCGGAAGCGCTCATTCGCTGGGCGCACCCGCAGTGGGGGTTCGTTTCTCCGGCTGAGTTTATTCCGATTGCGGAAAGCAGTGGTCTGATTGTGCCGATTGGGGAATGGGTGTTGCGTGAAGCCTGTAGTCAATTGCGTAAGTGGAGGGAAGCTGGACTTCCTGAGATAAAAGTTTCTGTGAATATCTCTGTGAAACAGTTTTTGACCCATGATTTTGTAGACACAGTGCAATATATTTTGAGGCAGTTTCAAATTGATCCGCTGTTCATCGAATTCGAAATCACGGAAACAGCTATTCTTCCGGATGATCCGGCGATTGCCGAAGCCATTAAGCAATTCAGAGACATGGGCATCTCCATATATTTTGATGATTTTGGAACAGGGTATTCTTCGTTAAGTTGGCTGCAGAGACTCGATTTGGATGGTATCAAGTTAGATAAATCTTTTGTGGATCACATTCCACATAACTGGGCGCCCACACAAATTGTTGCATCCGTGATTCAACTCGCCCATCGCTTGAATATCACGGTCGTAGCCGAAGGCGTGGAAACGGAACAGCAACTGGCTTATTTAAAAGAAAATGAGTGTGACGAATTTCAAGGTTATTTATACAGTAGGGCTTTACCTGCCTCTGCGTTTGAGGAATTGCTTTGGATGGAGGGGCGCGGGCAAGCGACAAAAATCAATCTCGACGGTTGGCGCTAGCAAGTCGGGCGTCGCACGAGTTAAAAATGCTGGAAAACTGTTTTCAAACGGCGGTTTTTTCCTGAAAAAGGTAAAAGACGTGGAACTAAAGAACTTGCAAAAGCAGCTTGATGCGCACATTCAGGATTACAATATCAAAGTGCAGTGGGCAAAACAGGGCTCATCTAGTGAGAAATTAAACGTTTCAGCAGTTCCGTCGAAGACGGCGGTCACGCCGAACCCAAGCGAAATGGCGCTTGATGATAGGGGCATTGCAACCGCCATGCTTTTGAGATTGCAGGTTGGCTGCGAAAAAATGGGTACTATCCTGAGGAAGAAGCGACCAGCACCTATCTGCAGGCTCTTGCTCAGACGTATGACGCCGTTCCCGTTCCGGCTGGTGTGCATTAACCAGCAGAACCACGAAATTTGTCAGTCAATCAAGGTATTGTGGCTGGCATTGTCCTAAGGTATCGCATGATTCTTAGGATAGCTCAAAGCGATACAGGAAGGTGTAAGAGTCACCCTCCTGTATCGCTTTCTTGTAAGTAGCTATCTGAGCATGTTCTTTCCACTTATTATGTCCGACGCATGTAAGCACGGACCGTGAGCGGTGCAAAAATGACCACGATGACCGCCGCGCCAATCAGGGAAATCACGAGATCACTGCCAACTGTGCCATTGTTGACAAGATCGCGGACCGCCGTGACAAGATGTGAAAGGGGATTGACTTTCACGAACCATTGCAGCCAATGCGGCATGGTGTTGACCGGTACGAATGCATTTGAGAGAAAGGTCAGCGGGAACAAGATGATCATCGAAATGCCTTGTACACTCGACGCCGTGCGTGCGATCACGCCAAAGAAAGCGAAGATCCAACTCATCGCCCAGGAGCAGACAATCACGAGCACAGCGGCGATGGCTACGTGACCAATGCCGCCGTTGGGCCGATAGCCAATGATGTACCCCATCACAAAAGTGAGCACCGTCGCGATGGTATAACGAACGGTATCGGCGAGCAGCGCGCCAGCCAACGGAGAAATGCGCGCGATGGGCAGCGACTTGAACCGATCAAACACACCTTTGTCCATGTCTTCTCTCAATTGAACGCCGGTGACGACAGATGTTGTGATGACGGTTTGCACAAGGATACCAGGAATGATAACAGGGAGATAACTCTGTACGTTTCCAGAGATGGCTCCGCCAAAGATGTAAGTAAACATCAGTGTAAAAATGATTGGCTGAAGCGTCACGTCGAACAATTGCTCTGGGGTCCGCCGAATCTTCAGCAGACCGCGGTAGGCCATTGTGAACGAGTTGCGTATTGAATGACCTAAGCTCGCATGATTTTTCAGTTCGCGCTTGGCTGCAGGGGTGATGGGCAGATTGTTCATGCTCGAGTGACCTCCGTTTCTTTCGCGTCATCAGCTTCGCCTTCTGTCACACCGTGCCCTGTGATGGTCAGAAAGACTTCGTCGAGGCTCGGTTTTTGCACACTGATCTCCGCTAATTCGATTCCTTTGTCGCGCAAGGTGACGAGTAAATCGGTGACCCGATTGGGATTCGCCATTGGCGCCGTGATCTTTCCGACAGTCGGTGACACAACTGGCTGGACGGCAAGAACTTGTGCAACCACATGCTTGGCGCGTTCAATGTCTGGCGGATGCTGAACCTGCAATTGCAGCGAAGAGGTGCCAATGGACGCTTTCAATTCATCGACCGTACCTTCTGCAATGACCCGTCCGCGGTCGATGACTGCGATGCGGTCGGCCAGTTGATCTGCCTCATCGAGGTACTGCGTCGTCAACAGCACGGTTGATCCGGTTTGCACCAACCGACGAATGGTGTCCCACATTTGCGCACGCGTTCTCGGATCCAATCCGGTCGTCGGTTCGTCCAAGAAGATGAGTGGCGGCTGTGCAATGAGGCTGGCTGCCAAATCCAGTCGTCGGCGCATGCCGCCGGAAAACTTTTTCAGCGGGCGTTTTGCGGCCTCTGTCAAACTGAATTCCTCCAATAATTCCGCGGCTTTGCGACGGGCTTCTGCACGTCCCATGCCGAGCAGACGGGAAAAGATAATGAGGTTCTCAGT
The DNA here is from genome assembly GCF_042678105.1 of Alicyclobacillus fodiniaquatilis. NCBI lineage: Bacteria > Bacillati > Bacillota > Bacilli > Caryophanales > Alicyclobacillaceae > Alicyclobacillus > Alicyclobacillus fodiniaquatilis. Next base: position 328,891 of record NZ_JBHUCX010000099.1, read on the forward strand.
GGCGCTGAGTGTCTCGTCGACGGAAGCATATTGACCGGTCACGCCAATCAATTGCCGCACAATTTGCGGTTCTTTCATCACGTCGTGTCCGAAGATCCGAGCTGAACCTGCGTCAGGCCGCAGTAGGGTGGCCAGCATGCGGATGGTGGTGGTCTTGCCTGCCCCATTGGGGCCAAGCACGCCGTAGATGGTCCCTGCTTGCACCTTCAGGTCTACACCATCAACAGCCCGGTTGTCGCCAAATACTTTGACGAGCCCGTGCGCTTCGACGGCCCAATCTCCATTGTCCAGCAGCGGTTTATTACCGTTTGTTCGATTCATGGTGATGCCTCCTCACAGAGTTGAACATAGTGGAATAATAAAGCAAGTTTATGAACTGAATATGAACGACGCGTCGGGCGGGATCGAAAGGTTGTAAACGGTTGTTGACAAACGGAGAATACTCCACTTAGTATAAAGGGGAGAATTCTCCGTTTAATAACGACATGAATGAATAGGAGTGTACAACGCATGCAGAATTCGCATGGAAAAACCGCGCTGTTGGTCATGGATGTGCAAAACGGTATTGTATCGCGCTTTGCAGAAAATCAGGAAGTGTTGCATCCGTTCGAAAAAGCCGTGGCAGCCGCTCGCCAGCACGGAATGTCCGTCATTTTTGTACGGGTCGGATTTAGTGAAGGGTACCCGGAAGTCAGTCCGCGAAACAAAGGATTTTCAGCCATTGCTGGACGTGGGGGGATGACGGTCCATGACTCGTCAACACAAATTCACGAGTCTATGCAACCTCAACCAAACGAGCCAATTGTCACGAAGTATCGCGTGAGCGCGTTTGCTGGCAGCACCCTAGAAGTCATTCTCAGATCCCGCCAGATCGACACACTCGTTCTCAGCGGCATTGCCACGAGCGGTGTCGTGCTGTCGACTTTACGGGAGGCTGCGGATAAGGATTTTGCCATTACGGTCCTTTCGGATGCTTGTCTCGATGCGGATGCGGAGGTTCATCGCGTGCTCACCGAGAAGGTGTTCCCGCGTCAGGCAGATGTGCTGACTGTCGACGCTTGGATAGATACATTGAATTGAGCGAAGTCTCGTATTTGGCTGTGGCCGAACTATCATTGCAGAGTTCAGCTTCTGTTCAGCTTCCGTTTCAAGTCCTGTAAGCTTGGTCCGATAAAGTAGGGACCGAGGTGAGGACAGTGAGTGAAATGGTGATTGAAACATCAAATCTTACACGGCGATACGGCAAGAAAATATCCGTCAACAATTTGAACCTGCACGTGCCAAAAGGCAGTATCTTTGGTTTTTTGGGTCCGAATGGCGCAGGAAAGACGACGACCATTCGGATGCTGCTCGGACTCATTCGGCCGACGTCAGGTCAAATCCGCATCTTCAATCAGACGCTTCCTAAACATCGCATGCAGATTTTGCGGCGGACCGGGTCACTGGTTGAAAGCCCTTCTTATTATGGCCATCTCTCTGGCTACGAAAATTTGGACGTGATTGCCCGGTTGCTGAAGGTTCCTTCGAAGCGCATTGACGAGGTGCTGGGGATTGTCCGTTTGACATCTGCAGCCAAACAATCGGTCAAGGGATATTCGCTGGGGATGAAGCAGCGCTTGGGCATCGCCGCGGCGCTGCTGGGCAATCCGGATTTGCTGATTCTCGACGAACCGACCAACGGGCTCGATCCCGCTGGCATCCACGAAATTCGGGCGCTCATCAAAGAGTTGCCGGCGCAGTACGGCATCACTGTCGTCGTTTCGAGTCATTTGCTCGGCGAGATCGACCAAATGGCGACACACGTCGGCATCATTGAGCGCGGCCACCTCTTGTTTCAGGATGCCATCGAAAAGTTGCGTGAACAAAATTCCCCCAAATTATTGTTGCAAGTCGATAAACCGCTTGAGGCAAAGCGCCTTTTACAGCGTGCTGGATTGCAAGTTTCCATGGATGGCGACATCTTGCAGATGCCGAACCAGGGTTTGGCAGCGACAGAAGACGTCAATCGCCGTCTGATTCAGGCTGGCATTTCGGTGTATCGCATTACGGAACAAAGTCGCTCCTTAGAGGACATCTTCCTTGATTTTGTGGACAAGGAGGGGAGTCTGTGATGAACGAAGCACTGATGTCCGATTGGATAAAAATGCGCAAGACGTGGATCAGATTCCTTGTCATCCTTGGTCCACTTGGAGTGATCGCCCTAAATGCCGCGCGTTACGCCGCGAGCTATCAGAGTATAGTCACACCAGGAGCCGATGCGCAAAACTGGGCGTTGCTCATCCAAAACGTCGATCATTTGTTGTTGCCAAGTCTGATGCTGGGTATCACGCTGTTGACGTCTTTGCTGTCGGGGTTGGAACACCGGGGGCATGCTTGGAAGCAGTTGCTTGCCTTGCCTGTGTCGCGGTCTCGAATTTATATGAGCAAGTTTATTTTGATTGCGGGACTGTTGGCTGTTTCGAGTACACTGTGCGCCATTGGCACACTGTGTCTGGGCTTTGCTTTTGGTTTTACAACACATGTTCCTTGGCTGCATGTTCTGGGGGAATGCTACTATCCATATCTCGCATCTTACGGTGTGCTTGCCATTCAACTGTTGCTTTCCATGCTGATGGCAAATCAGTCGTTTGCAATTACTTTGGGCGTTTTAGGGATGATTATCAGTGGATTGAGCGACGCGTTGACGCATGACTCGCTGACACATGCGTGGCATTGGGCACGTTTTGTGCCTTGGGTGTATCCGTCCTTGTCGGCCGCCACGCACGCGACGATACAGTACCTCGACATTAAATATGTGATATGTGGGCTTATCGCAAGCGCCGTATGGTTGCTTTTGGGAAGCTGGGGATTCACTCACAAGGAGGTGAAGTAGGACGTTGATTTTTCGAATGCTATTGTGTGAGTGGACAAAGTTGCGCAAGTCGAGTATCTGGGTACCTGTTTTCATCGCGCCGCTGTTGACTGTGCTCGTTGGTATGGCGATGTCACGAATGGATTTGGTCACGAATGGAAACCACATAGCTTGGCTTGTCATATACCAAGCGACCATCCAGGTGTACGGACTGTTGTTCTTGCCGATGCTGGCGGGCATTCTCGCCTCCTTATGCTGTCGAAGTGAACATCTAGCAGGCGGCTGGAAACAACTGCTTGCCTTGCCGGTCAGGCGGACGACAGTTTATGCCGCAAAGTTTTTTTACGTCCTGTTCTTTTTGGCGTTGGCGCAGGTGCTGGTTTTGTTTGCGTTGCTTGTGGTGGGTTTGATACTGCATGTCCATGCGCCAATTCCCTGGTCCATGTTGAGCAAAGGGATTATCGGTGGTTGGCTTGCTACCATACCACTCTCCGCATTGCAACTGTGGGTGTCCACGTGGTGGAAAAGCTTTGGCGCGCCCTTTGCCCTGAATATCATTCTCACGATCCCGGCCATGTCCATCGCCAGTTCGAGCATCTATGCGCCGCTATATCCTTGGGCGCAACCGGTGTTGGCGATGCTGCCTAGACAGCAGGGGATGTTGAATGTGACGCCGGAAACGATGTTGACTATGACGATTGCGGGAGTCATTTTCATCCTTGGTGGCTGGCTGCACTTCACAAGGCGGGATATCCAAGCGTAGTTGCGACAGGGTCAGTGTAATCGAGAAAGGTTTTCTAAAAAATCGGCAACCAGCTCAAGCGATGCCAAGTCGTAGCGCTTCAATAATTCAAGACTTTTTTTATCGAATTCCATATGCAACTGCTCATGCAAATTCGCGAGCTCAGTGCCAAGGGGCGTGACGGAAAAATAAATTTCTTTAAGGTTGGTCGGACGTTGTGATTTTTTGATGAGCCCATGATTCAATAGCCTGCGCGTGACCTTGGATATTGCACCCTTTGTGACATTTAAATTGTGAGCGATATCTATGCCTTTTATGCACTCATGTTGGCTGATGATTTCTAATGTATGGAGGCATAAAACGGATAATTGAGGGATCAGTTTCTTTAGCTGCTGATTGGCTGTGCGTCCTATTAACCAGGTTTTTTCGGAATCGTCATTTGATTCAGCGGTGAAAATATGAAACAGAGATTTTTTGATTCTGTCTTGGATCCCTTTTAAATCTTGATGGAGATCATTCATGAAGATATCTTCCTTTCTTTAGCAGTCATTATATCACAGTTTCTTTGGAAACCATTTGACGAAAGAGACCTTGTCTGTTATTTTAGTTTCTTCGGAAACTAAATAGGTGGAGGTATCTTTATGAATGACATAATCAAGGCAATCAATCAGCATCGTTCGATTCGCAAGTTTAAAAATGTCCCCTTAACTGCCGCGCAGATCGAAACCATTGTTCATGCTGCTCAAATGGCGCCGACGTCTGGTCATTTGCAGTCATTCACCATCATCGGAATGACAGATCCCCAGCTTAAAAAGGAGTTATCCATCCGTGCAGAAAGCTCGGCGATTGACGAATGCGCATATCTATTTGTCTTTTGTGTTGACTTTTACCGCATGATGGTCACCGCCACGGATGTTGAACAACGAAAAATGAAAAGTAATTTGGGCTTTGCTTACTTTTTCCAAACCGGGGTTACGAGTGCGGCCATTGCTTTACAAAATGCAAATTTAGCGGCGAAGTCGATTGGACTAGGAACTGTCATCTTAGGCGGAGTTGGCGCTGTCACAGAATTGGATGAGTGGCTTGACTTGCCAAATCACGTGATTCCATTGGTGGGATTAGCCGTTGGTGTGCCAGATGAAATGCCGGAACAAAAACCGCGACTGCCTAAAGCGGCCGTATTTTTTGAGGATAGGTATCAGCATGAATTAAAAGACCTCGTTGAGGCCTATGACAAAGAGATGGAATACTACTATGCACATCGAACGAGCAATCGACAGAAAGCAGATTGGTCACATACAAATATCAACATGCTGGCACAAGATATCCCGTTTGAGTTTTACACCGATTACATCAAGCGTAAAGGATTTGTTCTGAAATAGGCACACGCATGATGCCCTTGAACTCATGAGCCATGAAAGAACTACCCGATCTCCACTCACCATATCACGATGTTTCGTACCATTCGCCCTGATTGAAGCAGACTGTGTGAAAATTAAGCGCTTGTTAAGCTCGCGTTTTTCTTCCAGAAAGATTGGTCGCATATGATGAGCTAGAATGTTGGTATCAGGTATATGTCCGTGCATTCTACCTCGATGCTGTGGTATTTTTCATAGTACCGTTGGTGTTTGGAAGCATCGCGGATGGCGGTCGAATGGATGAGACGAGCGTAGGAGTGAAATCAGTGGACATTCACCATATCGTGATGACATATGGATATATCGGGTTTTTTCTTCTGCTCGCGCTTGAGTATCTAATTTTAGTTGTGCCAGGTGAGACACTTTTGACCACGTTGGGCGTGTTGTTGCATACCCAAGGTGTGCATTTCAACCTAGTACTGTTAATCGTCGCAACGAGTTTGGGGACTTTTACAGGGTCCATGCTCACCTACTGGATTGGCCGCTTATTAGGGAGACCCATGATTATCCGCTACGGAAAATACGTATTCTTAACCGAAAAACGTTTGAATCAAGCGGAACAGATATTTGAACAGAGAGCGCTATTGTCCATCCTGGTTGCCAAATACATCGCAGTGATTCGGGATATCATCCCATATGTGGCTGGCATCAACCAAGTGCGGCTCCGACTTTACATTCCTGCGCAGTTGGTCGCATCATTTATGTGGACGACTACTTTCCTTTTAGCAGGCAGTCTTATCGAGCGGTGTGGGATTTCAATATACCATCATTGGCGTACTGAACTGTTACCGGGTATATTCTTATTGTTCCTTTTGATCATTGGGTACAGAATGATACACAAGAGAATACATCGTGTGTTTGCGCCGAAGAATGAGCATTTTGGTGTGTTGGATCCAGGTGAACATTTTGGAGAGGATGGAGGTCAGCATGAACCGGAGCGAATCTCCAAAAATTCTGGTTGTTGATGACGAACAGTCGATATTGGATATGTTGGTTTTAGTTTTGCAAAAAGAAGGATATCAAAGCGTTGAGACAGCGCAATCCGGACATGAGGCTGTGGAGCGATGTATGTATGGCGTTCCCGAGCTTGTCGTGCTTGATGTGATGCTGCCTGACATGGATGGGTACGAAGTATGCAGGCGAATTCGTCAAACTTCTGACGTTCCGATTTTGTTTTTGACCGCGAAGTCGTCCGATCTCGATAAATTGATGGGATTTGGTGTGGGGGCAGATGATTACATCTCGAAACCATTCAACCCCCTGGAGGTCGTCGCTAGAATCAAGGCCATCTTGCGTCGGCGCCAGATTAGGCCAGAGGCGGTTTCTCATGATGCGGGTATTTTTGATTTTGGTCATTTTAAGTTAGATGAACATTCAGCCACGCTCGAAGTGGCTGGCGAGTATATCGCATGTCCTGCACGTGAATTCCAATTACTTCTCTTTATGTGCAAAAACCCCAATCGTTTATTTAGTCGAGAGCAGCTCTATGAGCAGGTCTGGGGAGAGAGCGGTGTCGGGATAGATAATACGGTGATGGTCCACATGCGAAGGCTGCGCGAGAAAATCGAGATCGACCCAAGCAACCCGCGTTTTTTGGCGACTGTTCGCGGGCTCGGCTACAAGCTGATAACCGATACACGTGGAGAGGAACCACGATGAACTTAAAAACACGCCTGACTGTGAATTTTATGTCGCAAGTATTTCTGTTATTTGGTATTGTCTGTGCGCTCGGTATCGTTTTTGTCGTTTATGTGACAGAGGTCGGTGTAGGGGGCGGCGCAGGGACGAATCCAATTTTAATCACAAAAAGTATGCCTTCTGAAACCACAATCACAAATGGCCAAGTTGCTGTATCGCCATTATTGCGCGCCAATGTAAAGGAACTAGGCGGTTGGATGCAAGTTTTGAACGGACAAGGAAATGAAGTCTACGAATATCAACGACCGAGCCGCATTCCAACCAAGTACCCACCGGGCCTTTTGCTTGAGTATCACGCGTATCCAGAGAGATATGGATACATGGTGTACTCCTGGTATGACAAGGTAGATGGGCAGAATCTCACCTGGTTGCTAGGTGTGCCATACACAGATGCATCATCATTGATTCAATTTGAGCCCTACGTGTTGATGGTGGTTGTTTTTATCGCGAGTGTCTTTGCTGCAGTTGTAATTTCCTTACTATTTGGTCGCCGCATGGGTGCACCGCTGCTCCACATGATGAATTGGCTCCAACGTCTTGCAAACGGTCAATATGAGGAGCCGATGGATGCCAAAGGCATCCGAAGAAGTCACTTGGCCAATGGGCACTTGCGCAGGACGTTCCGCTTATACCGAGAGGTGATAGATGGACTGGAGCAGTTATCCGATGCGCTTCAATCCGCGTCTAAAGAACGCAAACGACTGGAATTCGCTCGTGAGGAGTGGATCACTGGCGTTTCGCACGACATCAAAACGCCATTGTCCTCTGTGCGTGGATATGGGGATTTACTTGCAACTTCGCAGTATCATTGGAGTAGCGAGGAAGTGCGCAATTTCGGGAAAATCATTGTGGAGAAGTCCGTCCACATGGAAGGGCTCATTGAAGATTTGGGTCTCGCCTTTCGCCTGAAGAACGAAGGAATTCCACTTGTGTGTGTGCCGATGAACGTTGTGGAAGTTGTTCGTCGTGTCGTGATCGACGTTGTAAATCGGCCAGACATGGAGGAGCGCGATGTCTCGTTTCAAACGAAGACAGCCCATGTGGTGTACCCTCTGGATGAGAAGTGGTTTGCGCGAGCGCTCGATAATCTGTTGTGGAACGCGGTGGTGCACAATCCGTCCGATACAAAGATTTGCGTGGAATTGGATGTGGACATGCCACCTGAAGGGAAGTCATATCCGGGTCTTTGCATTCAGGTGCGAGATGACGGCATTGGCATGGACGAACAAACCATCCAGCATCTGTTCGACAGATACTATCGAGGGACAAATACCAGTGAAAAGCATTCCAAAGGAAGTGGGTTAGGATGCGCCATTGCAAAACAACTGATTGAGGCGCATGGCGGAACTGTCCATGTAGAAAGCGAACTTGGACAGGGTACCGTGTTTATCATCAAATTTCCGTCTGTATAACCACGTTTACCCTACACTAAAATTACGCGGTACCTTGGTGCTGCGCCATTTGTAATGCCCCGATGAACTCACATTTTCATGTTTGTGGTGGTGCGTCATGCATCACCTTGCAGATCCTCTGCTGTCATAAAAGTACATGCAGCCCTCTACGAATATCAAAATTAAGTTCCTGTTAAGCTGACGTTTTTTTTCCTGAAAGCTTCGTGGCGTAGTATGAGTGCGTGGTGATTTCAGGTGGCTGAATGTACGCGATGCCGGAGGTGGGCACATGCTTCCGCTGATGTGGAGGGTTGGTAAAAATTTTATAATATGCTCACTTCTGCTTGCTGTTGGCTTGTGGTACGGCGCTAGATGGTATTTCACGCACGTATATCCCATTCAGCTCCACGTCCAACAACAAGTGATTGCCCAGATGAACGCGCAACACAGCTCGCCGCTGTCATATAGCGAAATTCCAGCGATGTATCGAAAGGCGGTCATTGCCACGGAGGATCGCACATTTGAAACGAACATCGGCATCAGTTTCCGCGGGATTGGTCGTGCGCTCTGGGTCGATATACGCGGTGGCCAAGCGCTGCAAGGCGGTTCCACCATCACACAACAATTGGTGCATAACACAGTGCTAAGACAGATTCCCAAGTCAATTGGGTGGAAGTTTATCGAGATGTTCGATTCCGTAGGGCTATACGACACCATGAGTAAAGCGGATGTCTTTATGCTTTACGCAAACGACATTTACTTTGGCCAGCAGGCATACGGCCTGTATGCTGCATCGGAAGCGTACTTTGGTCTGCCGCCTAGTCAATTAAACGCTGGTGAGTTGACGATGCTTGCTGGACTGCCAAATGCGCCAAGCGACTACGATCCTTTCGTCAATATGAAACTTGCTCGTATGCGTCAGAAGTTCGTCGTCTCTCGAATGGTGCTGGACGGCCAGGTGACAAAGACACAGGCGAACGCCATTTTAAATGACCCGATTCAGTTGCAATAAGTCACGATGCGGCAATTCAAAGAGGTGGTAAAGATGAAGGTAAAGCGGAGTATCGGAATCGATTTAGGCACAGCGAATACCGTGTTTTTCTTGAAAGGAAAAGGGATTGTGCTGCGAGAAAAGTCGGTGGCGGCCACGGAACTTGGGCGAGGAAAGGACAAAAGGTGGAATGCGTTTGGCGTGGAAGCCCAAAGAATGATTGGCCGGACACCAGTTGGCATACGGGCGGTCCGTCCGTTAGAAAAGGGTGTTATCGCCGATTTTGCTACAACTGTCATGATGTTACATCACTTCATTGGCCAGATGAGAAAATCCCGTGCTCGGTTTGAAATCAAACCGCATGTTGCGATAGCAGTGCCTTCCGTAGCAACCGCCGTCGAGCGGCGCGCCGTGGAGGATGTGATCATCGAAGCAGGCGCCAAGTCTGCTGTGACAGTGGAAACGATTCTGGCGGCTGCCATCGGTGCAGGGCTCGATGTCGCAGAGGCCAGAGGGAGCTTGGTCGTGAACATTGGCGCTGGCACAACGGAAGTTGGGCTGATTTGCCTTGGCGGCATTGTTACCCATCGCGCTATCAGAGTAGGTGGGGATGACATGGATGAACTGATTGCGAGGTTTATCAAAAAGGAACACAACATGAAGATTGGTGAGGCGACGGCAGAAAAGACGAAGTTAGAGGTGGGACGAGCGTTGCCATCAACGACGCTGGAGACGATAGCCATTCGCGGACGAGATCTGAAAACCGGGTTACCGAAATCAGTAGAAGTCACTTCCAACGACATCAGCCAAGCAATTACACCTGTCATTCAGCAGATCATTTCGGTTATCAAAAGCGTATTGGAACAGGCGCCGGCTGAGTTGGTTGGCGATGTCATGGACAGCGGCATCTTGTTGACAGGTGGGGTAGCGCCGCTTCCTGACCTGGATACAGTGATTGCGCAAGAGACTGGTTTGCCAGTCACTGTTGCGGAAAATCCAATGGATTGTGTGGCAATGGGCGTCGGCCAGGTGTTGGACAGTAGCAGTGCGTCATTCGTTTCTATTTCATACAGTTGATGAAGTTTGCTTGCAAAATTTAGGTTGGAAGGAGATTTTCTGTGATTCACAATGCGTTTTTAAACCCTTTCGATACAACCATCTATCATTTGATCAACGGCTTAGCAGGACGGAACGCACTGCTTGATGCGGTGATGATCTTTTTCGCCAAAGATGCGCTCGAGATCTATGCCGTTTTGTTCATCATCTCGTGGTTCATCCTACCGAAGCGCGATATACACAATCGCCATGCGCTGGTCATGGCGGGCCTTTCAGGCATAGTGGCGCTGCTTATCAATGTCGTCATCTCACATATTTGGTTTAGACCACGTCCGTTCACTGTTTTTCAAAAAGGAACATATACAGCGCTTGTTTCGCACAGTGCGGATGCCTCCTTTCCAAGTGATCATACATCTGGAAGTTTTGGCTTTGCAGCAGCATCATGGGGCAAACAACAGAAGTGGATCAGTTACACCTTTACGATTTTGGCCGTCATCGTGATGTTTGCGCGCGTGTTTGTTGGTGTTCATTACCCGACAGACGTGATAGGCGGTTGTATCGTGGGTATCATCGCGAGCAAAATCGTTTGGCGTTTCTCTCGATACGTTTTTCCCGTTACGTCCATGATTGCTAAAATGTTTCGCTTTGGCTCCGAAGGCCATCTTATAAACAACGATTCGACCACAGATAGACATACGCTTTGATCGCGTTGAAAGTTGAAGGGCGGCAAGGGGTGTAGGGATTGGCACATTTGATCACGACGTTTATTCACGCATTTGGTTACACGGGGATATCTTGGGTAAACGTTGGACAAAAGTCGGCAAGTATGCCCATTCGCTCATTTACATCGTCATCATTGCTGTGCTTTGCAAAGCCATATATTTAGTGAAACGCTTCAGAAAAAGTCGTAGCGAGCTTAGATGAAAGCGTGAAGAAGGAGACGTAATGAACGTATGCACAAGCCTATACCTGGTTCGGTATATCAGACATCAGATTTTCAAACTAAGGTGCCTGAAATCACAATCTACTTCTGGATTGTCAAGTTGCTTACGACCGCGATGGGGGAAGCCACTTCTGATTTTCTCGTCTACCATATGAATCCCTTCATCGCTATTGCCTTAGGTGGAATTGCACTGGTGATTTCACTAATTTTGCAATTCTCGGTGCGGCGGTATGTGACGTGGATCTACTGGTTGGTTGTTGTCATGGTCAGCATATTTGGCACAATGGCTGCCGATGCTGCACATGTTGGATTGGGCGTCCCTTATTTCGCATCAACTACGTTTTTCGCGCTCGTCCTGATACTCGTCTTCATCATTTGGCACAGGAGTGAGAAGACATTGTCCATTCACAGCATTTACACCAAACGCAGAGAGGCTTTTTACTGGTGCGCCGTTTTGGCGACGTTCGCGCTTGGCACCGCCGCTGGCGACATGACTGCGACGACGATTCACCTCGGTTATTTCACCTCCGGCGTCTTGTTTGCCGTCCTGTTTGCCATTCCAGGTCTCTGCTACTGGCTGTTTGGTCTCAATGAGATATTTGCCTTTTGGTTCGCTTATATCTTGACACGCCCGGTTGGCGCTTCGTTTGCAGATTGGGTCTCGGTATCTCACCAGAGCGGTGGCCTCGGATTGGGCAAAGGTGTGGTCAGTCTTGGCTTGACCATCGCGATTGTAATCGTTGTTGGCTATATGGCGATGACACGCAAGGGCGTTCAGGATGTTTCGGTTGCATCAAAGGCACGATAGTGTTAGGTGATTGTGTTTCAGATATCGATTGTTGCGTGTTTAGATGAGCACTTTGTCTACGCATATTGAAAGGTGGATCAAGTTAATGGAGCGAAAACCCAACTTCTTTATCATCGGTGCTGCTAAGTCTGGGACAACCTCGCTTTTCCATTATATTCAACAACACCCTGATGTGTTTATGAGCGATGTAAAAGAGCCGCATTATTTTTGTAGTCCAGATTTTCCGGAACGTTTTCAAGGGGTGGGCGATGAGGGATTTAGTGATCAAACCATCCGAACGCGCCAGCGTTATCTCAACCTATTTCGTGGTGTAAAAAACGAACGAGTGATTGGCGAAGCTTCAGTGTACTATCTTGTTTATCCCAATGTGGCCCAACGGATTAAGGATTTTAATCCGAATGCGAAAATGATCGTGATTTTACGTAACCCCGTAGAACGCGCGTTTTCTGCGTATATGCACACGATTCGCGACAACCGCGAGTCTCTGTCTTTTGAAAAAGCACTACAGATGGAAGCGCAGCGTAAAGAACAAGGCTATCAACCGCTGTGGTGGTACACCGAGGTTGGGTATTATGCACAGCAGTTGGCAATTTATATGTCCACATTTGCACCAGAGCAATTGAAAGTATTTCTTTACGAGGATTTGCGCAGATCTGACATGTTGCTGGCGGAACTCCTCCAGTTTCTCGAGTTGCGGGATGATGTCGTCATCGATACAACGATTCGTCACAACGTGTCTGGTGCGCCTAAAGCACGTGCGCTTTATGATTTTCTTGCCAAGCCAAATATCGTGAAAGAGGCTGTAAAACCGTTCTTGCCACCACAGTTTCGCCAGAAAATAGGACATCAAATGAAAAATTTGATCTTGAGCCAGATTAGACCCGCACCTGCCATAGTGGATTTCTTAAAATCCGAATTCCGAGAAGATATCTTAAATTTACAGGATTTGATTCATCGAGATTTGAGCGCTTGGCTCGAAAAGTGAGCGCTTAATCTCTATTATGTGTTATTCGGAGATGACAATCACATGAATCAAGAAGATGCTTTAGCGCTATTTTGGGCGAAAAAATTAGCCATCCAGGTGATGCTTGACGAACAGAAAACAGAGGACACATTCACATGTCCGCTTTGTGGTGGCAGGGCCCACGTTCATTTAGATGAGTCCGGATATACTTCATATTGTGAAAGTGGTTGTTTTACATCCGTAAAATAGACTACGTCGTGGGCATATTTTTGCTGGACCAAGGCCATCCAGGAATGTAAGCATACGTGACGATTAATTCCTTGGGGGCAATTGAATCGTAATGGATGTTCCTTGGTCCTTCACGCTTTCAACCGTGATGTGTCCGCCATGTGCTTCTATCAGTTGCTTCGCGATGGCTGTGCCCAATCCCGTTCCTTTTGCATGGATTTCACTCGTATTCGTTCCACGGTAGTATCTGTCAAACAAATGTGCCACCGTGTCTTCATCCATGCCTACGCCATCATCCTTGACTTGAATGCGCACACCGGGATAACGGCATCCAACTTCTGGTTCGGATTGAACCTCAACGGAAATGGTGACGCCGACAGGATTGTGCAGGACTGCGTTCGCCAACAGATTGTCCAGCGCGCGTGTAAACCATCTGGCATCTATCGGGTAGATCAGTTCATCTTCTACACTTTCAAACAACACTGTTTGTGCTTTCGACTGCTCATCATTCACCAAAGTGATGACAGATCTGCGTGTGAGTTCAATGATGTCCTCTGGTTTCGACTGCAAGGATAAGGATTCATTCTTCAAGCGGAAAGTGAGTCCAAGCTCTTCAATCAACCCGCTCATGTATGTGGCTTTGTCAGAAATATATTCGCCAAACTCGTGAACTTCATTCGCCGTTAACACATAGTCTGGAGCCGCCAATAAATTTGCATAGCCTTGAATAGAGGACAAAGGGGTGTGAAGATCGTGAGAGATGCCTGCGATCCACTCGTCTCGCGTTTGGTCGAGTCGCTTGCGTTGCTCCTCGCTTTGTTGCAGTGCAACAGCCAAGTGCTCAAGGGTTGCAAGAACCTCCCGATACATTCTGTAAGGCCTGCGCAATGGTCCATTTACGTCTTTTTTACTCTTCGGCAGTCCTTGCGCACCAGTTGGTTCCAGGTAGGATTGATTTGCCAAGTTCTGCAGCCAGTTCATCATGTGCAATATTGGCGCGCCAATTCGGCGGCCAAAGAGAATTGCTGCTCCAATGGTGGTCAACAAACTTCCCATAAAAAGCAAAAGGAAATAGACATATGGACTGAAAGGCTGACGCTGCACCGATGCCTCAGGCGGCAATCCATAAAGCCAGGTGAGCGATTGTTTGTCTACGGTGCCGTACCAAACAGAGAGCTGGTAGCCAAACTGCGCAGGGTATAATCTGTCATATACCAACAATCCCGGCGCATATTTCGTAGGAACCTTCTTTGGGCGATCAAAGCTGTAGATTTCCCGTCCATTGTTATCAAGGATCTGCAGCCATCCGCCACTCTGCTTGATCTCAGATAACACAGGTTGATCGACATGAACGCTGTTGCCATGCACACTTGTCGCTACAGGCATTTTCTCCAAGATTGTCACAGGGGTCATGCTCGCCTTCTGCTCTGAATTTCGCTTGCTGGCGAGATAAAAGCCAAAAGCAACGCCAATGATACACCACACGACGAGAAAGAGGGCGCCAATTTGAAGGAGAAATTTAACGGTAATCCGTGCGTTTAGTTTCATATATCAGTTCTCCGTCTGTTGACTCACCAGTTTGTAGCCCAATCCACGAACGGTTACAAGATATTTGGGCTCTGCTGGGTCGATCTCGATTTTTTCGCGCAATCGCCGCACATGAACCATCACGGTGTTGTCGTCACCAAGGCTGGTCTCTCCCCATACTTGCTCGTACAATTGCTTCCGACTAAAGACGCGATTTGGGTTTTTACAGAAAAAAGCAAGCAGTTGGAATTCCCGCGCAGGGCAAACCATTGTCGTTCCATTGACGATAAGTTCAGCGGATCGTTCATCGACTTGGAAGCGATGGAAATCGTAAACATGGCCCTCTGTCGTCACCGGGTTTGTGGTTAACGCAGCACGTCGTAAATGCGCCTTGATTCGCGCCGCGACCTCCAATGGATTAAACGGCTTTAGTATGTAATCGTCACCGCCAATTTCGAACCCGATCAGTTTGTCCAAATCAGATCTTCTCGCGGTCAGAAAAAGAATGGGGGCCTGTGATATCTCACGGCATTGACGACACACTTCAAAGCCTTCCATGTCGGGGAGCATGATGTCTAAAACCATGATATTTGGATTGAATGACTGGCATTTTGCGATGGCTTCCATACCAGAGGATGCCGTTTGGATATGTTCAAACCCTTCACTGCGCAAAACATGGGTGATTAGATTGCAAATGAGTGGTTCGTCATCAATGATGAGTACCTTTGATGGGTTCATTTGTCTCATTTCCCTCGCTTTTCACCTTTTCGACATCATATCACGTGAATAGTACGCCTCATCATTTTATGGAAGCGACTTTCTGTTACGATTCCTGTTTTGGGACACCGATGAGACCGTAAAAGAAAAAATGGATGAGCTTCTCTTCAGAAATCTCCGGTTCAGCCGCGCGGTCTTGATTGGATAAGCGGAGCATTTCGCGTTGGTACATCGAAATATAAAAGAGTAAATCCGCAATGGCCAAATCTTCATTGATGACCCCCTGTGATTTCGCCATTTCCATGAGCGCGATGAGAATGGGGACGAGTTGCGCTTCTTGCAATTTCTTCAGAAGATTCATCAATTCTTGAGGTTGTGCCACATGTGCCAAGACGGAGTGGGTTAAACTGAGAATCTTTTTTTCTTCCATCATGATAACCTGAATGGTCTCCTCAAAAGACAGATCATCTTCCAAATATTTACTGTACATGGATGTCTTATCCTTAATGTAGGTTTTTAAGACGTCCATCAACAAACCATCTTTACTGCCAAAGAAATTGTAAATGCTCACTTGTGACACGCCTGCTTGAAGCGCGACTTTCCTAATGGTGAAATCTTCTGACTGCGTGGTTAATAGCAGTAAAACTGCATGACGTATTTGAGCTTTTTTCGTCTCTCTCCTTTTTTCAAATCCGTCCAATCTGCTTCACCTCATTATGGCCACCTGAGTGTAGATATGAAATAATAATGGTTTTTTGTTTCATATATCGTTGACTTTATTGCCATGTAGAATATAGAGTATACATGAAACAGCACTCAATAAAAATTTCATATCTGCTATAGACGAGGTGATCTTTCATGGACTTGTATCAAACGACGGGCCGTTCTATTCCGCAACGCATCACGCTGCTCTTCTTGCAAACACTCATACTGGTGATAACCGGATGGCTGCTGCTCGGCGGAGACAAAACATTGAATACGTGGTTTGGTTGGCGGCTCGGTCAAGAAGATGGTCACCGTCAACTGGTCTTGTTTATCCTCTTTTTAGTCGTGTACGCTCGGATTACATTCATGGTGTGTTATTTGGTGAAACGTTCGATTTCATGGAGTGAGACGGTTGCAATTCCAAGCGCGTTTGCCTTGTACTACATCGGTTTTCCATTATTCAGTCTGACATCGCCAACATCCATCACGAACTGGGACTACGTTTACATCGTATTATTTTTGTTGGGTTCTTGGGTGAGCACGTGCTCGGAGTGGTTGAGGAACGAGTGGAAAAAAGAACCACAGAATAAAGGGAGGTTGTACACGAAGGGATTGTTTCGATTTTCGATGCACATCAACTACTTTGGCGAGGTGCTCTGGGTAATGGCCTTAGCGCTATTCACCAATCAGCCATGGGCCTTGCTGGTGCCGTTATTCTTGTTTTGCATGTTTGTGTTTTACAATATTCCCATGCTCGATAGGCATCTAGCAGAAAAATACGGGGAGGAATTTATCGCATATCAAAAGTCGACCAAGAAATTCATCCCGTTTATTTACTGATGGCACGCGCTAGGCGCGCTTGGAACGCATCTCCTTGATGTGTTTCACATCTTTGCGAGAACGAGCTGTTTGTATTCATCTGACTCCACAGGATAAATCGCAACTTTGCCTTCGTTGTTGCTGCGGATCCCCCAACCATACTTTATTTTCCTAATGCACTCCTACTGCTGTCTGCATTTTGATTAGCTCATTTTAGTTAGTTCGTTTAAACTATTGAAATTAGCATAAGCAAACAATATAATGATACAGGATAGTTGACTGATTTACTCAACTTTATGTCAGACTACAGTCTACAGTTGGAGCAGGCTATCTAAATCCAGATGGAAATCTGTCAAAACGGTCAAGGTGTTGGCTGTTTTGAGTGGAAAATACTTGTTTGCAGATTTTGCATACATACCAGATAAGGGGGATCTTTGTGGCAAAGGCATTTCAATCATGGATGGTAGCGGGGGCATGCTTGCTGGCTTTGGCTGGCGTGGCCGGTTGCGGTACAAGCTCATCAAACAACAATACATCAATATCGTCGGCGAGCGGGACGAAAGCGACCGCACATGTGATGAAAGACGGTGTAGGGCACCAAGTCAAGATACCAGCGGCTCCATTGCGAATTTGGGCGCCTGGGTTGGAAGATCCAATTGTCGCGCTTGGTGATAGTAAAGATTTGGTGGGACAGTATTCGAGCGGAAACGTGGTTGATGATTATCTACAGAAATGGCTGAAGGGTAAGCCTCATATTGATTTTTCTGGCAATGGGCTAGATCCAGAATCCATATTGAAATTGAATCCAAACCTGATCATTCTGTATTCCACGTATTTCACGCAAAATGGGAAGTATCAACAATACTCTAAAATTGCGCCAACGTATGTGTTTAATCAGAATAGCGGGGCACAAGGCACTTGGCGCAATACGTTGCTGACGCTTGGCAAGATGCTTGGCAAAAGCGATAAAGCCAAACAGTTGCTCAAAGGCTACGACCAAAAAGTGAGCGCTGCGAAGGCAAAGTTGCAAAAAGCGATAGGCAATAAGACGGTGGCCATTATTGAGCCGTCAGGCAAACAGGTTTTTTTGATTGGCAAAGGAAACTTCGCGGGCCAAGAGGTTTATGGTGATTTGGGACTCACGCCGCCAAAAATCGCGACAGGTTGGGCGTCCATCTCGTTGGAGGACTTGCCGAAACTGGGTGCAGACTACATTTTCATGGTCACAGGCAACGACAGTACGGCAGAAGAGAAAGTCTTGACAAATAACCCGGTTTGGAAAGACCTACCTGCCGTTAAGGAAGGGCATGTATACAACGTAAGTTACGGTCATTGGATCAATCTCGGCGTCATCGCCAATGAAGATGTCATCAATGACGTGGTGAATGATTTGACGAAGTAGACTGCCGTACTTGTCGGCCAATCTGGTTTGGAAAGGTGTGATCAAACATGTCGAATGTGGATTTTCATCAACTTGGAGCGAATTTCAAAATCAGTTTGTCAGAGGTAGAGCACCCGCTATTGTCGATGCCGCTCAAACAATTGCTTGAGGAAGCTCATTCGGCTTGTTTGATAAGCACCTATGGCTCGATGATCAAAACGTCCAATTCGGCTGCCAGCGCGGTTGCTTTTTGCAACTGGTTTGCGTTTGTGCCTGCTGGTGTGCAGTACTTGTTGTCGGTGTACGATACAGCAATTGATCTCTCACCAGACAACTTGACGGTCGAGTTGTACCAGGGAGCTCGTTTTTATGCCTTTTCTTTTAAATTAAGTCAGTGGTCAGCGCAGACTGCGCCGACGGAGGCAAAGCAGAGAGCGACTTGGCGCAATCAGGTGATGGTCGATTTCTACCAAAATACGGTGAGACCCTTGTTTGAAAGACTTGCCGAAACGTCCGGTTATAACGTGGGGCAATTGTGGGGACAAATTCCCCCGAAGTTGTATTGGTTGATGAATATGTTTCCACTTGAATGTGATGAGACGGCAAAATCACGGTTGGCGGATGACTATCGGGCTTTGAAAGAGGAGTTGGCACCTGAAGTGTTTGGGTGTAAACGAAATCCGCTGAATGTTCGGGAGCGGATGATTGAGAGTTTGCAAGACGCCAATCGGCAAGTGCCGATGAGACCGGCATGTTGTCTCAATTATTGCAAGGCGGATGGTGGCTATTGTTATGCTTGTCCACGCGTGAAAGAAGCGGATCGAGCAGAACAGCGGGCCCAATTCCGAGCGAGGTAGCTTGCGCAGATGAAATTAAGAGGTTGGTCCCTTCATCTCGAGTGATTCGCCAGTGACAAAAGAGGATAGATTAGCCACCAAAAACAACACGCAGTTTGCCATGTCTTCCGGTATCCCTTCGCGCCGTTACGGCGTGTTTACCACGATAAATTTCCGAACTTCATCAAGTTTGAAACGATCATTGGACGTATGTGCAATGGTATTGCCTATTTCACTTTCTTTAGATTTCTTTAGATTTTTTTTCGGAAATCTTAAATTATCCAGCCTAGTGTAAGTGCAGATTGACGTTCCACCTGTATATGTCAATGAGGAACCAAGAGCAGGGCGGTTAGCCGCCAGAGCACCTTTTTGACATGGGCCAAGGGGTCAATATGTAGAAGTCAGGTAGTGATCTTTTCAGTACACAAATTTTTGAAGGATAATGAGTTTACGGTATGTCAAGATACGACAAAGGCTTTAAGGAGCAGGGCGCAGGAGGAATAAAATTGAGAAACATTCTTGTGGTGGATGACGATAAGGAAATCACTTATCTGACATCCACCTATCTTCAAGCGGAGGGATTCAAAATCTCCTGCTGGAATCAGTCAGCAAACAGAGAGTACGGCCGTGGATCGACTGAAAGTGGCGTCAACGGCCATGTCGTATCCAGTATTTAAGGAAATCGTTGGCCAGAAAAATGCGACATTCCCCGAAGTGGGGACGATTCAGAACACCAATCTTGATTTGGGCGAGGATGGTGTTGTGGGGCTCAAAACTGGAAACCTAGCGCATATCGGCAACATGGCCATTGCCGCTTATCGAAACGTCGACCATAAACGTGTGCTGGTGATAGGTATGGTGCTTGGCCAGTATGGTCAAAACGATGGCGCTTCCTTACATGCTGCGTTAGAAGCGGGTAAAAGTTTGATCACGAGTGCCGGAGGGGAATGACGTATGTCGTGAGCGGTGTGACCATGTTGTGGCACCCGAATTTCCGTTAAGAGAGAACTTGTTGCAAGTCACCAATTTCCATTCAAAAGTTTTTGGTCGTATAAATAGGTTGTGTGGCATCATAGGATGATGAACTGAAAGCTGCAATCATCGTCAGGCCGACAGGATACTTTTCTATAACGGGTTTAATTCATTTACAATGGACGATGGCTGAATCATTATTTTGTTGGAGCAGCTTTATCGATTGGAAGGATGATTGATGTGAAAAATACGGAGAGATTCTCCGGCAGAGTAGATCATTATGTCAAACATCGTCCCGGCTATCCAAAAGAGCTTATGGATTTCATCTATGAAGAAGTCGGCCTCTCAGCAAACGCTTTCGTTGCTGATATAGGTGCAGGTACCGGTATATTCACGAAGCTTCTTCTTGAACAGGGCAGCAGGGTTTACGCTGTTGAACCCAATCAAGAAATGGCAGATGCCGCATATACAGCGCTGAATCAATATGAAACGTATTATCCCGTATATGGTACAGCAGAAGATACAACATTAAGTGATGCATCTATGGATTATGTCACATGTGCTCAATCTTTCCACTGGTTCGACCGGGGTGCCTGTAAAAAGGAATTTCACAGGATATTAAGGCCAGGGGGAAAAGCGTTATTAGTGTGGTATAAAATGTTTTCCGAGGGAAGTGATTTCACGAAGGCGTATGAAAAACTTCACTACGATTTCTCGAGTAGTCGCAGAACTGTGGATTTAAGAAATATAGGTGATAAGGAATTAATAGCTTTTTTTAAGGATGGAAACTTTGGGAGAAAATATTGTAATTACACGCACAAGTTAGATTTTGAGGGGTTAAAGGGCAGGGAATTTTCATCTTCCCATGCGCCACTTCCGAATGATGAAAACTATACAAAGATGTTGAAAGAGCTTGAGAAACTGTTTATAACATTTGAAAGTGATGGAGAAGTGGAGTTTCTTTACAGGGCGGAATTATACTACGGAGCAGTATGATGCATTGGCCGCCAATGGCCGATGGGACCGTAGGGCATTTTCTTGCTCAGCAGGAACAGTACCCAACTTGCGGTGTGATCCAATACTGGTTTTTTGACTGTGCGGTCAATAACTGATATGATGCGCCCATGAGTAGACCAAGAGAATTTGATGTGGAGCGCGCACTGTACCAGTGTATGGAAGTGTTCTGGACAAAAGGCTATCAGTCCACGTCGTTTGAGGATTTGACTTCGGCGACAGGTGTCAAGAAACAAAGCTTATATTGCGTTTGCGACGGAAAGCGAGACTTGTTTTTAAAGGCGCTAAGGTTGTACAAACAGCGAAATATCAATATGCTGACGGAAATCGTCTCGCAACATGAGTCTCCTTTGGAGAAATTGGAAAGAATTTTGGAAACAATACTCAATCAATGTGATGAGCCAATTCGCAAAGGCTGTCTCATGGTCAATGCTGCGTTAGAATTTGGTACTGGCGATGAAGATGTAACCCATGAAGTGAAGCGCATGATTATCGAGATGGAAAGAATCCTTGAAGAGGTCATCCGTGATGGCCAGGAACAGTCACTGATTACGATCCGTCAGACGAGTCAAGCGCTCGCGGCATATCTGAACAACGTACTTATCGGTGCAAAAATGATGGAGAGATCAGGCGCATCTCCGCAACAAATCAAGGCACTTTTGCGCACGTCCATTGCCCTGATGTTACCCTGATTTTTTATGACCTCAACTTCGTTAGATGAACGCGCTCAATTCTTGACCATCCCGTCAAAAATTGATGACAAATTGCATAAGGAGCTGTGTATTTGTGAATTCTCATTCTATTACGCCTTTATTTGAGTCTGTAGATTTAGGAAAAATTATTTTGCCGAATCGTATCGTGATGGCGCCGATGACTCGGCAATTCTCTCCAGACGGAGTGCCTGGTGAGGATGTGGCATCATATTATCGACGTCGGGCTGAAAATGGTGTTGGTCTCATCATTACAGAAGGGACGGTCATCAATCACCCTGATTCATCAAGCCAGCCTAATATCCCACACTTTTACGGACAAGCGGCATTGGATGGCTGGAAAAATGTTTTGACTGCGGTACATGGAGCTGGTGGCCACATTTTTCCGCAAATATGGCACATGGGTACAAAAGGAAACGTCAATGCGTATTCGGAACGAGAAATCACTGCAATTGTAGAGGCATTTGCACAAGCAGCAAGTGATGCCAAGCGACTTGGATTTGATGGCATTGAACTCCACGGTGCCCATGAATATTTGATCGATCAATTTTTCTGGGAGAAAACCAACACACGTGCAGACAAATATGGTGGCAGCATGACTGCGCGTACACGTTTCGCTGTTGAAGTGATCGAAGCTTGCCGACGCGCGGTCGGATCGGAATTTCCAATTGTTTTACGTATATCGCAATGGAAGTCGAGTTCTTACACTGCAAAGTTGGCAAAAACACCGGCTGAGCTCGCATCGTTTTTAGAACCGTTGGTCAATGCGGGGGTTGATGTATTTCACTGTTCAACTCGCCGCTTTTGGGAGGCAGAGTTCGAAGGGTCCGATCTCAATTTGGCTGGATGGACAAAAAAATTGACTGGGAAACCAACCATCACAGTTGGATCAGTGGGGTTGGACAGTGAGTTTACGAGTCTGTTCACTGAAGGCAAAGGAGCCGCAAATGTCAAATTTGATGGTTTGATAGAGCGGCTTGGGCGTGGGGAATTTGATCTTGTGGCAGTGGGCCGCGCATTGTTAAACGATCCCGCTTGGGCAATGAAAATCCGAGATGGACGGATTGACGAATTGATTCCTTTTACGCCGGAAGCCGTTAAGCGACTGTATTGAGCTTTGAGTTGCAAACGGAGTGTTCGTGAATGGATCAGTGAAACAGCGGTGTGAACTTATTGGAGAAAATTGCAAAGGAAATCGCTAATCGCTTACAATGCAAACACAACTGATAGGACGAAGCGGTTGACCGTTGTTAAAAGTGTCCGTACTTCAGAGCACGGGTGTAAAGCTTCGTCTTGGAACTCGTTTTGGATCGCTCAATCTGATACATCCAATGCGTTTGTGGACATTGATGAACACCTAGCGGACAATTGAAGCGTTACTGTAACGCAGTGCATAATCAGGGGGAAGAACTTTGTAGGATTGAGGTTCTCTTAATCCTGGCACAACTGTTTTACAAAAGTGGTAGGATTGGTGCGAATGGCAAGCTCCCATAAAAAGCGTGGGAGATTCGCACCACAGTTTTTATTACTTTTTATCGAAAATAACATAAAATGAAAGATATCTGGCCTTTGTTAGTCGTTTAGAAGGCTTGAATAAGCGGAATATGCACTGGATCGATATCAAATTGATGTGAATTAAGTGCATTTTCGCTGTCGCACTCCACATGGGGTGCGTGGATTGAAATGAAAAGCTGATGTATTGGAACAACGTTTGGATAGTCGCACTCCACATGGGGTGCGTGGATTGAAATTCTACCAAAAAAACCAAAAACGGAACGAGATGAAAGTCGCACTCCACATGGGGTGCGTGGATTGAAATAGGAAGGGAAACCAGGGTATACGACAGATAAATACGTCGCACTCCACATGGGGTGCGTGGATTGAAATGTTTTACCATCCATATTCTAAAAGGTTCAAAGGTCGTCGCACTCCACATGGGGTGCGTGGATTGAAATCCTGACGCTGGCGCGATGTAAATCTACATTGGGTCCAGTCGCACTCCACATGGGGTGCGTGGATTGAAATTTTTGGGCCTCTCTCTTTATTTGCTTATTAAAAAGTCGCACTCCACATGGGGTGCGTGGATTGAAATGACAATCACAAACAAGGC